>NZ_OY787466.1:0-346362 GCF_963678845.1 uncultured Bacteroides sp.
ACCCTTATTGATAGTTACTAACAGGTTAAGCTGAGGACTCTATCAAGACTGCCGTCGTAAGATGTGAGGAAGGTGGGGATGACGTCAAATCAGCACGGCCCTTACGTCCGGGGCTACACACGTGTTACAATGGGGGGTACAGAAGGTCGCTACCTGGCAACAGGATGCTAATCCCAAAAACCTCTCACAGTTCGGATTGGAGTCTGCAACTCGACTCCATGAAGCTGGATTCGCTAGTAATCGCGCATCAGCCACGGCGCGGTGAATACGTTCCCGGGCCTTGTACACACCGCCCGTCAAGCCATGGGAGCCGGGGGTACCTGAAGTACGTAACCGTAAGGAGCGTCCTAGGGTAAAACTGGTGACTGGGGCTAAGTCGTAACAAGGTAGCCGTACCGGAAGGTGCGGCTGGAACACCTCCTTTCTGGAGTGATTTCGTTCTTAGGTTCGGATTTAGTTTGTACTGCTGTTTATTGTTTATGTTTATATTAAGAAATACAAGAGATTAGAAAGAAGCCGAGCCGAAAGGTAAGAGGTTTTGAACGACAGTCCTATAGCTCAGTTGGTTAGAGCGCTACACTGATAATGTAGAGGTCGGCAGTTCAACTCTGCCTGGGACTACGCGAAAAATTTAGGAGCAACCATACTAACCAAAAGGAAAAAAGGCTTCATAATAATTTCACGGGGGATTAGCTCAGCTGGCTAGAGCACCTGCCTTGCACGCAGGGGGTCAACGGTTCGAATCCGTTATTCTCCACAAAAAAGGCTAACGTCTTTATAACGATCTTTGACATAATGTACAAAAGCAAATAAAGTAAGTAATTTTTAGAGATAAAAAGAGCTGAAGTATATATCGAACCATATGGTAAACGAAAACGTATATCTACGAATAGTTTACAGTGTTTGAAGAAAGTAAGCAAGGGCGCATGGCGGATGCCTTGGCTCTCGGAGGCGATGAAGGACGTGATAAGCTGCGATAAGCTTCGGGTAGGTGCAAATAGCCTTTAATCCGAAGATTTCCGAATGGGACAACCCAATATCCTGAAGGGATATTATCCATCTTATGATGGAGGCGAACGCAGGGAACTGAAACATCTTAGTACCTGTAGGAGAAGAAAATAATTGAATGATTCCGTAAGTAGTGGCGAGCGAACACGGATTAGCCCAAACCATAGATGTTACGGCATTTATGGGGTTGTAGGACCACGATATCGGACTTATATTGGAGAATGGAAGACTCTGGAAAGTGTCACCATAGAGCATGATAGTTGCGTACATGAATCCAATATATACTGTAGTGGTATCCTGAGTAGTGCGGAGCACGAGGAATTCTGCATGAATCTGCCGGGACCATCCGGTAAGGCTAAATACTCCCGAGAGACCGATAGTGAACCAGTACTGTGAAGGAAAGGTGAAAAGAACTTCGAATAGAAGAGTGAAATAGTCCCTGAAACCATGCGCTTACAAGCGGTCGGAGCAGCTTCGTGCTGTGACGGCGTGCCTTTTGCATAATGAACCTACGAGTTACTGTCACTGGCAAGGTTAAGAAATTAAGTTTTGCAGCCGAAGCGAAAGCGAGTCTGAATAGGGCGATTTAGTCAGTGGTAGTAGACGCGAAACCAAGTGATCTACCCATGGTCAGGTTGAAGGTTAGGTAACACTAACTGGAGGACCGAACCGATAAGCGTTGAAAAGCTTCCGGATGAACTGTGGGTGGGGGTGAAAGGCTAATCAAACTTGGAGATAGCTCGTACTCCCCGAAATGCATTTAGGTGCAGCCTTGATAATTACTAATGTGAGGTAGAGCGACTGATAAGATGCGAGGGCTTCACCGCCTATCAAGTCTTGATAAACTCCGAATGCGCATTAGTTCAATATCAGGAGTGAGGGCATGGGTGCTAAGGTCCGTGCCCGAGAGGAGAAGAATCCAGACCATCAGCTAAGGTCCCGAAATAATTGCTAAGTTGAACTAACGAAGTCAGATTGCTAAGACAGCTAGGATGTTGGCTTGGAAGCAGCCATTCATTTAAAGAGTGCGTAACAGCTCACTAGTCGAGGAGTTTGGCGTGGATAATAATCGGGCATAAGCAATTTACCGAAGCTATGGAACCAGTAATGGTTGGTAGGGGAGCATTCCACTCTGCGTTGAATGTGAAGCGTAAGCTTTGCTGGAGCGTGTGGAAAAGCAAATGTAGGTATAAGTAACGATAAAGGGGGTGAGAAACCCCCTCGCCGAAAGACTAAGGTTTCCTGATCAACGCTAATCGGATCAGGGTTAGTCGGGTCCTAAGGCTCAGCCGAACGGCGAGGCCGATGGCAGAAAGGGTTAATATTCCCTTACTACCTTAAGGAGTGACGTGGAGACGGAGTAGTGAAAGTGTCGCCAGCTGACGGAATAGCTGGTTGAAGGGTGTAGATATTGGTTTTCCAGGCAAATCCGGAAGACTAGTCGAACCTGATAGTACCGAGCGCCCTTGTGGCAATTGGATAGTACACGTAATCAGACTTCCAAGAAAATCCGCTAAACTTAATCCTTGAGGTACCCGTACCGTAAACGGACACACGTAGTTGGGTAGAATATACTAAGGCGCTTGAGTGAATCACGGTTAAGGAACTAGGCAAATTGACCCTGTAACTTCGGGAGAAAGGGTCCCTCAGCGATGAGGGCGCAGAGAATAGGTCCAGGCAACTGTTTAACAAAAACACAGGGCTATGCAAAATTGAAAGATCAAGTATATAGCCTGACACCTGCCCGGTGCTGGAAGGTTAAGAGGAGATGTCATCGCAAGAGAAGCATTGAATTGAAGCCCCAGTAAACGGCGGCCGTAACTATAACGGTCCTAAGGTAGCGAAATTCCTTGTCGGGTAAGTTCCGACCTGCACGAATGGTGTAATGATCTGGACACTGTCTCAACCGTGAGCTCAGTGAAATTGTAGTATCGGTGAAGATGCCGATTACCCGCGATGGGACGAAAAGACCCCGTGAACCTTTACTATAGCTTAACATTGAATTTGGGTAATTGATGTGTAGGATAGGCCGGAGGCATTGAAGCATGCACGCTAGTGTTTGTGGAGCCGCTGTTGAAATACGGCCCTTTAATTATTTGAGTTCTAACTCGCAAATGTGAGGACACTGTTTGGTGGGTAGTTTGACTGGGGTGGTCGCCTCCAAAAGTGTAACGGAGGCTTCTAAAGGTACCCTCAGGACGATTGGTAACCGTCCGCAGAGTGTAATGGCATAAGGGTGCTTGACTGGGAGACCGACAAGTCGATCAGGTAGGAAACTAGAGCATAGTGATCCGGTGTTTCCGTATGGAAGGGACATCGCTCAAAGGATAAAAGGTACTCCGGGGATAACAGGCTGATCGCTCCCAAGAGCTCATATCGACGGAGCGGTTTGGCACCTCGATGTCGGCTCGTCACATCCTGGGGCTGGAGAAGGTCCCAAGGGTTGGGCTGTTCGCCCATTAAAGTGGCACGCGAGCTGGGTTCAGAACGTCGTGAGACAGTTCGGTCTCTATCTATCGTGGGCGTATGAAATTTGCGTGGCTCTGACACTAGTACGAGAGGACCGTGTTGGACTGACCGCTGGTTTACCGGTTGTGCCGCCAGGTGCATTGCCGGGTATCTAAGTCGGGATTGGATAAGTGCTGAAAGCATCTAAGTACGAAGCCAGCCACAAGATTAGATTTCTTAGGGTCGTTGAAGACGACAACGTTGATAGGCTGCAGGTGTAAAGACAGTAATGTCAAAGCCGAGCAGTACTAATTGCCCGTACACTTTCTTCTATGCCATATATGGTTGGCTAGATAATTTGGCTCTTTATTGATACTGAAATATTATTATCTTTATTGCTTTTGCATTGTGTTTATCTTAATAATATAATTAAGAAATTAAAAATATTAAGGTAGCTATAGCATCAGGGTTCCACCTCTTCCCATTCCGAACAGAGAAGTTAAGCCTGATCACGCCGATGGTACTGCGTAACAGTGGGAGAGTAGGTAGCTGCCGTTTTATCAAGGAGTTCTGAGTCTGACTAACAAGTCACTCAGGACTCCTTTTCGTTTTTATACATACTACATCTATAACCTAGGATCATGGATCAGTCCGAATTCCTGGGGGAATGTTAAATCCGGTCTTCTTTTATGCATAAATTTTTGATATTCTAAAAAGGAAAAATGTCATATCCGCCACTCCTCTGAATGAAGCTCTGAAGAATTTGAGTTTCGCATTAAATGATTCTGCAGCTGCATTTGTACTTCTGTTAATAAAGAAGTTCAATATTCTTTCATAATTGTTTTTTATAGTTTGACTAACAGTAGAAAAATTCCTGTACCCTTCTTTTTCTATGCTTTCATACCACTGAGCAAGCTTCAATCTGGCTACATTTTTATCATATGACTGGGGGCGTAAATTCTGAACATGGAAACTATCTATAACCTGTATGGCTTTTGGAAAGCAACACTGGATAATCTTTTGCATGCTACCTGCCATATCAAGAGTAACCTCTTTTACAATATTGCGTTCCTTCTCTGGAATCTTGCAGAGTACATTTATTATATCTTCAGCCTTGGTTCCTTTAATAACAGCTACGATTGTACCTTTACGGCCATGACCTTTTTTACTTGAGAGAATAGTGTATAATTCTCCTGAGGTAAGCGCTGTTTCATCAATGCAAAGGTGATAAGAGATGTTTTTTGGGAAGAGAATGTAATCTTCTGCATGGGACAACAGATCCCATTCCCTGAAATCGCTCAGATTTTCTTTATAATACTTTTGAATGAGCTTGCCATCTAATCCATAGTGTCCAGCCAAAGATTCGCTGCTGGCAGCATTATTGTCTAAGTAATTCTTTTAAAAAAGCACCGAACTCAGCGGTTATGCGAGTGCCGGTGGCAACCAGATTCCAATCACGGCTATATGTTTTACCGGTTTGAGTATCTTCCCAACGGCGCCGTTTAATGCGAAGATAGACTGCTTTACCTCGTATAGGAAAATCTTGGACTTCGATTTCCGGCATAAATCCTTTTGAATGAAGAGGAAGTGTTTTGCATTCTTCAGGAATAATATTCTTCTCTTCAAGGAACAGAATAAAACAGGTTTCCAGGGATTCACTATTGATTAAATCAAAATAATCAAGCAGGCCCGAAGGCAAAAACATACCTAACACGTTAAGTGGGGTCGGGTTATCTATCTTCTTTTTCATCCTGCAAAGATAAACTTTTAACTAGGATCCTCCAAGAATATAAACTGATCCCTAATTCCCCTATAGCCCCCTGTCGTTTCTGTGTATAGTTCGGATACTTTCATCTTTTTTCCTTTTTGGAAGGCAAAGATAAAAGGCCAAATCGTGACGAACAATGTAGTATCGTGAAAACGCTTACCATGTATCTTAGTATATTTACTGTGCTCTTATGTTAAATGTTGGTCTATATTCCTAAGAAGTAGCAGACCTGTGATGGATGCTTTTGTCTTTGCTATTTATGGGAAAGTTATAAATAGATTGTTTCATTAAAAAAGATGGTAGTAAGAAATAAACTTCTGCCACCTGGGTATTCTTTTATTCCTAATCAATTTATCCTTGTTTTATGCAGATTTGTTTAGGATACAACATAAATATTGCAGATTAGATTTCCACATATAATATATCCGTGAAAATACTTTTTAATATTATTAGTTGTAAACCAGTACATTAAGTAAGTGCTACTATTTTTATTATAAAAAAGAGTAATATAAGTTTGGATTTAAAGTTTTAAAGTTCTACTTTTGCACCCGCTTTGTAAGAGACAAGGCATTAAAGTTTATGACTTATTGAGAAGAGGGTGTTTCACCGAAAGAATTCTGAGGGATTAATTAAAAAAAATAAATCAGAAAACATTTGGAGGTAAAGATTAAAAGTTCTACCTTTGCATCCGCTTAACAAAAAGCAAAACAAAATCGTTCTTTGAATAAGATTTAGATATAAACAATACAAGTAGTACAAGAGCTCTTGTAGGCGTGCTTTTAGCATACTTACAGAGTAATAAATTTCGAACCGTCAACAATGATTTAAGCGATTAAGTTATTGAAGAAACAAGAAAATAAGAACGGAATCCTGAACAGAATTAAATAAAACTTTTACAATGAAGAGTTTGATCCTGGCTCAGGATGAACGCTAGCTACAGGCTTAACACATGCAAGTCGAGGGGTAGCAGGGTAGCAATACCGCTGACGACCGGCGCACGGGTGAGTAACACGTATCCAACCTTCCCATAACTCGGGGATAGCCTTTCGAAAGAAAGATTAATACCCGATAGTACTTTATCAAGGCATCTTTTTAAAGTTAAAGATTTATTGGTTATGGATGGGGATGCGTTCCATTAGATAGTTGGTGAGGTAACGGCTCACCAAGTCTTCGATGGATAGGGGTTCTGAGAGGAAGGTCCCCCACATTGGTACTGAGACACGGACCAAACTCCTACGGGAGGCAGCAGTGAGGAATATTGGTCAATGGGCGAGAGCCTGAACCAGCCAAGTAGCGTGAAGGATGAAGGTCCTATGGATTGTAAACTTCTTTTATAGTAGAATAAAGTGAGCCACGTGTGGTTTTTTGTATGTATACTATGAATAAGGATCGGCTAACTCCGTGCCAGCAGCCGCGGTAATACGGAGGATCCGAGCGTTATCCGGATTTATTGGGTTTAAAGGGTGCGTAGGCGGAATAATAAGTCAGTTGTGAAAGTTTGCGGCTCAACCGTAAAATTGCAGTTGATACTGTTATTCTTGAGTGTACATAAGGTAGGCGGAATTCGTGGTGTAGCGGTGAAATGCTTAGATATCACGAAGAACTCCAATTGCGAAGGCAGCTTACCGGGGTACAACTGACGCTGAGGCACGAAAGTGTGGGTATCAAACAGGATTAGATACCCTGGTAGTCCACACAGTAAACGATGAATACTCGCTGTTTGCGATATACAGTAAGCGGCCAAGCGAAAGCATTAAGTATTCCACCTGGGGAGTACGCCGGCAACGGTGAAACTCAAAGGAATTGACGGGGGCCCGCACAAGCGGAGGAACATGTGGTTTAATTCGATGATACGCGAGGAACCTTACCCGGGCTTAAATTGCAAATGAATATAGTGGAAACATTATCGCCAGCAATGGCATTTGTGAAGGTGCTGCATGGTTGTCGTCAGCTCGTGCCGTGAGGTGTCGGCTTAAGTGCCATAACGAGCGCAACCCTTATTGATAGTTACTAACAGGTTAAGCTGAGGACTCTATCAAGACTGCCGTCGTAAGATGTGAGGAAGGTGGGGATGACGTCAAATCAGCACGGCCCTTACGTCCGGGGCTACACACGTGTTACAATGGGGGGTACAGAAGGTCGCTACCTGGCAACAGGATGCTAATCCCAAAAACCTCTCACAGTTCGGATTGGAGTCTGCAACTCGACTCCATGAAGCTGGATTCGCTAGTAATCGCGCATCAGCCACGGCGCGGTGAATACGTTCCCGGGCCTTGTACACACCGCCCGTCAAGCCATGGGAGCCGGGGGTACCTGAAGTACGTAACCGTAAGGAGCGTCCTAGGGTAAAACTGGTGACTGGGGCTAAGTCGTAACAAGGTAGCCGTACCGGAAGGTGCGGCTGGAACACCTCCTTTCTGGAGTGATTTCGTTCTTAGGTTCGGATTTAGTTTGTACTGCTGTTTATTGTTTATGTTTATATTAAGAAATACAAGAGATTAGAAAGAAGCCGAGCCGAAAGGTAAGAGGTTTTGAACGACAGTCCTATAGCTCAGTTGGTTAGAGCGCTACACTGATAATGTAGAGGTCGGCAGTTCAACTCTGCCTGGGACTACGCGAAAAATTTAGGAGCAACCATACTAACCAAAAGGAAAAAAGGCTTCATAATAATTTCACGGGGGATTAGCTCAGCTGGCTAGAGCACCTGCCTTGCACGCAGGGGGTCAACGGTTCGAATCCGTTATTCTCCACAAAAAAGGCTAACGTCTTTATAACGATCTTTGACATAATGTACAAAAGCAAATAAAGTAAGTAATTTTTAGAGATAAAAAGAGCTGAAGTATATATCGAACCATATGGTAAACGAAAACGTATATCTACGAATAGTTTACAGTGTTTGAAGAAAGTAAGCAAGGGCGCATGGCGGATGCCTTGGCTCTCGGAGGCGATGAAGGACGTGATAAGCTGCGATAAGCTTCGGGTAGGTGCAAATAGCCTTTAATCCGAAGATTTCCGAATGGGACAACCCAATATCCTGAAGGGATATTATCCATCTTATGATGGAGGCGAACGCAGGGAACTGAAACATCTTAGTACCTGTAGGAGAAGAAAATAATTGAATGATTCCGTAAGTAGTGGCGAGCGAACACGGATTAGCCCAAACCATAGATGTTACGGCATTTATGGGGTTGTAGGACCACGATATCGGACTTATATTGGAGAATGGAAGACTCTGGAAAGTGTCACCATAGAGCATGATAGTTGCGTACATGAATCCAATATATACTGTAGTGGTATCCTGAGTAGTGCGGAGCACGAGGAATTCTGCATGAATCTGCCGGGACCATCCGGTAAGGCTAAATACTCCCGAGAGACCGATAGTGAACCAGTACTGTGAAGGAAAGGTGAAAAGAACTTCGAATAGAAGAGTGAAATAGTCCCTGAAACCATGCGCTTACAAGCGGTCGGAGCAGCTTCGTGCTGTGACGGCGTGCCTTTTGCATAATGAACCTACGAGTTACTGTCACTGGCAAGGTTAAGAAATTAAGTTTTGCAGCCGAAGCGAAAGCGAGTCTGAATAGGGCGATTTAGTCAGTGGTAGTAGACGCGAAACCAAGTGATCTACCCATGGTCAGGTTGAAGGTTAGGTAACACTAACTGGAGGACCGAACCGATAAGCGTTGAAAAGCTTCCGGATGAACTGTGGGTGGGGGTGAAAGGCTAATCAAACTTGGAGATAGCTCGTACTCCCCGAAATGCATTTAGGTGCAGCCTTGATAATTACTAATGTGAGGTAGAGCGACTGATAAGATGCGAGGGCTTCACCGCCTATCAAGTCTTGATAAACTCCGAATGCGCATTAGTTCAATATCAGGAGTGAGGGCATGGGTGCTAAGGTCCGTGCCCGAGAGGAGAAGAATCCAGACCATCAGCTAAGGTCCCGAAATAATTGCTAAGTTGAACTAACGAAGTCAGATTGCTAAGACAGCTAGGATGTTGGCTTGGAAGCAGCCATTCATTTAAAGAGTGCGTAACAGCTCACTAGTCGAGGAGTTTGGCGTGGATAATAATCGGGCATAAGCAATTTACCGAAGCTATGGAACCAGTAATGGTTGGTAGGGGAGCATTCCACTCTGCGTTGAATGTGAAGCGTAAGCTTTGCTGGAGCGTGTGGAAAAGCAAATGTAGGTATAAGTAACGATAAAGGGGGTGAGAAACCCCCTCGCCGAAAGACTAAGGTTTCCTGATCAACGCTAATCGGATCAGGGTTAGTCGGGTCCTAAGGCTCAGCCGAACGGCGAGGCCGATGGCAGAAAGGGTTAATATTCCCTTACTACCTTAAGGAGTGACGTGGAGACGGAGTAGTGAAAGTGTCGCCAGCTGACGGAATAGCTGGTTGAAGGGTGTAGATATTGGTTTTCCAGGCAAATCCGGAAGACTAGTCGAACCTGATAGTACCGAGCGCCCTTGTGGCAATTGGATAGTACACGTAATCAGACTTCCAAGAAAATCCGCTAAACTTAATCCTTGAGGTACCCGTACCGTAAACGGACACACGTAGTTGGGTAGAATATACTAAGGCGCTTGAGTGAATCACGGTTAAGGAACTAGGCAAATTGACCCTGTAACTTCGGGAGAAAGGGTCCCTCAGCGATGAGGGCGCAGAGAATAGGTCCAGGCAACTGTTTAACAAAAACACAGGGCTATGCAAAATTGAAAGATCAAGTATATAGCCTGACACCTGCCCGGTGCTGGAAGGTTAAGAGGAGATGTCATCGCAAGAGAAGCATTGAATTGAAGCCCCAGTAAACGGCGGCCGTAACTATAACGGTCCTAAGGTAGCGAAATTCCTTGTCGGGTAAGTTCCGACCTGCACGAATGGTGTAATGATCTGGACACTGTCTCAACCGTGAGCTCAGTGAAATTGTAGTATCGGTGAAGATGCCGATTACCCGCGATGGGACGAAAAGACCCCGTGAACCTTTACTATAGCTTAACATTGAATTTGGGTAATTGATGTGTAGGATAGGCCGGAGGCATTGAAGCATGCACGCTAGTGTTTGTGGAGCCGCTGTTGAAATACGGCCCTTTAATTATTTGAGTTCTAACTCGCAAATGTGAGGACACTGTTTGGTGGGTAGTTTGACTGGGGTGGTCGCCTCCAAAAGTGTAACGGAGGCTTCTAAAGGTACCCTCAGGACGATTGGTAACCGTCCGCAGAGTGTAATGGCATAAGGGTGCTTGACTGGGAGACCGACAAGTCGATCAGGTAGGAAACTAGAGCATAGTGATCCGGTGTTTCCGTATGGAAGGGACATCGCTCAAAGGATAAAAGGTACTCCGGGGATAACAGGCTGATCGCTCCCAAGAGCTCATATCGACGGAGCGGTTTGGCACCTCGATGTCGGCTCGTCACATCCTGGGGCTGGAGAAGGTCCCAAGGGTTGGGCTGTTCGCCCATTAAAGTGGCACGCGAGCTGGGTTCAGAACGTCGTGAGACAGTTCGGTCTCTATCTATCGTGGGCGTATGAAATTTGCGTGGCTCTGACACTAGTACGAGAGGACCGTGTTGGACTGACCGCTGGTTTACCGGTTGTGCCGCCAGGTGCATTGCCGGGTATCTAAGTCGGGATTGGATAAGTGCTGAAAGCATCTAAGTACGAAGCCAGCCACAAGATTAGATTTCTTAGGGTCGTTGAAGACGACAACGTTGATAGGCTGCAGGTGTAAAGACAGTAATGTCAAAGCCGAGCAGTACTAATTGCCCGTACACTTTCTTCTATGCCATATATGGTTGGCTAGATAATTTGGCTCTTTATTGATACTGAAATATTATTATCTTTATTGCTTTTGCATTGTGTTTATCTTAATAATATAATTAAGAAATTAAAAATATTAAGGTAGCTATAGCATCAGGGTTCCACCTCTTCCCATTCCGAACAGAGAAGTTAAGCCTGATCACGCCGATGGTACTGCGTAACAGTGGGAGAGTAGGTAGCTGCCGTTTTATCAAGGAGTTCTGAGTCTGACTAACAAGTCACTCAGGACTCCTTTTCGTTTTTATACATACTACATCTATAACCTAGGATCATGGATCAGTCCGAATTCCTGGGGGAATGTCAATGAATTCCTGAAAACGATCTGGTCATATCCGCCACTCCTCTGAATGAAGCTCTGAAGAATTCCTCGGAATAAAAACTTATGATGTTTAGGTTATCCCAGTCAATTGAAAAGGTCTATATCCAATGATTTATTGTGTTGCCTAGCTTTGATCAATGATTAATCAAGCTCTCTAATAGCTTCTCTTATAGATAAAGTTGTGATGCAATGAAATATTATTTGTAATATTGCGTTTTAAACACTATAATTATTTAAATAATGCTGATTGGAAATAGGATTAAGAAGGTAAAAATAGTATTAGTGATTATTGCTATAATAATTGCTTTCTCATCATTGGTAACTTCTCATATTTTGATTAAGGATCTTTCCTTTGAGGAAAGAAATAAAATGGAAGTCTGGTCTGAGGCAATGAGATCTTTTAATATCGCAGATGAGAGGACTGATCTTACATTAGTACTTAAGGTTTTGAATGGAAATAATACTATTCCTGTGATTGTGGTTAATAAAAAGGGGACAATTCAGAGTTATAGGAATATTTCAGCTCCAGCCTCGGATTCAGATAAGTATTTGCGGAACAAGATTAAAAGTTTTGGTTACAATAATCATAGAATTAGAATTTATCTTCAATCTCAGTTAAATGGAATCAATACTGATAAGACAGACTATATAGATATTTATTATGATGATTCTTTAATGCTTAAGCGCCTAGCAACATATCCTTATGTACAGTTAGGTGTGGTTTTTCTTTTTGTTCTAATTGCTGTTTTTGCAATGCTGAGTTCTAAAAAGGCTGAGCAAAATAAAGTGTGGGTAGGCCTTTCTAAAGAAACAGCCCACCAGTTAGGTACACCAATTTCTTCTCTTATGGCTTGGGTTGAAATACTAAAATTAAGATATACTGATGACGAATTAATTTCTGAGATGGGGGATGATGTTAATCGTTTGAAACTTATTGCTGATCGTTTTTCAAAAATAGGTTCTATGCCCGAACTGCAATTGTGTGATCTTAATATATTGCTTAATAATGTTGTTGACTATTTATCTAGGAGATGTTCTGGGAAAATAATATTTGTTAGAAATTATATAAATGAACCTGTATTAGTAAAACTGAGTTCTTCTCTTTTTGAATGGGTTATAGAGAATTTATGTAAGAATGCCATTGATTCAATGGAAGGTCAAGGGAATATTACAATTTCGGTAAAGAGCAATGAGAAAAAAGTATTTATTGATGTTTCAGATACAGGTAAAGGTGTTTTAAAGTCAAAATATATAACTATCTTTGAACCTGGGTATACAACAAAAAAAAGAGGTTGGGGATTAGGGTTGTCTCTGGCTAAAAGAATAGTAGAAGAGTATCATCACGGAAAGATTTTTGTGAAGCGCTCTGAGTTAAATAAAGGCACAACTTTTAGAATAGAACTTAAAAAATAAAGATTTAACCCTCATTTATACTTTATGAGGATTATTATTTGTATCTTTGTCGCCCGAATTCCGTTAAATGACTTGATTTTAAGGTAAAAAATAAAGTATAAAACCTGTTGGTTCATACTTTTTTAGTACCTTTGCAAAAAATATTATATATAGTTTTGGGAAAGTTCGATAAATATAAAGTTGATTTGAAGGCAATGCAGGCAGACTCATGTTCATTTGAGTTTCTGCTTGAGAATGTGTTCTTTGCAAATATTGATGGGCCTGAAGTTCAGAAAGGTAAAGTTAATGTGACTCTTACTGTTAAACGAATTTCAGGAGTTTTTGAGCTTGTATTCCAAACAGAAGGAATAGTTCTGGTTCCATGCGATCGTTGCCTGGATGAAATGGAAGTGTCTGTAGCCTCTACAGATAAGCTTTTTGTTAAGTTTGGTAGTGATTATGCTGAGGAAAGCGATAATATGGTAATTGTTCCAGAGGAAGAAGGCGCTATAAATCTTGCTTGGTTTATGTATGAGTTTATTGCACTTGCACTACCTATGAAGCATGTTCATGGTCCAGGTAAATGTAATAAAGGCATGGTCAGCAAATTAAATAAGCATTTAAGAACAACATCTGACGATAGTGATAATGATGAAATAGATTCTTCTATTGAAGAAGAAATTGAGGATGTAGAAGAAGATTCTATAGATCCTAGATGGAATGAATTAAAAAAAATATTAGATAATAATTAAAGTTTAAGAAAATGGCACATCCTAAAAGAAAGCAATCAAAATCGAGACAAGCAAAGAGAAGAACTCATGATAAAGCTATAGCTCCTACATTGGCAATTTGCCCTAACTGTGGCGAATGGCATGTTTATCATACAGTATGCGGTGCTTGCGGTTATTACAGAGGCAAGCTTGCTATTGAAAAAGAAGCTGCTATCTAAGCAGGTATTCAGTATATTATAAAATATAGCCAGGGGGAAGGCTCCCAGGCTGTTTTTTAGTATACGTTACATTAAAATAAAATTAATGGAAAAAATTAATGCAGTAATCACAGGCGTTGGTGGCTATGTACCGGATTATATCTTAACTAATGAAGAGATATCAAAGATGGTAGATACTAATGATGAATGGATTATGACACGCATAGGGGTCAAGGAACGTCGTATCCTGAATGAAGAGGGATTAGGTACATCCTATATGGCTCGAAAAGCAGCAAAACAGTTAATGCAGAAGACTGGTTCTAATCCAGACGATATTGATTTAGTGATTGTTGCTACTTCTACTCCAGATTATCATTTCCCATCAACAGCATCGATCCTTTGTGATAAACTAGGTCTTAAAAATGCTTTTGCATTTGACCTTCAAGCTGCTTGCTCTGGTTTCCTTTATTTAATGGAAACTGCTGCTGCGTTTATCCGTTCCGGAAGATATAAGAAAATTATTATTGTTGGTGCAGATAAGATGTCTTCAATGGTTAACTATACAGATAGAGCTACTTGTCCTATTTTTGGAGATGGAGCTGCAGCTTTTATGGTTGAACCTACTACTGAAGATTATGGAATAATAGACTCTTGTTTGCGTACAGATGGTAAAGGTCTTCCCTTTCTACATATGAAAGCAGGAGGTTCTGTTTGTCCTCCATCTTATTTCACTGTAGATAATAAAATGCATTATCTTTATCAGGAAGGACGTACTGTATTTAAATATGCTGTATCTAATATGTCAGATGTAACAGCTTATGTAGCTGAGAAAAATAATCTGACTAAAGACAATATTGATTGGGTTGTTCCTCATCAGGCAAATCTGCGTATTATTGATGCAGTCGCTAATAGATTAGAGGTTCCAATAGAGAAAGTCTTGATCAACATTGAGCGATATGGTAATACTAGCGCTGGAACGTTGCCTCTTTGTATTTGGGATTTTGAGAAAAAACTAAAGAAGGGCGACAATATACTCTTCACTGCATTTGGTGCAGGTTTCACTTGGGGAGCTGTATATGTGAAGTGGGGTTATGACGGATCTGAAAAATAACTAAAAAATAACCTGATATAAAAAACGCATCCCATTATTCGATGCGTTTTTTTGTCTCTTTGAATAACTGAAAAGTATGCATAAAGCTGGATTTGTGAACATCGTAGGTAATCCTAATGTGGGAAAGTCTACATTGATGAATGTATTGGTTGGGGAACGTATTTCTATTGCAACTTTTAAGGCGCAAACAACTCGTCATCGTATTATGGGTATTTTAAATACTGATGAAATGCAGATTGTATTCTCTGATACTCCGGGCGTTTTGAAACCCAACTATAAATTGCAGGAATCAATGCTGAATTTCTCAACGTCAGCATTATCAGATGCTGATATATTGCTTTATGTTACTGATGTAATTGAAACGCGGGACAAACATAATGAGTTTATTGAAAAGGTTCGTCAGCAGACGTTTCCGGTTTTAGTACTTATAAATAAGATTGATCTCATTGATCAGCAAAAACTGGAGGCATTGGTTGAAGAGTGGAAAGAACTGCTTCCTCAGGCTGAAATTATACCAATTTCTGCAATTTCGAAATTTAATGTTGATTACGTAATGCGCAGAATTAAAGAATTATTGCCTGATTCTCCTCCGTATTTCGATAAAGATCAATGGACTGATAAACCTGCCCGCTTCTTTGTAACAGAAATCATTCGCGAAAAGATATTGCTTTATTACGATAAAGAAATACCTTATGCTGTTGAGGTTGTGGTAGAACAATTTAAAGAAGAACCAAAGTTGATACGTATCAATGCGGTTATTTATGTCGAACGGGATTCCCAAAAGGGCATCATTATCGGCAAACAAGGCAAAGCCTTGAAAAAGGTGGCAACGGAAGCACGTCGCTCGTTGGAGAAATTCTTTGGTAAATCAGTATTTTTGGAAACCTTTGTAAAAGTAGATAAAGATTGGAGAAGTTCTGATAAAGAACTAAAGAATTTTGGCTACCAAATGGATTAGTATTCATCGACTGTGATAGTCGTAAATTAAAGTTGTAACTTATGGGAAATTTAGTGGCAATTGTAGGTCGTCCTAATGTAGGAAAATCTACCCTTTTTAATCGCTTAACCAAGACTCGTCAGGCTATCGTTAATGACGAAGCCGGTACTACTCGTGATCGTCAATACGGTAAGTCAGAATGGTTGGGGCGTGAATTCTCTGTTGTTGATACCGGTGGATGGGTAGTCAACTCGGATGATATTTTTGAAGAAGAAATTCGCAAGCAAGTTTTACTTGCTGTAGAAGAAGCAGATGTTATTCTTTTCGTTGTGGATGTGATGAATGGAGTGACAGATTTGGATATGCAGGTAGCTACAATTCTTCGTCGTGCTAAGAGTCCTGTGATCTTAGTCGCAAACAAAACAGACAATAATGATCTTCAATATAATGCACCGGAATTTTATCGTCTTGGCTTAGGAGATCCACATTGTATTTCTTCTCTTTCAGGAAGTGGTACAGGTGATATGTTGGATGTTCTAATCAGTAAGTTTAATAAAGAATCGGAAGAAATATTAGATGATGAGATCCCTCGCTTTGCCGTGGTTGGTCGTCCTAATGCAGGAAAATCTTCTATTATTAATGCGTTTATTGGTGTAGAAAGAAATATAGTAACTGAGATTGCAGGAACAACTCGTGATTCTATTTATACTCGCTATGAGAAGTTTGGATTTGACTTTTATCTTGTAGATACTGCAGGTATCCGAAAGAAAGGTAAGGTTAATGAAGATTTGGAATATTACTCTGTTATACGTTCTATTCGTGCAATAGAAGGAGCCGATATTTGTATCTTAATGGTTGATGCCACTCGTGGAGTTGAAAGCCAGGATTTGAATATCTTCTCAGTAATTCAGAAGAATTCTAAAGGTCTTGTGGTGGTTGTTAATAAATGGGACTTGGTTGAGAACAAAACTGACAAGGTAATGAAAGAGTTTGAGAATGCTATTCGCAGTCGCTTTGCTCCTTTTGTTGACTTTCCTATTATTTTTGGTTCAGCTCTTACTAAGCAACGCATATTCAAGGTGCTGGAAGAAGCTAAAGAAGTCTATGAGAACAGATCTATTAAGATCCCTACAGCCCGGTTAAATGAGGAGATGCTTCCGCTTATTGAAGCATATCCGCCACCTGCTACTAAAGGGAAATATCTTAAGATAAAGTATGTAACTCAGTTGCCTAATACCCGCGTTCCATCTTTTGTATTCTTTGCGAATTTGCCGCAGTATATTAAAGATCCTTATAAACGCTTTTTAGAGAATAAAATGCGTGATAAATGGAACTTGACAGGAACTCCGATAAATATATTTATCAGACAGAAATAGAAATAGAAAAGCCGCTGATAAAATTAATTTCAGCGGCTTTTCTATTTCTATTATCTGGTCTTTTATAACAAATAGTTCGTTATTATTCTTTTCTATAGAGTGCTATTACTCATCTAATATATTTTGTACTTCGACCTCTTTTACTTTACGGAAGAAGTCAGAGGCAAAGATAAAGTCATTCAGCCGTTTATTAGTTGAAGTAAATATATCATCTTTTGTACCTTCCCATTCTTTATTTCCCTGGTAGATATAATATATTTTCTCACCGATGCCCATCACTGAATTCATATCATGGGTATTAATGATTGTAGTCATATTATATTCCTTTGTAATATCCTGAATCAGCTCATCAATAAGAAGAGAAGTTTTAGGATCGAGTCCGGAGTTTGGCTCATCACAAAACAAATATTGAGGATTAAGCGCTATAGCTCTTGCTATGGCAACACGCTTTTGCATACCTCCACTTATCTCTCCTGGGAATGCTGATTTTGCTTCTTTCAGGTTTACTCGTTCTAAACAGAACATTGCTCGTTTGGTGCGTTCCTTTAGTGTATCATCTGAAAACATATTCAGTGGAAACATTACGTTATCCAGTACAGAGAGCGAATCAAACAATGCAGCACTTTGAAAGATCATCCCCATTTCACTTCTTAGCAGCTTCTTTTCTTTCTTTCCCATAGAAAGGAAGTTGCGATTGTCATAAAGCAATTCTCCTTTTTCTGGAGTGAGTAAGCCTACAATGCACTTCATGAGTACCGTTTTACCGGAACCGCTCTGTCCAATAATCAGATTTGTTTTCCCGTTCTCAAAAGTGGCATTTATATCTTTTAAAACATCTCTGCCATCAAATGATTTATATAATGATTTAACCTCTATCATCCCATTAATAGTTTTGTGAGTATTAAGTCAGCAAATAGAATTAGAACACTGCTGCTTACTACGGAGTTAGTACTTGCTTTACCTACATCAATGGAGCCTCCCTCTACAGTGTATCCAAAGAATGCAGATACCGAAGCAATAATAAATGCAAAGAAGAATGATTTAATGATGCCACACCATACATACCATTCCACGAAAGTGTATTGCAATCCGTATTCCAGATTTGTAGCTGTCATTATGCCTCCGAACCAGCAAGTGGCGAATGCTCCTATAATTCCTGCGAATATACTGACGGTAACCAGTATAGGAATAAATAAAACCAGTGCCACAATTTTAGGTAGAATCAAATAACTGGCAGAATTAACTCCCATTATTTCTAATGCATCAATTTGTTGTGTAACGCGCATGCTACCTAATTCCGATGCAATATTTGAACCAACTTTACCTGCAAGGATCAAGCACATAATTGAGGATGAAAACTCCAGCAACATGATTTCGCGAGTTACATAACCGACAGTCCAACGTGGCATCCACGGACTTTCAATATTTAGTTTAATCTGAATTGTGATTACTGCTCCAATGAAGAAAGAAATCAGCAATACAATACCCACTGAGTTTACCCCCAGCTGCTCTATTTCCTTGACGAATTGTTTTAAATACATTTTCATGCGTTCAGGACGTGAAAAGGTTCGCCCCATCAGCATGATATATCTTCCAATAGTCTTTAATGCTTTGAACATATTATCTTATTTGTGGGCAAATGTACGCTATTTAATGCATATTTTTACTACATTTGCCCCAAAATATAGTATAACAATGGCTGAAGAAGGATTTACTGAAACGATGGTTGAACTTAATAGTGCTGATACTTTGGTTGAACAACCCGAGGAGACTGCTGTTGAACCTCAGGAGGAACAAAAAATGGTTCTTCGTACTGAAAATCTGGTAAAGAAATACGGAAAGAGAACTGTGGTTAGTCATGTCTCAATAGATGTGAAGCAGGGAGAGATTGTTGGATTACTTGGCCCTAACGGTGCAGGTAAAACAACGTCATTCTATATGACTGTGGGATTGATTACTCCAAACGAAGGACGGATCTTTCTCGATGATCTTGAGATAACCAAGTATCCTGTATATAAACGGGCGCAGACAGGAATTGGATATCTGGCTCAGGAAGCTTCTGTTTTCCGAAAGATGAGTGTGGAAGATAATATTATGTCAGTATTGGAAATGACCAACACTTCTAAGGAATATAAAAAGGAAAAGCTTGAAAGCCTGATTGCTGAGTTCCGTTTGCAGAAAGTTCGTAAGAACCTTGGTGATCAGCTATCGGGTGGTGAACGCCGTCGTACGGAAATAGCCCGTTGCCTTGCCATTAATCCAAAGTTTATCATGCTTGATGAACCATTTGCCGGAGTAGACCCTATTGCGGTAGAAGATATTCAGCATATTGTATGGAAACTAAAGGATAAGAATATTGGTATTTTAATTACGGACCACAATGTGCAGGAAACTTTGAGTATTACAGATCGTGCTTACTTGCTGTTTGAAGGAAAAATTCTGTTTAAAGGAACTCCTGAAGAACTTGCCGAAAATAAAATTGTTCGTGAGAAATATCTAAGTAATAGCTTTGTGCTTCGCCGAAAAGATTTTGAATCGAAGGAATAAAATTTATACCATATATAAGAAGAGCCTAAATTTGATATTTCAAATTTAGGCTCTTCTTATATTCTTTTTATTCTATTTGTTTAAAGCAGACTGAACTTGATGAAATCTCCATATTCTCCACATACTGAATGCGAAGATGGCAGTTCCGATAATGATATACCCAAGATTATTTGGGGTTCCCGAAACCGTTTCAATAAGTTTGT
This sequence comes from uncultured Bacteroides sp., assembly GCF_963678845.1. Taxonomy (NCBI): domain Bacteria; kingdom Pseudomonadati; phylum Bacteroidota; class Bacteroidia; order Bacteroidales; family Bacteroidaceae; genus Bacteroides; species uncultured Bacteroides sp. The sequence continues at coordinate 19,857 of NZ_OY787466.1, forward strand.
CTCCCTTATTAAATGTGCTCGATGTGAGGGTTACAGTTAATGCATTATTTAATGTATGCGCTGCTATAGGAACCCATATGCTTTTACTCCATACATATAAATATCCCAGAACCATTCCCAGTATCATGCGCGGTAGGAACCCAAAGAACTGAAAATGGATAGCACTGAATATGATTGCTGCACATAGAACTCCCCAGTGAATGCTGCGAGTCCAGTTAATCAATATTTTCTGAAGAACTCCCCTAAACATTAGCTCTTCTCCAATACCTGCCATCACTGCAATAATCAGAATATTGACTATGAATCCTCCCCAGTTATCAGTATTCAGTAACGTATTAGTGGTTACTTCGGCTGCTTTCTCAGAACTTATCATCCATTGTTCCATTCCTTTCATTGATTCCGGCAGATGTAATCCTTGGTTCCATGTATTTAACAGATCAATAAGCGGGCTTACAGAAGTAATTGCAATTAATCCCCAAAGCAAAACAGGGAAATAAGGAACTGTTAGCTGCAGAGCCTTCTTGGTAGATTCTTTCCAAAGAAGGAACTGCGTCAGCAGAGGAGCTAGAATAAAAATAATAAGGTCCTGAATAATAAGTGTAATTCTTAAAATGTCAGCTTCTCTCATTCCTGATGTGAGTGGCATCTGTAATCTGAGAAGTATAATGCATAGTAATGCGCAAAACACAAAGATTAGGATCAGTAAGGAAATTTGGGCGAATCCTGAAGTGTTCTCAAACGTACCTTTTTTCATTTGTTGGCAAGTTTAGTGATAATTATCATAAAGAAAAGAACCTCCTGTCGAACAAACGACAGAAGGTTCTTTCTAATTTCCTAAGATTCTATTGTTTAGAATTTTGGTCTTGCTTCTTTTACAACCAATGCGCGACCTTCAAATTCAGCACCATTAAGCTCTGCAATAGCTTTTGCACCTTCTTCGTCATTTGGCATTTCAATAAAACCGAAACCTTTAGATTTTCCTGTTTCGCGATCCATAATAACTTTAACTGAAGATACTGTACCGTAGTCTTCCATGATTTGCTGTAAGTCTGCTTCCCTAACGCGGTAGTTAAGGTTTCCAACGTAAATGTTCATAATTATACTAATAATGATAAATAAATTGATAAAACTCTCTGAAAGATGATTTATAATGTAAGGATTTTAAATGACAGAGAGTTTACAAAAGCGTCATTAGAACGAAAGTAAAAACCGTGTAATCGAAATCGAGAAACTAAATATCATCTTTACGCAGCAAAGAAAAACAATAATTTTGAATCGACAATCTTTTTCTATACTTTTTTTATAAAAAATGTCGTTTTTTCTTTCGGAATACTAAATTCAAGATATTATTTTTTTATTTTAAAACGAAAGTGTAACGTAGAGATGCCATATTTCTTTTGTTTTGAAAGGAGTTTAGACTATTATGCTTATAAATATAAGCCCTTTCTTAATTTTTAGTTGTTATTTTGATCTACATAAAAATCCTAAAAGGAGTAGGTTTAATGTAATTAAAGTCTACATTTTAAATATATAAGGCGTAGACTTTTTTTAAAACCTCTCTTTTTAAATACTCTTAGTTAAGCACGAAAAATGTACAAGCCCTTGGCTTAAAAGAATATAACTCCGGAATAATTTATCAGATAGAAATTTGATAATTGAAAGATTAACACTAATTTTGTGCCCTCTTTTAAAGATAAAGTATAAATCATAATAAATAATTGTCAGAATGAACGTTTTATTGCAAAACATTGACAAAGTAAGTGCATTGCTTACTGTAAAGCTTGAAAAGGCTGATTACCAAGAACAGGTTGATAAATCACTTAAGACTTTCCGTCAGAAAGCTAATGTTCCGGGTTTCCGTCCGGGAATGGTTCCAATGGGCCTTGTGAAGAAAATGTATGGAAAATCAGTTAAGGCTGAAGAAATCAATAAAATCCTTTCAGAAAAGGTATACGGATACATCAAGGAAAACGAAGTTAATATTTTGGGTGAACCTCTTCCTAACGAAGATAAACAACCTGAAATTGACTTTGATACAATGGATGAGTTCGATTTCTTGTTTGATATCGCTTTGGCTCCAGAGTTTAAGGCTGAAATTACAGACAAGGATACAGTTGATTACTATGCAATTGATGTAACAGAAGAAATGGTTGATCAACAAGTGAAAGCTTATATTCAACGTGCCGGTAAATATGATAAAGTAGACGAATATCTGGATAAAGATATGTTGAAAGGTTTACTTGCTGAACTTGATGAAGAAGGTAACACAAAAGAAGGTGGCGTTCAGGTAGAAGGCGCTGTTTTGATGCCTTCTTACATGAAGAATGACGACCAGAAAGCAATCTTCAACGGATGTAAAGTAAATGATGTATTGGTATTTAATCCTAATACAGCTTACGAAGGAAGTGAAGCTGAAATTTCTTCTCTTCTTAAGATTGAAAAAGATGCTGTTGCAAACTATACAGGAAACTTTAGCTTCCAGGTAGAAGAAGTCACTCGTTTTGTAGAAGCTGAACTTAGCCAGGAAATCTTTGACCAGGTTTACGGTGAAGGAACAGTTAAGACAGCAGAAGAATTCCGTGCAAAAATCAAAGAATCAGTTGCTGAACAGTTCGCTGCTGATAGCGATTATAAATTCTTAATCGATGTTCGTAACGTTTTGGTTAACAAAATTGGTAAACTTGAATTCCCTGATGCTTTGCTTAAACGTATCATGTTGTTGAATCATCAGGATAAAGGTGCTGAATTCGTTGAAGAAAACTACGAAAAGAGCCTTGAAGAATTGACATGGCACCTAATCAAAGAACAGTTGGTTAAGGATAATGAAATTAAAGTTGAGCAAGAAGACATTGTTAATATTGCAAAAGAAGCTACAAGAGCTCAGTTTGCTCAATATGGAATGCTTAATGTTCCAGAAGATATTCTTGAAAACTACTCTCAGGAAATGTTAAAGAAGAAAGATAGCGTAGAAGGTTTAGTTAACCGTGCGGTTGAAGCTAAACTTGCTACAGCGTTAAAAGCAAAAGCAACATTGAACAATAAGACTGTTTCAATGGAAGAATTCAACAAAATGTTCCAGTAAAACAAATTGTTGAAGATAGCGTTTTGCTAAAACTTCCTAAAAAAAGGAGGCTTTTGACTTTAAAAAGAGTTACTATTAAAAATAAGTAAGACAAGTCTGATTTATTTTTGTAATTTTGTTAGCTCTTACGAAGGATGGTCAAAAGCCTCCTTTTCTATGTATTAATTTAAAAATATCAATCACTATGGACGATTTTAGAAAATACGCAACCAAACATCTGGGAATGAGTAGTATGGTCTTAGACGATGTGATTAAGTCACAAAACGGCTATTTGAATCCTTATATATTGGAAGAAAGACAACTCAACGTAACTCAACTTGATGTGTTCTCTCGTTTGATGATGGATCGCATCATCTTCCTTGGTACTCAGATTGATGATTATACAGCTAACACGCTTCAGGCGCAGTTACTCTATCTTGATTCAGTAGATCCAGGCAAAGATATCTCCATCTATATAAATTCTCCTGGTGGATCTGTTTATGCAGGTCTGGGAATTTACGACACAATGCAGTTTATTTCCAGTGATGTAGCTACTATCTGTACAGGTATGGCAGCATCAATGGCATCAGTATTATTGGTGGCAGGAGCAGAAAAGAAGCGCTCGGCACTTACACATTCCCGCGTGATGATTCATCAGCCAATGGGAGGTGCTCAGGGGCAGGCTTCAGATATTGAAATTACAGCTCGTGAAATTCAGAAAATAAAGAAAGAACTCTATACAATTATAGCAGATCATTCTCATACTGAATTTGATAAAGTATGGGCGGATTCCGATCGTGATTACTGGATGACTTCTCAGGAAGCTAAGGATTACGGCATGATTGACGAAGTTTTGATGCGTAAACCTGCAGCGATATAATTAAAGAAATAAAGATTAAATTGAATAACTAACATTGGAAGATTCAAAACCATCAAAGAATAAGAAGAGATGTAGCTTTTGCGGGCGTCCGGAAAGTGAAGTCTCTTTTTTGATTACGGGGATGAATGGCTACATCTGCGACAGTTGTGCCACTCAGGCTTACGAAATCACTCAGGAAGCCATTGGAACTGGAAAGCAAAATGGTGCCGATACAGCTTTAAATCTCAACGATCTACCTAAACCTGTAGATATTAAAAAGTTTCTTGATCAATATGTAATTGGTCAGAACGATGCCAAACGTTTCCTTTCTGTATCCGTTTATAATCACTATAAACGTTTGCTTCAGAAAGATAACGGAGATGATGTGGAGATTGAGAAATCTAACATAATAATGGTGGGAAGCACAGGAACAGGCAAAACTCTTTTAGCAAGAACTATTGCTAAACTGTTGCATGTACCATTTACAATTGTTGACGCAACCGTGTTAACAGAAGCCGGATATGTTGGAGAAGATATTGAAAGCATCCTTACCCGACTGCTACAGGTCGCTGATTATAATGTATCGGAAGCAGAAAGAGGCATTGTGTTTATTGACGAGATAGATAAAATTGCCCGTAAAGGTGATAATCCTTCTATCACACGCGATGTAAGTGGCGAAGGTGTTCAACAAGGATTATTGAAATTACTTGAAGGCTCTGTTGTTAATGTTCCACCCCAGGGTGGACGTAAGCATCCGGACCAGAAAATGATTCCGGTAAACACCAAAAACATTCTATTTATTTGTGGAGGTGCATTCGATGGTATTGAGAAAAAAATAGCGCAAAGACTAAACACTCATGTGGTTGGGTACAGCGCATCTCAGGCTACGGCGGTTATTGATAAGAAGAATATGATGCAGTACATTGCCCCTCAGGACTTAAAGTCTTTCGGACTAATTCCCGAGATTATAGGTCGTCTGCCTGTACTTACCTATCTCAACCCGCTTGATAGAAATGCATTGCGTGCAATCTTAACCGAGCCAAAGAATTCAATTATTAAGCAATACATCAAGCTTTTCGAGATGGATAACATTAAGCTGAGTTTTGAAGAAGAAGTCTATGAATATATCGTAGATAAAGCTGTAGAATTTAAGCTCGGTGCGCGCGGATTACGTTCTATCGTTGAGACAATTATGATGGATGTAATGTTCGAGATTCCTTCACAAGGTAAGGTTGAATACAATGTTTCGCTGGTATATGCCAAGCAACAACTTGAAAAAGCAAATATTGCTCGTTTACAAACAGCTTAAGATCAGCAGATCTGCAATAAGATAATGGTAAGCATTATTTTTTTGAAAAATATCCTGTGGAAAATACGTATTATTTAGAAGTTGTTTATAACTTTGTTTGAGTTCAATAAGAAGAATTGAATAATTGCATGAAGAACAGCCAAAAAACAACTTAAAACAATGGCAGAGAAGAATAAATTAACGGAACAATTAAAAGCGTACTTTGGATTTGATAAATTCAAGGGAAATCAAGAGGCGATTATCGAAAATGTATTGGCCGGGAATGATTCGTTTGTGCTTATGCCCACAGGTGGGGGTAAGTCACTTTGTTATCAGTTACCTTCCTTGGTAATGGAAGGAACGGCAATCGTTATATCTCCCTTAATTGCCTTGATGAAAAATCAGGTTGATGCCATGCGTAACTTTAGTGAAGATGATGGAATAGCTCATTTTATCAACTCTTCACTTAATAAAGCTGCCATCGATCAGGTTAAATCGGATATTCTTTCCGGAAAGACAAAGTTGCTTTATGTAGCTCCCGAGTCATTAACGAAAGATGAGAATGTGGAGTTCCTGAAAAAAGTTAAGATATCTTTCTATGCTGTTGATGAAGCTCACTGTATTTCTGAATGGGGGCACGATTTTCGTCCTGAATACAGACGTATTCGCCCCATTATAAATGAAATAGGAAAAGCTCCTCTTATTGCTTTAACGGCTACTGCAACTCCAAAGGTGCAGCATGATATTCAAAAAAATCTTGGGATGATTGATGCGGAAGTCTACAAATCTTCCTTTAATCGCCCCAATCTTTACTATGAAGTACGTTCTAAAACAAATAGCATTGATAAAGAAATTATTAAATTTATCAAGGCTAATAACGGTAAGTCAGGCATTATCTACTGTTTAAGCAGAAAGAAAGTGGAAGAGTTGGCTGAAATCTTGAAAGCAAACGGGATTAACGCCCGTGCTTATCATGCCGGAATGGATTCTTCAACAAGAACTGATAACCAGGACGACTTCTTAATGGAGAAAATAGACGTGATAGTTGCTACTATTGCGTTTGGTATGGGAATTGATAAACCTGATGTTCGCTTTGTTATTCATTATGATATCCCTAAGAGTCTGGAAGGCTATTATCAGGAAACTGGTCGTGCGGGACGTGATGGCGGTGAAGGTCAGTGCATTACATTCTATACCAATAAAGACTTACAGAAACTGGAAAAGTTTATGCAAGGAAAACCTGTAGCAGAACAGGAAATAGGCAAGCAGCTTCTGCTAGAAACCGCTGCATACGCCGAATCTTCCGTATGCCGTAGAAAGTCTTTGTTACATTACTTCGGCGAAGAATATACGGAAGAAAATTGTGGTAATTGTGACAATTGTTTAAACCCTAAGAAACAAGTGGAAGCTCAGGATTCATTATGTGCGGTGATAGAAACTATCATGGCAGTAAAAGAAAACTTTAAGGCAGACTATATTATCGATGTATTACAAGGAAGAGAAACTTCCGAAGTACAAGCACACCTGCACGAAGACTTAGAAGTCTTTGGTTCAGGAATGGGCGAAGAAGATAAAACATGGAATGCTGTTATTCGACAAGCTTTAATAGCTGGATTTTTAAGTAAGGATGTCGAAAACTATGGATTATTAAAAGTAACGGATGCAGGACGTAAGTTCTTAAAACATCCAAAATCATTTAAAATAACAGAGGATAATGACTTTGAAGAAGTAGAAGAGGAAACTCCTATGCGAGGAGGCGCTGCATGTGCGGTAGACCCAGCTCTTTATTCAATGCTGAAAGACTTGAGGAAAAAACTTTCCAAGAAGCTGGATGTTCCGCCTTACGTTATTTTTCAAGACCCGTCACTTGAGGCGATGGCAACTATTTATCCGGTAACACTGGATGAGCTGCAGAATATCCCAGGTGTAGGTGCAGGAAAAGCAAAGCGCTACGGACAGGAGTTCTGTGTATTGATTAGAAAGCACTGCGAGGAAAATGAAATTGATCGCCCGGAAGATTTGCGTGTTCGTACAGTTGCAAACAAGTCAAAGCTGAAGGTGTCTATTATTCAAAGTATAGATAGAAAGGTGGCACTTGATGATATCGCTCTTTCTAAAGGAATTGAGTTCTCGGATTTGCTTGAAGAAATAGAAGCAATAGTATATTCCGGAACAAAATTGAATATTGATTATTTCCTGCATGAAATAATGGATGAAGATCATATGCAGGATATTTATGATTATTTTAAAGAATCTGTTACTGATAAAATAGACGATGCAGTAGAAGAACTTGGTGGAGACTACTCAGAAGACGAAATTCGTCTGGTTAGAATTAAGTTCATCTCTGAAATGGCAAATTAAATAACGGATATATTTTTTAAGCGCAGGCTATACAAATTAATATCAATAGATTACATGTTAGATAACCATTTAACATAAACCTGATTAAATTTGTATAATCTGCGCTTTTCTTTTCTCTATTTTATAATTATTCAAAAAAAATAGAGAGATTTCTCATTCTGAAAAAAGAATTATTCGTATATTTGCACGCAATAATTTCTAAAAGCAAACCCTATGTCATTTATTGCAGATAAAATTGTAATGGATGGATTAACGTACGACGACGTACTTTTAATCCCTTCATATTCTGAGGTATTACCCCGTAGTGTCGATCTCTCGACAAAGTTCTCACGAAACATTGAATTAAAGGTCCCCTTTGTAACTGCAGCAATGGATACAGTAACCGAAGCGAAAATGGCTATTGCTATTGCACGTGAAGGAGGTATTGGTGTTATTCATAAAAACATGTCTATCAAGGCTCAAGCTAAGCAAGTTGCTATTGTGAAGCGTGCCGAGAATGGAATGATTTATGATCCTGTTACCATTAAGCAAGGTTCTACTGTGCGTGATGCTTTATCTTTGATGGCAGAATATAAGATTGGTGGTATTCCTGTTGTTGATGATGATAGAATGTTGGTTGGAATTGTGACTAATCGTGACTTGCGTTTTGAACGCGACATGAATAAGCGCATTGACGAGGTTATGACAAAAGAAAATATTGTAACAACCAATCAGTCTACTGACCTGGAATCTGCTGCTCAGATATTGCAGCTTCATAAAATTGAGAAACTTCCAGTAGTGGATAAAGAAGGTAAACTAGTTGGACTGGTTACCTATAAAGATATTACAAAAGCAAAAGATAAACCAATGGCATGTAAAGATGCTAAAGGAAGACTTCGCGTAGCGGCCGGAGTAGGTGTAACTGCCGATTCATTTGCCCGTATGCAGGCTTTGGTTGAAGCAGGAGCAGATGCTATTGTTATTGATACGGCTCATGGCCATTCAAAAGGAGTTATTGAACAACTTAGAGAAGCAAAGAAACGTTTTCCAAACATTGATATTGTAGTTGGTAATATTGCTACCGGAGCTGCAGCTTTGGCACTTGTTGAAGCTGGTGCTGATGGTGTGAAAGTTGGTATCGGTCCAGGTTCTATCTGTACTACACGTGTAGTTGCAGGAGTAGGTGTTCCTCAGCTTTCTGCCGTTTATGATGTAGCAAAAGCATTAAAAGATACAGGTGTTCCTTTGATTGCCGACGGAGGTTTAAGATATTCCGGAGATGTGGTTAAGGCATTGGCTGCCGGTGGTTACTCAGTAATGATTGGTTCACTTGTTGCCGGAGTAGAAGAAAGTCCGGGTGAAACAATTATCTTTAACGGACGAAAATTCAAATCATATAGAGGTATGGGTTCACTGGAAGCTATGGAAAATGGTTCTAAAGACCGTTATTTCCAAAGCGGTGAAACAGATGTTAAGAAGCTAGTTCCAGAAGGTATTGCTGCACGTGTTCCATATAAAGGTACCCTTTTTGAAGTGATTTACCAGTTATGTGGTGGTCTTCGTTCAGGAATGGGATATTGTGGCGCTGCAAGTATCGAGAAACTTCACGATGCAAAATTTACACGTATCACTAGTGCCGGTGTTCTTGAAAGTCATCCTCATGATGTGACTATCACTAGTGAAGCACCAAACTATAGCCGTCCGGAATAAGACGATATAATTAGCAAAAAAATAATAAGGGGAATGACTTTGATAGAGGTTATTCCCCTTGCTTTTTTAGAGATGTTGGTATTCCTTTATATAGAATAGAAGTTCTTCCCTTAGTTTCCCCTTATTCTTATATTAAGTGCATATTTACTTGTCTGATAATAAAAACAGATTAAATTCATTCAGGATACGCAATTTTTAAGTATTTTCGCCGTTGAATTATTGATTGTTATACCAATCTATTTTAAATATGTATCTAACGAAACACCAATAATGAAAAGAGAGATTATTTTATTTGCAGGTTTAGCTTTCGGTGCTTGTGCTTTCTCCCAACAAAAGGATGAAGTCTTGATGAAGATAAACAACAAGAATATAACACGATCGGAATTCGAATACATTTATAACAAGAATAATTCAAACAACGAGTTAGACAAGAAGTCTTTAGAAGAATATGTCAACTTGTTTGTAAACTTTAAGCTGAAAGTTGCTGCTGCTGAATCAGAAGGTGTCGATACAACAAAAGCATTTCGTGATGAATTTTTGGGATATCGCCAACAACTGGCAAAGTCCTATCTCACGGACGACTCTGTAGACCAGGCAAATGCATTGGTTATATATAACCGGCTTAAAGAAAATTTAGAAACATCGCATATTCTGTTTCGGTGTAAACCGGATGCAACTCCCGGAGATTCTCTTGATGCATATAATAAAGCTGAGCGCGCCCGCCAACGAATCCTTAGCGGTGAAAGCTTTGAAAAGGTAGCCCGTGAAGTTTCCGAAGATTCTTCAGTGAAGCAGAACGGTGGTAATCTAGGATATTTCACAGCATTGCAGATGGTAAGTCCTTTTGAAGATGCGGCTTATTCTTTAAAAACAGGAGAAGTAAGTAAGCCAGTCCGTACAGATTTCGGCTATCACATTATCAAAGTAACGAACAGACGTCCCGATATGGGCAAAGTGCAGGTAGCACATATCTTTAAGTCTCTTCTACAAGATGTAACTAAAGAACAAGAGAATAGGGCAACCATGCAAATGGATTCCATTTATAAGGCTTTGCAAAACGGAGCCGATTTTGCTGCTTTGGCAAAAAACTTCTCGGATGACAAAGGCACTGCTTCACGTGGTGGTGAGTTGCCATGGATTGGCTTCCGTCAGACTGTGAAAGAATTTGAGAATGTGGTCTTTTCTTTAAATAAAGGTGAAATATCTAATCCGTTTCGTTCTCCAAGCGGTCTGCATATTGTGAAGTTAATAGACCGCAAACCAATAGAATCTTTTGAAGAAAAGAAAGAAGAGATTATTCGTCGTATGAATCGCCAGGGACGCGGGAATAAAGGTGTTGAGGCTTTTGTTGAAAAGTTGAAAACAGAATATAAATTCTCATACAATGATAAAGGAGTTAATGAGATTAAGAGTCTGATGAAGAATATTCAGGCAGGTAAAGATTCTCTAACCTCTGCTCATTCACTTAATCTTTCGGGTGATCTTTTCACTTTGAATGGAACGAACTATCCTGTGAAAGGTTTTATTATTTGGGCTATGACTCAACATGGAACTGCAGAAAAGCAGCTGAAGGACTATACAAATAATTTCATTCTTAATTATGAAAATGGTCAACTTGAGCAAAAATATCCAGAGTTTGGTCATTTAATGCAAGAATACCGTGACGGAATTTTATTGTTTGACGTAAGTAACCGTAAGGTTTGGGATAAAGCTTCAAAGGATGAAAAAGGTTTGGCTGCATTCTTTCAAGAAAACAGCTCAAGCTATAAATGGGATTCTCCCCGTTTTAAGGGTGTGATTGCTCATTGCAAGGATAAGAAGACAGCTAAGGCAGTTAAGAAACTGACTAAAAATAATTCGGAAGAGGAATGGGCAACTGTAATACGTAAGGCATTTAATAATGATTCCGTTTCTTTGGTTAAAGTAGAAAAAGGGCTCTTTGCTAAAGGGAGCAACAAATATGTGGATAAATTAAAATTTAAGTCGGGCAATCCAGAGCCTCTTAAGGATTATCCTGTTACAATTGTTCTTGGAAAGATGCTGAAAGGCGGGCCTGAAAGCTATAAAGATGTTCGTGGTCCTGTTACCGCCGACTATCAAAATTACCTGGAAGCTGATTGGATTAAAGAATTACGAGAAAAATATAAGGTTGAAATTAACCAACAGATTTTAAAAACAGTTAATAATCATTGAATGAATTGATTATTACACTATCTTCGCCTTGTGTTGTATCTAATTAGTTTATATGTAACATAGGACGTTGTTTTTCAAACAGACACAATAAAACAAAAGATACTGAGCTCTGTTACTTTCTTATCATAAGTAAGTATATATCCTTGGAAAAAGAAGACTCTTTTTTATTTGCATTAGCTGTTATAAAAGAGAGATACTTGTTAACCAATTCAGGAATTTATGCGATAAAGTGAGGAATGACTGGTATATGAGGCGAAGTCGGATAAAAAGATTAATTATTTAAATAAAAAGAATGAAAAAGTTAGTGAACTTTAAAACGCTTGTATTACTCATTGTGCTATGCGCTTCTCAAGTGAAAGCGTATGCTCAAGATAATGTAATAGATGAAGTGGTCTGGATCGTGGGTGATGAAGCCATTTTGAAGTCGGATGTTGAGGAGGAACGGCTGAACGCGCAGTACAACGGAACCAAATTTGATGGTGATCCTTACTGTGTAATCCCGGAACAAATCGCAATCCAGAAATTATATCTGCATCAGGCTGCTATTGATAGTGTAGAAGTTACTGACAATGAAGTTCTGCAACAAGTAGAGTATCAGATAAATAACATTATCCGTCAGATAGGTTCTAAGGAAAAGATGGAGGAGTACTTCAATAAGACCTATACCCAGATAAGGGAAACAATGCGTGAAAGTACGCGCGACGGGTTGATTGTTCAAAAGATGCAGCGAAAGCTGGTTGGAGATATAAAGATCACTCCTGCCGAGGTGAGAAGATATTTCCAGAAAATTCCTCAGGACAGTGTTCCTTATATCCCTACTCAGGTAGAGGTTCAGATTATTACCCAGGAACCTAAGATTCCGCTCACTGAGATTGAGGATGTGAAAAAACGATTGCGTGAATATACAAATCGTATCACTACCGGAGATACCCCGTTCTCTTCTCTGGCTATTCTTTATTCTGAAGATCCGGGTAGTGCTCGTAGAGGTGGAGAACTTGGATTCATGGGAAAAGGTGAGCTATTGCCCGAATTTGCAACGGTGGCATTTAACTTGCAGGATCCTAAAAAAGTATCAAAAATTGTTGAAACGGAATATGGTTTTCATATTATCCAGTTAATAGAAAAGCGTGGTGACCGTATTAACTGCCGTCATATCTTGTTAAAGCCAAAAGTGTCTGACAAGGATTTGCAGGGAGCAATGCACCGACTTGATTCTATATCAAATGACATTCGTAAGGCTAAGTTTACTTTTGAACAAGCTGCCACAGTAATTTCTCACGATAAGGAATCCCGTAACAATAACGGAATAATGGCTAATTCAAAAACAAATACTTCAAAATTTGATATGGATCAGTTACCACAGGAAGTTGCGAAGGCTGTTGATAAGTTAAACGTAGGTGAAATATCTAAAGCCTTTACTATGATAAATGATAAAGGTAAGGAAGTTTGCGCGGTAGTTAAACTGAAAGCAAGAATTGATGGCCACAAAGCAACCATGACAGATGATTATCAGAGTCTGAAAGATATTGTTATTGGAAAAATGAGAGTGGAGAAACTTGATCAGTGGATTAGAAATAAGCAGAAAAGCACATACGTTCGTATCAATGAAAACTGGAGAAAATGTGATTTCAAGTATCCGGGTTGGATTAAATAAATGAAGTGAAGCACAAAAATATGCTGAAGAATAATAATATAAAATATTCAATAAGCAGGCACAGAATACTACTAATGGGTATTCTGTGCCTGTTTGGCGTTTACTTGATAGCGGGAAACCATTCTGTTAACAGGAAAAAGATACCAAAATCTAAAAAAGACCTGGTCTATATTCTCAACTCCGATGAAACAATTGGTGACGAAGTGCGTAGGCCGGATATTACCTTGTTACAGGGAAATGTAAGATTGCGCCATAAAGGAATGTATATGTTCTGTGACAGCGCCTACCTTAACGAAAAAACAAATTCCTTTGAAGCTTTTGGTAAAGTTCGTATGGAACAGGGAGACACCTTGTTCATCTATGGCAATTATCTGAAATATGATGGTTACAAAGAACTGGCTAAACTCAGAGAGAACGTTAAGCTGGTAAACAGAAAAACAACCTTGCTTACAGATAGTCTTGACTATGACCGCGTGCTGGACAAGGCTTATTACTTTGAAGGAGGAACCATGCTTGATCAGGAAAATGTACTTACTTCTGATTGGGGAGAATATAGTCCTTCTACAAAGAATGCAGTATTTAACTTTGATGTAAAATTGGTAAACCCACGTTTTACCTTAAAAACAGATACACTGAAATATAATTCAGGTAACGGAATAGCTCATATTGTAGGACCTTCACGCATAGATAGTGAGAAGAATCATATTACCTCCAAACGAGGATACTATAATACACGTGCTGATCAGGCTCAGTTGCTTGACCGTTCTCTTCTGGTAAATGAAGATGGCCGGAAACTGATTGGAGACAGTATCTATTATGACCGAAAGAAAGGTTATGGAGAAGCATTCTATAATGTGCTGCTGACCGACTCGGTAAATAAGAATTTCTTAAAGGGCGACTATTGCTTTTACAATGAACTGACTGGCAATGCTGTTGCCACTAAGAAGGCTTTAGCTGTTGATTACTCACAGGGTGATACTTTGTATTTGCATGGCGATACACTAAAACTGAATACATTCAATATTAAAACGGATTCCATGTACAGAGAGATGCGTGCTTTCCGCAAAGTTCGCTTTTTCCGTAAAGATATTCAGGGAACTTGTGACTCTTTATTCTTTTCATCAAAGGATACTTGTCTGAGAATGTTCAAGGACCCTATTCTGTGGAGTGAAAACAAGCAGTTGTTGGGAGAAGAGATCAGAATATATATGAACGACAGTACAATAGACTGGGCGCACATTGTAAACCAGGCTTTAAGTGTTGAAGAAAAAGACTCTGTTCACTATAACCAAGTTACCGGAAAAGATATAAAGGCTTATTTCGTGGGTGGGGATATGCGAAAAGTAGATGTCATTGGAAACGTGCGACTGATATATTATCCTGAAGAAAAAGATAGCACAATGATGGGGATGAATACCTCGGAGACTAGTCTGCTTAATATTTATCTCAAGGATAAAAAGATGGATAAAATGGTGATGAGTCCAGCTTCCAGTGGTACCCTTTACCCAATGCTGATGATTCCCCCCGATAAACTAAAGCTGGAGAACTTTGGATGGTTTGACTTTATCCGGCCGCTCAACAAAGATGACATCTTTGAATGGCGAGGCAAAAAAGCAGGGCAAGTATTGAAGAATAAAGGAAGAAAAGCGATACCTTTGCCTAATCATGGATTGCTGAAAAAGTAAATTTCATGTAACTATTTGAAAGATTGTTATGAGTGATATTATTCGTTTATTACCTGATTCAGTTGCCAATCAAATTGCTGCCGGTGAAGTAATTCAGCGTCCGGCTTCAGTGATAAAGGAACTGGTCGAGAATTCTATTGATGCTGGTGCAAGGGAAGTGCATATCTTAGTAACCGATGCGGGCAGAACCTGTATACAGGTTATTGATGATGGGAAAGGGATGTCTGAGACTGATGCCCGGATTTCTTTTGAACGGCATGCAACATCCAAGATTCGTAAAGCAGCAGACCTGTTTGCCCTTACTACTATGGGCTTCCGGGGTGAAGCTTTGGCGTCTATTGCCGCTGTGGCACAGGTGGATCTCAAAACACGTCCTGAAAATGAGGAACTGGGTACGGTGATTTCTATATCCGGATCGGCTGTGGAACGGCAGGAAGCTATATCTTGCGCCAAAGGGAGTAACTTCTCAGTAAAGAACTTATTCTTTAATGTTCCTGCCCGTCGCAAGTTCTTAAAGTCCAACCAAACAGAATTAAGTAATATATTGGTAGAGTTTGAACGTATCGTTCTTGTTCATCCTGATGTGACGTTCACGCTTCACAGCAATGATGCAGAACTGTTCAACCTGCCGGCTACCTCTCTTCGTCAACGCATTATCAATGTGTTTGGCAAAAAGATGAATCAACAGTTGCTCAATGTAAATGTTGATACCACAATGATTAAAATATCCGGCTATATTGGTAAGCCCGATGCCGCAAGAAAAAAAGGTGCACACCAGTACTTTTTTGTTAACGGACGATACATGCGCCATCCATACTTCCACAAAGCGGTGATGGAGGCGTATGAAAATCTGGTCCCTGCCGGAGAACAAATATCTTATTTCCTTTATTTAGATGTTGATCCCGCGGATATTGATGTGAATATTCACCCCACAAAAACGGAGATTAAGTTCGAGAATGAAGTACCTATCTGGCAAATTCTTGCAGCATCTGTGAAAGAATCACTGGGTAAGTTTAATGAGGTACCTTCCATTGATTTTGATATGGAAGGCATGCCAGATATTCCTGCTTATGACGGAGCGGCTCCTATCCAGCCACCCAAACTGAATTTCAATCCAAATTTTAACCCTTTCCAGAAGTCGGGCTCCACTTATTCACGCCCTAAGGTGGAATGGGAAGATTTATATGATGGAATTGAAAAGGCAGAACGAAAGATGCAGCAGACTTATGAGCCTGATGTGATAGACTATCCCGCTTTTCAGGAAAAGGAACCCGAACCGGAGCAAACCACACTGTATGAAGATGAGGCTGTAACAGAGAAAAGCGCCCTTCAGTTTCAGTTCAAAGGGCGGTTTATCCTTACATCCGTGAAATCGGGTCTGATGATTATTGATCAGCAGCGGGCACATGTCCGGGTGTTGTTCAACCAGTATCTGGAGCAGATAAAGAACAGACAAGGAATAGCACAGGGAGTGCTTTTTCCCGAGATACTTGAACTTCCGGCTTCCGAAGCGGCAGTGTTACAGGAAATCTCCGATGATCTGTCGGCCATTGGCTTTGAACTAACAAATCTGGGTGGAGGAAGTTATGCCATCAACGGAGTTCCATCCGGCATTGAAGGACTTTCACCCGTTCAGCTGATAAGAAATATGATACATACAGCAATGGAAAAGGGAAGTGATGTGAAAGAGGAAGTGCAAAACGCGCTAGCCTTGACCCTTGCCAAAGCAGCCGCCATTGTTTACGGGCAGGTGCTGAGCAATGCGGAAATGACTAAACTGGTAGATTCCCTTTTTGCTTGTGCCACACCAAACTATACTCCCGACGGGAAAACTGTTTTGTCGGTGCTTAAAGAAGATGAGATAGAAAGACTCTTTAAGTAACGATCTTAAAATAAAAGATTTATGGAATACGCAATCTGTTTTGTTCCCAATAATCCTCTTCGTATAGAACATGACGAAGCTTCGGAGATGCTCACTGAACTCCTTTTCGGAGAGGCCTGCACTGTGACAGAATCATGGGGCAACTGGAGTAAGATTATCAATAAAACCGAAGGATATGTGGGGTGGGTAACCACTAAAATGCTGACTGCGGTGAGTAAAGAGTACTTTGATGCTTATGATCCTGCAGCGCAAACAGTAGTAACCTCGTATTTTTCTCAGGCCGTGAGTGAAACAACCGGCGAAAAGATTCTGCTTACCGGCGGAAGTCTGCTTCCCGAATACAAGGAAGACGGAACGTTCCGGGTAAAGAACGACCGTTTTCGGTTGAATCCTGCCGATGCTCTTCCATTAAAGGAATCATTACTCGACACAGCCCGCCGATTCCTTAACACTCCGTACTTATGGGGTGGGAAGAATGCCATGGGAATGGACTGTTCGGGACTCACACAAGTGGTGATGCGTATGCACGGCATTCATATACTTCGTAACGCCAGTCAGCAAGCAAAGCAAGGCGAACTGATTTCGTTCACACAAGAAGCACTTCCGGGCGACCTGGCATTCTTTGATCATGGCGACGGACACATCTCACATGTGGGAATGGTGGCGGAAGAAGGCTACATTATTCATTGTTCCGGCTCGGTTCATATCGACAAACTCGACGACCAGGGAATATTTAGCAAGGAACTAAACAAGTACACACACGATCTCCGGTTTATAAAAAGATATCTGTAACGGGATCTTTATAAAACTCCCGGGAAACATTTTTAGCGACCTGCGCAGCTCGCACAATCGAGTTGCGCAGGTCGTTCCTTTGAGTTGCGCAGCTCGCTGAGGCAGCCTGCGCAGGTCGCCAAAAACATTCCGGCAGAGATTGGAAAATATGACTAGAAATAACTTTAAACTATAACTGAATGAGCATTTTATTCAAGGCGGCACCCCTCAATGATGCCCGCAAGAAAGAGGAAAAACAACTTTATTACGCAGTCCCCCAACGAAAAGAGCTGGTAACCATTGACGAGTTGAGCTCGCTGATATCTGGCAGATGTACCGCTACATCGGGCGATGTGAAACTGGTGCTCGAGGAGTTTGCCAACACATTGATCAATGAGCTGAAGAACGGTAACTCAGTAAAGCTGGATAAGATAGGAACATTCTCGCTGTCACTCACTTCAAACAAAGTAACCAATCCGGATAAGCTTCGTGTTACGGATGTAAAGGTAGGCCGGTTGCTGCTTCGTCCGGCACCGTCATTCATGACAAAGATGAAAGATGCCACCTTTGAACGGAAAGGATAACCCGGACTGCCAGAAGAAGATGATAATAATTGTCTGAACTAACGTACTAAAATAAAAAATGCCCCGCTGTCTGAATCAAGATAGCGGGGCATTGTATTTATGGTGTGATATTTAAAACTCGCGGAATCCGATAATTTCTCTTACTTCCTTCAGTGTTTTAGCTGCACTTTCCTGAGCTCTCTCGGCTCCTTGTTTAGCAACTTTAGCAAGATATTCTGTGTTTGCTGAATAATCCAGAATCTTTTCGCGGATAGGTTCATTAAAGGCAATAACATCGGCAGCCAATTGCTTTTTCAAATCTCCGTAACGGATAGAGCAATCGTTGTACTTCTCATTGAAATAATCGTAAGTATCTTTAGTAGACACAATATCCATAAAAGTGAATAAGTTCTGAATAACCTCAGGCTTTTCACTGTTAGGCGCAGTTGGTCCGGCATCAGTTACCGCCTTCATCACCTTTTTACTGATAGTCTTGGCATCATCCATCAGGTAAATGCAGTTACCTTCCGATTTTCCCATCTTACCCGATCCATCCAGTCCCGGAACCTTGATAGCTTTATCCGACAGAGAGAAAGAAGCCGGCTCAACGAATAAGTCAGTTCCGTATATAGTATTAAAACGGCGTGCGAATTTACGCGCCATCTCCATGTTCTGTTCCTGATCCTTGCCCACTGGCACCTTCACTGCCTTATGAATAAGAATATCCGCAGCCATAAGAGTAGGGTAAGTCAGCAATCCGGCATTCACATTATCCGGTTGTTTGCGCGCTTTGTCCTTGAAAGAAGTGGTACGTTCCAGCTCGCCCAGATAAGCATTCATGTTAAGGTAAAGATAAAGTTCCAATACCTCCTTCACGTCACTTTGTACATAAATGGTAGCTTTCTCAGGATCAATACCGCAAGCCAGATATTCAGCAAGAATAGTGCGTGCGCTCTGAACTATATCGTTTGGTTTTGGGTGAGTAGTAAGGGAATGCCAATCGGCAATAAAGAAATAACAATTATATTCATTCTGCATTTGCAGAAAACTCTTCACTGCTCCAAAGTAGTTGCCCAGATGCAGATTACCTGTAGGGCGAATTCCACTAACAACTGTTTCCATAATTCTTTTTTTTTCTAAATAATTTCCGCAAAGATACGAAATAATCACAAAAAACAGTCACAGTTAAAATATTCTCTTTCTTCTTTTTAGATTTTGAAATTGAAAGGAATTTGTCTTTGTAAATGAAGCAAGATTACAGTTTTTACACTCTTTCTGCCTAGAAACGTGCCGAAAGAGTGAGGGTAGAGCCTAAAAGTGATGGATGAAGTGATGGTTGATTCTTGATCCCTCACTTTTTAATTTGCTTTTAATCAGGTTGTTTAGGGGAATTAGTGATGGAGTGAGGGATTATTTTAATGATTCTAAATCATCAATAGATATAATATATTTGTTTGGCTCTGAAAGTTCGGAAGAATTAACCTTATTAAGAATACCTTTTCTTATTGTTTCTTCTTTCTTTTTTAGAATGTCAATTACAATTTCTCTATTCTTAGAATCAATGCTTCCAAGTGGGCTTCCTTTTTTATCTCTTTCTGTTCTGCTTAGTAAAATTCGCCAATAGTCATCAATATCGTTATTTATGCTATAGTTTCTTTCTTCCTGTTTATTGTCATATATTTGAGTATAGATAATAAGTGATTCAAATATTTTGGAAAAATCATAATCAGCTCTTCTTTGAATTAGGACTGAAAAATTGTGATGCAATGATTCTTTTTTTTCTTCGTCTAAATATTTATTTATTTTGTTCTTGACAGATGCTTTATCATTATATATTACAGCAATAAATTTATTAAAAGGGATGTCTTTATCTCTAAGTCTGTAGGCGAAATATTTATAATAGGAATGAATGATTTGAATTGATTGATTATCTCTATATACGTTTCCTTCTGGGAATAAATCAAAAAGGATAGCTATACATCCTTCATTTCTTTTTTGATCTTTTCTTAGTAATTCTGGAATAAAGTTATTGATTTCTATTTTTTTTTCATCGTTGCATTCAGGATTACTTCCTTTTTCTCTTTCTGCTATTTGCGTTGACATTTTTTTGATCTCAGAGATACCAGATATTATGTTATAATATTCTGTAAAATTACTTTTAAGAGTAAATAAATATTTTGAGCCATCAAGTATTGATGTTGGATTATCTTTTAAAATATTATAGATAATCAGATATTTGTATTTGAGCATTTCTAGAAGAAACAGATCAGGTAAATAAATCTCTTTATCAGTTGATCTATTCTCTAGTTGTTCTGATAGCATTTTTAAAGAGATTGCAAAGGAATTTGCGAATCTATAAACATCTCTGAAGCTTGCAAACCAATATGAAATTGGAAATTTCTTTTCATTTAATAAATTAAGGCATTTTTGAATCTCCTTTTCATTAAAGTTATAGCCCTTAATTTTCTCATAAATGATATTGTTTAACTGTTCTATTATTACATTGCCTTCGAATGCAGGTAATGGTATTTCTAAATTTATAATCTTTTCTAAATAATTTTCTGGACTGCAAATATTACTTTGCTCCATGGTTTTCAATAAGTATTCTTTATCATATGCAACAATATAGAAGATATTAGTAAAGTTTGCTGTGTTTCTTATTATTTTAAGTGTTTCCAATATCTCGTTTCCATTCATTCGGTCTAGATCATCTAAAAAAATGAATATTGGGCAGCCTATCATTTTGATTGAACGTTTTAACTGTTCGTATTCACTTAAAGAAGTTTTATTGTTGTATGTTGAGCAGATAAATCTAATAGCTCTTGTATAAACATTATCTTCTATTTGTAGAAGCTTTTCAAGGTAAGAATCTGTATGTCTTGATATTGATGGATTATATGGTGTTAGTTCCTTTTTTATTGCGTTGAAGAATTCCGTAATAATCTCTTTTTCATTATTACATAACCATGGTTTGCACTCAAAAAATATAGCACTATCTTCTTTCATTTCTTCTTTTATGAGATTGAAAAAGGATGTTTTTCCACTGCCCCAGGCACCGCAGATTCCTATAGTAAAAGCATCAATTTCTTTTCTGTTATAGCTTTCAAAGGTACTTTTGAGATTTTGGTATACTTGTTTTGCCAATGGCTGTCGTTTATAATCATCTTCAGAGGTTGGAGTGTCAGTGTAAAAAGGACTATGTTTCTCTTCTAATTTAATTATTGTCCTAACTTTTAATAACATTCTTAAATCCAAAATGAAGAGTATAATTAATATGAGAAATAGAAAATCCGAATAAGCAATTGATGATAAGTAATAGAAATGTAAAAAGCCCCATCCAGAGGCTGCAAATCTGCAGAGTAAATATATGATTATTAATACGAAAATGAATATAATTCTAACCCAGTTTCGTGTTTTTTCATGCTTGTGATTATATATGTAAAAAATTAAATAGAATACTCCTGTAATTAACACAGAAATGCTTACTGTTAAAGACTGGTCTTCAACTTTCGATAGAATAGGATAAATAATTAAGTTATTAATGATGCTATACCAAACTTCAGGAAAAATGAATGATGATAAGAAGAAAAATGATAGTAGAAACAAAATATTCCAATATCGTTTGTTCTCCTTCTTTTTATTATGCTTTTTTGTTATATCCATTTTTATTCTTTATGTTTGAATACAAATGTATAATAATCTTTAATGAAATATCTATTTGTATAGATAAAAGATTCTATTAAATTGAAAATTTTATGCAAATAATAATATCCCCAGCCAAAACGATAAATACAAAAAGTTCGCAGAAAGCCCCAGTAAGATCAATCCCACAGTTTGTCAATGAAGCAAAAGAGATTGCGCTCCACATGGCGCAATATTCTATTGAGGAATTGGAACGGTTGCTAAAAATTAGTCCGAAGCTGGCTCTGGAAACTTTTAAGCGGTTCGAAGCGTTTCATTCTGATGAGGCTCCTTCCCTTCAGGCTTTGCTGGCATATACAGGAATGGTGTATAAGCATATTGCTCCGACGGATTTCTCTAATGAAGATTTTCTTTATGCACATGAACATTTACGGATAGCATCTCCCTTTTATGGAGTGGTGCGTCCGCTGGATATGATAAAGGCTTACCGGATGGAGTATGATGTAAAGCTGCCCGAGCTGGGAGGAATAACAATGGCCGATTACTGGAAACCGAGACTTACTCAATCTTTTATTGAGGATGTCAAGATGAGTGGGAATGTACTTGTAAATCTGGCAAGTATGGATATTCAGTCTTCGCTTGATTGGAAACTTCTTGAAAAGGAGGTTCGGGTAATTACTCCCGAATTTAAAATATGGAAAAAGGGAAAACTGGATACGGTGACTATCTATGCAAAGATGGCACGAGGAGAGATGACTCGCTTTATTCTGAAGAATCGTATTGAGAATCCGGAGAAACTAAAGACTTTTACATGGGAAGGGTTCACGTTTGATCCCGAACATTCGGCGGATAATCGAATGGCGTTTATATGCTGATTGAATACTCTTTAAATACTGTGGCTTAGCTAAGCCTTTAAAATAGAGCGAGGGAGGAGTGTTTCACAACAATCCTCCCTCTGTAAGTAAGTTTAATTATAAAATTAAACCTGAAATTTATTTTTTACTACTCATTACTCCTGTGTCTTTATCTTCATTGTTTAAACGCTTCTGGGCTGACTCATATTTACGACCGAAGTTGAAGCTGTAAGAAACTTTAAAAGAAAGCAATCTGGACGACTCCTTTATATATACCCAATTCTTTGAAGGAGCGTTAGCGTTCATGTTTTCACTGCCTGCTTTCCAGTTATCAACAAACGGATTAATCATCATGGCTCCCACGCTTAGTTGTTTATGTTTGTACATTACTCCGAATAGGTGATAGTTCTCGCCAATCTCTAAAGTTTCTCCAAAGAAGTTGTTTTTGTGACCCTGTATCTGGAAGAAGGCCGACCATTGTTTGTAGTAGGCACTTGCCTCGCCACGGTAATACATGTTTGAATATGTATGATGGTAATTGTTGCCTTTGCTGTCGAAATAACTAAATCCGGTTACGGCCTTTACAATGAAATGATCTTTGAAAGGATTGACTGAAAGTTCTGCTTCTGAATTTAACTTCTGCCAGCTTTGTTGGTTGTCATTGGTGCGGATAAACTTGTTGTTCTCCACTCTTGTTTCTTCCATGATTGGTTTGTTGCGGTACCAATGCCCCAGGAATAAGCTCCCGCTGAAGATTCCTTTTTTTATATCATAGTTTAAAGAGTTGGTATATGTCATCACTGGTTTCAGGTTGCTGTTACCTCTTCTTATTTGCAAAGAGTCAATTGACTGCTCTACATTACTTAAATCAGATAAAGAAGGGGCCGAACTGTA
Organism: uncultured Bacteroides sp.; assembly: GCF_963678845.1. Lineage (NCBI taxonomy): Bacteria > Pseudomonadati > Bacteroidota > Bacteroidia > Bacteroidales > Bacteroidaceae > Bacteroides > uncultured Bacteroides sp. The sequence goes on from NZ_OY787466.1 coordinate 43,253, forward strand.
TATGTTACCACGATAGCGAAGGAAAGAGTTATCGTTGAAATTATACTTCAAACTGGCTGTTGGCCGGAATGTGTAACTTTGATATCCTACGCCACCCTGACTAAACCATGAACGTGAACCACCAATACCCAAAGAATAGTTGAACTTCTTTATCTTCCCCTGAAACTCTGTATATGCATAGGTCTCTGATTGTTTCATCTCGGTTTTGGAAAGAGAACTTCCGGTATATTCATTATTGGTGAAGCTCTGGGTGTGTTTTATCCCTGTGCTAAAACGTCCGGCTTTAAACCCTTTCTCATAAATACCTTCACTGATAACTGAATATTTGTTTCCATTAACTATGGTTGTCAGATCAGTAAGTGTTTCTGTTCCCTGCATCTCCTTGTAATATCTCTCTGAATTTGAATCAATATAAGTACCAACAACATTAAGAATCAAAGATTGCTGGTTCTTTAAGTTTCGTTGGAAATAAAGGTCAAGAGACGGAATGTGTTCCCAGGAAGAAGAACGGTCTGTCATGTTTACCCCTTTCGATGGATTATTTGTGGGATACAGATAACTCTTGAAGTTCATTTTTGGATCGGCATTGATATTTCCCCTGAGGGTAGCGTTGAAGAACCATTTGTCTGCTTCCTGATAGTTATAGTTCATCTGCATATAGTGCCAGTTCTTTGCCCACTTGTCAGGTGTACCATCTTCTAACCGGGTAAGGCTTTTACCATCCGCGAAATTAAATGTTTCTGAATTTTCACGCCACATGTGATCCATTGCTCTGTAACCGCCGTAGTAGAATACTCCAAACTCAGATTTCTTGTAATTGAACTTAGCTGTAAGGTTGTTATCCCCGAATGGTATGTGTGGAGAGTCGGTTAAGTCGAGTGCAATAAAACCACCGCTGTCTCGTCTGCGGGTAATATAATCAATTACAGCTTCGGCTCCTCCGTAACGAAGTCCCGGATCTTCATGGTGTTCAATGCGGAGAATATCTTCCGGGCGTAAGGACATCACTTCCTGAATGCTGGATTTTACACCGTTAATCCTTAGCTGAACTTCTCCGCCACCAGATGCTGAGATGGTATTTCTCAAAACATCTACCTGAATTCGTTTTAAATTTAACTGCTGCAAAAGATTAAACCCGTTGGTTGAGGCTCTCATTTGTCTGGAAGATGGCAACAATATTTTGCGATCGGCTTCATTGATTACATTGGCAGCGGTTACAACAACCTCATTGAGTGCCACAGCAGCCGAGTCGATTTCTATATTTCCTAAGTCGACATCTTGAGTGAAATCACGAATGCTCATGCTTTTGCTCTGATATCCTAAACTGGATACCTGCAGGTTATAGATTCCTTTCTGTAAGTTATCCATACTGAACTTTCCTTTTGAGTCAGTCATTCCGCCTGTTACAAAGGTTGAATCCGCTTTTCTGAGAATAACGTTTGCAAATTCAATAGGCTGTTTGGTTACTGACATAATTCGTCCTTTTATCTGCAGAACCTGAGCTGAGATTGATTGGCAGACGATTATTGCAACTAATACACTAAATATTTTTTTCATTTCGGTTTAATCATTCTATAGTTGATAGAACATGTTATTTCTGTAAGCGCTACATCCATTTAGACGCAAGTATCTTGCCAAAAGTTGCAACTACTTTTAAATATTTTTCTTGAGATTAAGTTTTTAGTTTGTTCCTGAATATAAAGATTGAAGTCTTAACTCGTTGATATGCTAATAGATAAGAGGCGTTGCTTGTGTGCGAATTTAAATTGTAAATAATGGGAAATTGAATAAGAATATTTTTAGAATCTTTCTTTTTCGGCTTGTAAGACTCTTTTTTAATTGTTCGAATCCGTACATTCTGTTCAGAATCGAACGGATTTTGGAATAAAACAGTATTCTGGCAAAAATAGGAATGAAAAGATAAAAAAAATATTAGCTCTTTTAGCACTGATAAACAGTACTTTCCGAAATAGACTCTAATATTCTTTAAAAAATAAATGCCGAAAGTTTTGCAAGTCTCAGAGAAAGCTGTATCTTTGCATCGCTTTTGAAACGAAAGTGTCTCGGGCGTTTAGCTCAGCTGGTTCAGAGCATCTGCCTTACAAGCAGAGGGTCGGCGGTTCGAATCCGTCAACGCCCACACAAAAATCCAGAGACTTTCGTTGATAAAACTCGGGCGTTTAGCTCAGCTGGTTCAGAGCATCTGCCTTACAAGCAGAGGGTCGGCGGTTCGAATCCGTCAACGCCCACCGAAGATAGTAGCCTTGCAAGTACTCCTTGTGAGGCTTTTTTTTGTTTCTTTACCTCTTTAACACAAACTTTTCCTGTTTGCGTATCTCTCTATTCAAATAAAAGAATTAATTTTGCAGTCTGATAATTATCATTACACTATGAAACTTGATTTACTTACGGCGATCTCACCGATTGATGGCCGATACAGAGGCAAAGCTGAGGCTTTAGCTACTTACTTTTCTGAGTTTGCATTGATTAAATATCGTGTGCAGGTTGAGGTAGAGTATTTTATTACCTTGTGTGAACTGCCTTTGCCACAACTCAAAGGAGTGGGTGAGGATGTTTTTGAGTCCTTGAGGAAGATATATCGTAACTTTTCAGAAGCCGATGCACAACGCATTAAGGATATTGAAAGTGTGACGAATCATGACGTGAAAGCTGTTGAGTATTTCCTGAAAGAGGAATTCGACAAGCTGGGCGGTCTGGAAGAGTATAAGGAGTTTATACACTTTGGACTTACTTCACAAGATATTAATAATACATCAATTCCGTTATCTATAAAAGAAGCGTTGCAGGATGTTTATTATCCCTTGATAGAAGAGCTTATTGCGCAGTTGAAAAAATACGCAAATGACTGGGCAGAGATTTCAATGCTTGCTAAGACTCATGGTCAGCCTGCATCACCAACCCGTTTGGGTAAGGAAATTATGGTGTTTGCTTACCGTCTGGAACGTCAGTTGGCTACTCTTAAAGCTTGTCCGGTAACTGCAAAGTTTGGTGGTGCAACAGGAAATTACAATGCGCATCATGTGGCTTACCCATCTTTTGACTGGAAGGCTTTTGGTAATCGCTTTGTTTCTGAGAAACTGGGATTGGAACGTGAGGAGTATACAACACAGATTTCAAATTATGATAATCTGTCTGCTATCTTTGACGCCATGAAGCGTATCAATACTATTATGGTTGATATGAACCGTGACTTTTGGATGTATATTTCAATGGAATATTTTAAGCAGAAGATTAAAGCTGGTGAAGTGGGCTCAAGTGCAATGCCTCATAAGGTAAATCCGATTGACTTTGAAAATGCAGAAGGAAACCTTGGAATAGCAAATGCTATCCTTGATCATTTGTCTTCAAAATTACCGGTTTCCCGTTTGCAGCGCGACTTAACAGATTCTACTGTACTTCGTAATGTAGGTGTTCCATTTGGACATGTGCTTATTGCTATTCAGAGTTCGTTGAAAGGTTTACGTAAATTGATATTAAACGAAACTGCTATTTATAATGATTTGGATAATTGCTGGAGTGTAGTTGCTGAGGCTATTCAGACAATTCTTCGTCGTGAAGCTTATCCGCATCCGTATGAAGCATTGAAGGCATTGACAAGAACTAATCAGGCTATCACAGAAGCTTCTATTAAGGAATTTATTGAAGAACTAAATGTTAGCGAGGAAATAAAGAAAGAATTGAGACGTATAACTCCACATAGTTATACTGGGATCTAATTAAAATATACATATATTTAAAGGCCGCGAGGCCAAGTTATAATTTTATTCGAATAAAGTAATGAGTACAGACAACGAAAATTGGCGAGATTCTAACAAAGAGAGTAGAGGCGCCAGCCGTGATGGTAATAAGTCTTTTAACAGAGAAGGATTTGGCCGTCGAGATGACAGTAGACCTTCTTTTAACAGAGATGGTAAGTTTAACCGTGAAGGACGTCCTAGTCGTGAAGGTGGTGATCGCCCCTCACGCCCTTCTTTTAGCAGAGGCAGCAGTGACCGCCCTAGCTTCAATCGTCCTTCCCGTCCATATAATAGAGAAGGTGGAGACCGTCCGTCATTTAACCGCGAAGGCGGCGACAGACCACGTCCTTCTTTCAATCGTGAAGGTGGAGATCGTCCACGCCCATCATTTAACCGTGAAGGTGGAGATCGTCCGTCATTTAACCGTGAAGGTGGTGACAGACCACGTCCTTCTTTCAACCGCGAAGGCGGTGATCGTCCACGCCCATCATTTAACCGTGAAGGTGGCGACAGACCACGTCCTTCATTTAACCGTGAAGGTGGAGATCGTCCGCGCCCATCATTTAATCGTGAAGGTGGCGACAGACCTCGTCCTTCTTTTAATCGCGAAGGTGGAGATCGTCCACGCCCATCATTTAACCGTGAAGGTGGAGATCGTCCGTCATTTAACCGTGAAGGTAGTGACAGACCTCGTCCTTCTTTTAATCGTGAAGGTGGTGATCGTCCGCGTCCATCATTTAATCGTGGTGAAGATAAACCTTGGAGAAAAAATGAAAATCAAGAAGGCGGAGAAGATCGTCCAAGATTCCGTCGTCCTAGTAGCAATTACGGTGGCCCATCTATTCCTAGAGAAGGTGAAGATGGTAGATCACGTCGTCCTAGATTCTCATCGAACGATGGCAGATCTCAAGGATTTGCACGCCCGGTTCGCAGAAGAAGCGATGATTATGATCCAAATGCTAAGTATAGCGAAAAGAAAAGAATTGAATATAAGGAACAGTTCGCAGATCCTAATGAACCAATCCGTTTAAATAAATATCTTGCAAATGCAGGTGTTTGTTCACGTCGTGAAGCTGATGAGTTTATTACAGCCGGAGTTGTTTCGGTAAATGGTGAAATTATCACTGAACTTGGAACAAAGGTTAAACGTACTGATGTGGTTAAATTCCACGAAGAAACTGTATCTTTAGAAAGTAAGGTGTATGTTTTGCTAAACAAACCTAAAGATTGTGTTACTACTTCTGATGATCCTCAGGCTAGACTTACAGTAATGGACTTAGTGAAAGGTGCATGTGAGGAAAGAATTTATCCTGTAGGACGTCTTGACCGTAACACTACTGGTGTATTGTTGCTGACTAATGATGGTGATTTGGCTTCTAAACTGACTCATCCTCAGTTCTTGAAAAAGAAAATCTATCATGTTTTCTTAGATAAGAATGTAACTAAACATGATATGGAGCAAATTGCTGCCGGTGTAGAACTGGAAGATGGCGAAATTCATGCAGACGCAATTAGCTATGCTACTGAAACGGATAAAGATCAGGTAGGAATTGAAATCCACTCTGGTAAAAACCGTATCGTTCGTCGTATATTTGAATCTTTAGGATACAAAGTAATTAAGTTGGACCGTGTATTCTTTGCCGGACTGACTAAGAAGAGCCTTCGTCGTGGTGAGTGGAGATATCTCACAGAGCAGGAAGTGAACATGCTTCGAATGGGAGCTTTTGAATAAAAAAGAATGGGGGTATATGCAAATATACCCCTACCTTATATAATAATGTATATAAAAGACTTTTATGGAAAAAATTTGTAGAACAAGAATTGTTGATGTTCTGAAGATGGAAAGCTTTGGGACAATTGTAAACGTGAAGGGATGGGTAAGAACTCGCCGGGGCAGTAAACAAGTTAACTTTATCGCTTTGAATGACGGTTCTACCATTAATAATATTCAGATCGTAATAGATATAGAGAAATTTGGCGAAGAATATTTAAAACCGATTACTACAGGAGCTTGTATTAGTGTAAACGGTGAATTAGTGGAATCACTTGGACAAGGACAAAAAGCTGAGTTGCATGCTTGTGAAATAGAAATATTGGGTACTGCTGATCCTGCTACTTATCCATTGCAGAAGAAAGGTCATTCCATGGAATTCCTCCGTGAGATTGCACACCTTCGTCCACGTACCAATACTTTTGGTGCAGTGTTCCGTATTCGTCATAATATGGCTATTGCTATACACAAATTCTTCCATGAACGAGGATTCTTCTATTTTCATACACCTATCATCACAGCATCCGATTGTGAAGGTGCCGGACAAATGTTCCAGGTAACCACTATGAATCTTTATGATTTAAAGAAGGATGAGAATGGTTCTATTGATTATGATAATGACTTCTTTGGCAAACAGGCTAGTCTTACTGTTTCCGGACAGTTGGAAGGTGAGCTTGCTGCGATGTCAATGGGCTCCATCTATACTTTTGGTCCTACTTTTCGTGCTGAAAACTCTAACACTCCTCGTCACTTGGCAGAGTTTTGGATGATTGAACCGGAAGTTGCCTTCAATGAAATTGAAGATAATATGCAGTTGGCGGAAGATTTTATCAAATACTGTGTAAAATGGGCTTTGGATAATTGTCAGGATGATATTCAGTTCCTGAATAACATGTTTGATAAAGAACTTATTGCTCGTTTGCAATCTGTGCTCGATGATAGCTTTGTTCGTCTTCCTTATACAGAAGGCGTGAAAATTCTTGAAGAAGCTGTGGCAAAAGGACATAAATTTGAATTTCCGGTATTCTGGGGAGCTGACCTTGCCTCTGAGCACGAACGCTATCTTGTGGAAGACCATTTCAAGCGTCCTGTTATCCTTACTGATTATCCGAAAGAAATCAAATCATTCTATATGAAACAGAATGAAGATGGAAAAACAGTTCGTGCAATGGATGTTCTTTTCCCAAAAATCGGAGAGATTATCGGTGGTTCTCAACGTGAAGAAGATTTTGAAAAGCTTTCTAAGAGAGCTGAAGAAATGGGCGTACCTACCAAGGATATCTGGTGGTATCTGGATACCCGTCGTTTTGGAACAGCTCCTCACTCTGGTTTTGGATTGGGTTTTGAACGCTTATTGCTTTTTGTAACCGGTATGACAAATATCCGCGATGTGATTCCTTTCCCAAGAACACCTCGTAATGCGGAATTCTAATATTGCATTAATAATGCTTTGATATATAAAGGATGGTAAGTTATAAGTTTGCCATCCTTTTTTTTGTTCTGAGTTACTTCAACTTATTCTGTATTTGGAGAATGTTCAGCTTTTCATTTTCTTTATGCATAAATTTTAGCTATCTGAAAGAGGAGAATCTCTAAAGAAAATATTCTTGATCTGCACAATACCGAACGGTGACCTGTGCAACTCAAAATAATAATTCCGAGTGGAATTAAAAGGGGCTTGTGTTTTCTTGTAAAGTGGTGAAATATAAAAAATAAGGGAAATAGTTTGCCAATTCAAAGAAAAGCAGTACTTTTGCAAGCCGATTATTATCTAAAAGGATAAAAGATTAATTCATAGCTAATTAAAGGTTCCTTTGTCCGGGGAACTCATAATCAGCATGAATGTTTATGTTTATTAGTAGTTAACAATTTAAAAACAATTAAGCAGTGGATACTTTAAGTTATAAGACCATTTCTGCAAACAAAGCAACCGCAACAAAAGAATGGGTCGTAGTTGATGCGACAGACCAAGTGTTGGGGCGCTTAGGAGCAAAGGTTGCCAAGCTGTTGAGAGGAAAGTACAAACCAAACTTTACTCCTCACGTAGACTGTGGTGACAACGTAATTATTATCAATGCCGATAAGGTAAAGTTGACAGGTAACAAATGGAATGACAGAATTTATTTGTCATATACAGGATATCCTGGAGGTCAGAGAGCTATTACTCCTGCACGTTTACAAGCAAGACCTAACGGTGACGACAAGTTATTGAGAAAAGTAGTAAAGGGTATGCTTCCTAAAAATAAATTAGGCGCACAACTATTAGGCAACATGTATGTTTACGCAGGAAGCGAACACAAACAGGCTGCTCAAAACCCTAAGTCAATTGATATAAACTTACTTAAATAATAAATAATGGAAGTAGTAAATGCATTAGGCAGACGTAAACGCGCTATTGCCCGCGTATTCGTAAGCGAAGGTACAGGAAAGATTACTATTAACAAGAGAGACCTTGCAACGTACTTTCCATCAACTATTCTTCAATATGTTGTAAGACAACCATTGAACAAATTAGGTGCTGCTGAGAAGTATGACATCAAAGTTAATTTGTGTGGTGGTGGTTTCACAGGACAATCACAAGCTTTGCGCTTAGCAATCTCTCGTGCTCTTGTGAAAATCAACGCTGAAGATAAAAAAGCTCTTCGTTCTGAAGGCTTCATGACACGTGATCCACGTTCTGTAGAACGTAAGAAACCGGGTCAACCAAAAGCTCGTAGAAGATTCCAGTTCAGTAAACGTTAATACTTGCTGGAGAAATCTCTGGAGTAAGCTACGTTTAGTATCTAAACTATCGGGACTCTTTAGTAGGCTACCCGACAGTTGGTTATAAAACAAAAAAGAAAGTAAACGATTAAAAAATTAAAAAATGTCAAGAACTAATTTTGATAATTTATTGGAAGCCGGTTGCCACTTCGGACACTTAAGAAGAAAGTGGAATCCTGCTATGGCTCCTTATATTTTCATGGAACGCAATGGTATCCACATCATTGACCTCCACAAAACAGTTGCAAAAGTAGAAGAAGCTGCTGAAGCTTTAAAACAAATTGCAAAATCAGGCAAGAAAGTCCTTTTTGTTGCTACTAAAAAACAAGCAAAACAAGTTGTTGCTGACAAAGCAGCTTCTGTAAATATGCCTTATGTAATCGAGCGCTGGCCAGGTGGTATGTTGACTAACTTCCCAACTATCCGTAAGGCTGTTAAGAAGATGACTACTATCGATAAGTTGACTAACGATGGTACTTATTCTAATCTTTCTAAAAGAGAAGTCCTTCAGATCTCTCGTCAACGTGCTAAGTTAGAAAAGAACTTGGGTTCTATTGCTGACTTAACTCGTCTTCCTTCTGCATTGTTCGTTATTGACGTAATGAAAGAAAATATTGCAGTTCGTGAAGCTAACCGTTTAGGTATTCCTGTATTTGCTATTGTTGATACAAACTCAGATCCTTCAGATATTGATTTCGTTATCCCTGCAAATGATGACGCTACAAAATCTATCGAAGTGATTCTTGAAGCTTGCTGTACAGCTATGAGCGAAGGTTTGGAAGAAAGAAAAGCTGAAAAAATTGATATGGAAGCTGCTGGAGAAGCTCCTGCAAGCAAGGGAAAGAGAAAACCTGCTGCAAAAGCTAGACTTGATAAGAATGACGAGGAAGCAATCAATGCTGCTAAAGCTGCTGCTTTCTTGAAAGATGATGAAGAAGCTTAATTACTATATCAATAAATAAAATATAAAGACTATGGCTGTAACAATGGCAGATATTACCCACTTGCGTAAAATGACAGGTGCTGGTATGATGGATTGCAAGAATGCTTTAACTGAAGCTGAAGGCGATTTCGACAAAGCAATTGAGATTATTCGTAAAAAAGGACAGGCAGTTGCTGCTAAACGTTCTGATCGTGAAGCATCAGAAGGTTGTGTTATTGCAAAGTCTGCTGGCGAATATGCTGCAGTTATCGCATTGAAATGTGAAACTGACTTCGTTGCTAAGAATGCAGACTTCGTTGCTTTGACTAACGAAATTCTTGATCTTGCTATCGCAAATAAATGTACTACTATAGAAGCAGTGAAAGCTCTTCCTATGGGAAAAGGAACAATCGAAGAAGCTATTACTGATAGAATTGGTATCACTGGCGAAAAGATGGAACTTGATGGTTTTGGATTCGTAGAAGGTCCTTCTACTGCAATTTATATCCACCCGGGAAATCGTTTGGCTACTGCTGTTTCTTTCAACATTGCTGGTGTTGATGCACAAGTTTCTCACGAAGTTGCTATGCAGATTGCTGCAATGAACCCTATCGCTGTAAACGAAGAAGGTGTTCCTGCTGACATATTAGCTCGTGAAAAAGAAATTGCTGCTGACAAAGCTCGTGAAGAAGGTAAACCAGAAAACTTGATTGAACGTATCGCTCAAGGTCGTATCGCTAAATTCTACAAGGAAGTTTGCTTACTTGAACAAGAATATGTGAAAGATCCTAAGGTTACTGTTGCTCAGTTCCTGAAGAACGTTAATAAAGACTTAACTATTACCAACTTCAAACGTTTTACTTTGAACGCTGACTAATTAAGAGTCTCTTATAAGATACTTAAAAGCGGCAAAACGGTTTAAAACTGTTTTGCCGCTTTTCTTTTATAAGTTGTATAGGGGCAAGCCTATTGCTGCAATTTGCAAGTCTGTTAAAAGAAATGGTAAGATCAGTAGGGCTTAGTCTGAACTTTCTAAAATATGCTTTCCTGCTATTCTCCATGTAAATGCGGAAGGCACTAGTCTTTTAAGTAAAGGGCTATCCTGCTGGCTTTGTTTTTATATATCCTTCCTTCTTTAGAAGTTCTACAACTTTAAGTTTGAAATCTCCCTGAATAATAATCTCGCCATCTTTGGCTGCTCCACCAACGCCACATTTTGTTTTCAGCATCTTGCCAAGATCTTTCAGGTCTTCTTCTGTTCCAACAAATCCGGTAATAAGTGTCACAACCTTGCCACCTCTGTTCTTTTTGTCAATAGTGACCCGAAGAACCTGTTTTGCTGGTTCCAATGTTGTTTGCTCCTCATCATTATCTATATCATAACCGTAATCGGGATTTGTTGAATACACTATATCCAAACGCTCTTTCCAATCATTTTTTTTCATATTTTTCTTATTTTGTTTTCAAATGTAACAAACTTATAGATATGTACAAAATAATCTTTTTCTTATTGCTCGCTTGTTTGAAAAAAATAGTGTACTTTTGCAAATACCAAATAATAGACGGAGCATAATGAGTGATAATGAGCAAAAAGTAATTAAAGTACCAGAACCTTCTTTGCGCAGACTTCCTTGGTATTTATCAAATGTGAAACTGCTGAAGAATAAAGGGGAACATTATGTCTCTTCTACGCAAATTTCAAAAGAGATAAATATTGATGCTTCACAGATAGCAAAGGATCTGTCGTACGTGAATATATCAGGGCGCACGAGAGTGGGTTATGATATTGATGAACTGATAGCTGTGCTAGAGGACTTTTTAGGCTTCACCAATATGCATAAAGCTTTTTTGTTTGGTGTTGGTAGTTTAGGAGGAGCTCTCCTTCGTGACTCTGGATTGAATCATTTTGGTTTGGAGATTGTTGCAGCCTTTGATGTAAATCCGGAACTTGTAGGGACCAGTATCAATGGCATTCCTATCTTTCATTCTGATGATTTTATTGAAAAGATGAAAGAATATGATGTGAATATTGGTGTGCTTACTGTGCCAATTGAGATTGCCCAAAACATTACTGATAAAATGGTTGAAGGAGGTATTAAAGCTGTCTGGAATTTTACTCCTTTCCGTATTCGGGTTCCCGAAAATATTGTGGTTCAGAATACTTCCCTGTATGCACATTTAGCTGTAATGTTTAATCGTCTAAACTTTAATCAGATTAAATAATGAAGATTATAGCCGTAGGAATGAACTACGCTGAACACAATAAAGAACTACATCCCACGTTATTATTACCAAAAGAGCCGGTTATCTTTATGAAACCAGATTCTGCTTTGCTAAAAGATAGTAAACCGTTCTTTATTCCCGATTTCTCTAACGAGGTTCATTACGAAACAGAGTTAGTTGTCAAGATATGCAGATTAGGTAAGAATATTGCTCAGCGTTTTGCTCATCGTTATTATGATGAAGTAACAGTAGGAATTGACTTTACAGCCAGAGACCTGCAACGCAAACTTCGTGAAGAAGGTCATCCGTGGGAGATTAGTAAAGGATTTGATGACTCTGCTGCGATTGGCAAATTTGTTCCTTTGGAGAAGTATGGTGACATTCAGAACCTGAACTTTCATCTGGATATTGATGGGAATAAAGTGCAGCAAGGAACTACTGCTGATATGTTGTTTAAAGTGGATGAGATAATAGCTTATGTCAGCCGTTTTTTTACACTTAAAATAGGCGATTTAATATTTACCGGTACTCCTGTAGGGGTAGGGCCTGTATCTATTGGTCAGCATTTGCAAGGTTATCTGGAAGAAGAAAAACTGCTCGATTTCTATATTCGATAAGTTGTTTTGCTTTTAAAGCCTGGAGGGTATATGTGTAGCCGAAACTATCTTTTTTTCCTTCTTATCTTTCTTTTCGCTTTACCTATCTCAGCACAGGACTTTACTTCGCTGAAATGGCAGAACTCTTCTGTTGCTCAGCAACTTACTTTTGATGATGCGCATTTCTCTACCGGAAGTCAATTACCTCGTTACATTCAAAATATAGATCTTGGGGCAGATTATGCCAACTATACCTATAATGTAAAGATTGAATATCCCGAATTCCAGACTTTAACAAAAAGTGAAGCCTCTTTTGTTGTTGTAACAAAAGAGACTCTTCATTCTTATCCTAAGGCTGATACCCGTTTATTTGTCTCTGCAAAGAAAGGAATACTTGAGGTCTCTTTTGTCCCTCTTGTTTATCTTGATAATCAATATCAACGTATAAATTCTTTCAAGCTGACGTTAGAGAAAATAGCTGTTAAGCAAAAAAGATCAAGCTCAAATCTTCATGACTTTACAAAAAGTTCTAAGCTGGCATCAGGTAAGTGGGTGAAGATACGTGTAAGTGAATCTGGTATTTTTAAGATGACCAATGTGGAGCTAGCCAAAATGGGATTTACTAATCCTGCAAAAGTCAGGTTGTACGGATATGGTGGTTATCTTCTGCCCGAGAGTTTTAAGAAATCAAATAATGATGATTTACCGCAGATCCCTCTATGGCGTGAGAAAGATTATGTTCTTTTTTATGCCAATGGAGTTGTTCGTTGGGATGAAAATACCGGCGTTACTTGTTTTACGCATGTCAATAACCACTATTCTAGTTCTGGATATTACTTCCTGACAGAAGGAGACGATGAACCTTTGACATTCCCGGTGGAGGGATCTGTTACATCTGACAATGCTTCCACTGTTACCAGTTTTGATGATTATGTCCTTTATGAAAAAGATGCATTTAACTGGACTTCTTCAGGAAGAGAGCTATATGATAGTTATGATTATGTGGCCGGTAACACAAAAAGTTATTCCTTTACGTTGCCAGGTATCACAAATGAGAAAGCATATTGTACTGTTGCCTTTGCTGCTAAATCAACTAATTATACCAATGTGGCTGTTCAGATTAATAACACTGGTATTGGACAATTCTCTATTGCTTCATGTCCTGAAAGTGATTTTTACTGTAAGGCACAGCCGGGAAACGGAACATTTGCCTGGGAAGGAGATAAAAGCGAGAAGACTACCGTTACGCTTACCCACACAAGAGAGTCTGGAGCTTCAGGCCGGTTAGATTATATTCAGCTGAACTATAGGAGAAAGCTGGCACTGTATGATTCTTTCACAGCCTTCCGTGATTTGTCTTCAGTAAATAAAGTCTCTACTTATACTATTTCAGGAGCCAATAGCAATATGAAAGTCTGGGATATTACTACTCCGGGAGGTTACAAACAGATAAATGGCTCACTTTCTAGTGGCAATTATTCATTTACAGTAAATAATTCCTCGCTGAGAGAATTTGTAGCGGTAGATGTAACTGGAAGTAACTTTAAGAAAGTAGAGGTTGTTGGAACAGTAAACAATCAAAACCTGCATGCATTGGGGCAATGTGACATGGCAATCATAGTGCCTTCCAACGGTGATTTCCTTACTCAGGCAGAACGGCTGGCTGATATTCACCGAACAAAAGATGGAATGACTGTTCATGTGGTTACTGCAGATCAGGTTTACAATGAATTCTCTTCGGGCACTCCTGATGCAACGGCTTATCGCTGGTTTATGAAGATGTTTTATGACCGTGCGGTTTCGTCAGAAACAGGACAGGTTGCCGAAAATAAATTACCGCGTTACCTGTTACTTTTCGGAGACTGTGCCTGGGATAATCGGATGATTACATCTTCCTGGCAAGGATATTCTCCTGATGATTTTCTGTTGGGATATCAATCAAAGAACTCAACGTGGGAGACTTATTCTTATGTAACGGATGACTATCAGGGATTGCTTGACGATGAAGATGGAAGCAGTCTGGAATATGACGGAATGGACATTGGAGTAGGACGATTCCCTGTTCGCACAGTTACCCAAGCTACCCAAATGGTGGATAAAACAATTGCCTATATACAAAATAAAGAGTTGGGCCCCTGGAAGAACTCAATCTGTTTTGTTGCAGATGACGGAGATAATCACTTGCATATGAGTCAGGCCGATGAACTCGCTACTAAAGTTGAAACCAACTACCCTGAATTCTTGGCAAATCGTATTTATGCAGATTCATATAAATGGGAAACAACCGCAACGGGGCACACATATAAACTGGCAACCAAACGACTGCTGGAACTTTTCAATGAAGGAATGCTTATGGTAAACTATACCGGTCATGGAGGTCCAAATGGCTGGTCGGCTGAGAACATTCTTGTTTCCTCGGATATTATGGCTTTGCGTTCACCGAAGTTACCGCTTTGGGTGACTGCCACTTGTGACTTTTGCAGGTATGATGATGTAACGACTTCTGCAGGCGAACTTGCTTTCCTGAATGACCAAGGCGGAGCAATTGCTTTGTTTACCACTTCAAGAGTTGTGTATGCGCAAAATAATTCAAGCCTGAATAAGGTGTTCTGTAATCATGTATTCAGTAAGCAGGATGGTAAACGGTTGCGCTTGGGAGATATTATGCGATTGTCTAAGTGTGATTCCAATCTGAGCGGAGACCTCAATAAATTAAAATTCTCTTTGATTGGAGATCCTGCATTAATGCTGGCTTATCCCGATTATAAACTAGTGGTTGATAAGTTTAATGGGAAGGATGCTTCATCTTCAGACCTGGCCATAAAAGCCGGAGGAAAAGTGAAAGTTGAAGGACGCGTGACGGATACTGACGGAAACACACTTACTGATTTTTACGGAAAGGTTTATCCAACTGTTTTTGACAATAAAGAAACAGTTACTACCTTGAATAATGACGGAACGGGAATGGTTTCAGATCTTAATAATCCAGGTGAATCAATACCCGGAGGTTTTACTTTCTCTCAGAGAACAAAGAAGTTATTCTCGGGTAGTGATTCCATAAAAGCTGGAAACTTCTCCTTTACATTTCCTGTTCCCAAGGATATTAATTATTCCAATAAACAAGGATTGGTAAACTTCTATGCTGCTGAGACTGCGACTACCCGGGAAGCTCAGGGATCTTTCAGTAACTTTGTGATTGGAGGAACGGAATCCGGAACAGAAGTCACAGACAGCTTAGGGCCTAAAATTAATCTCTACCTGAATACTCCCGATTTTGTATATGGAGGCCGCACAAATGAAACGCCTTACCTTGTTGCAGAGCTGGAAGATAAAGACGGCATTAACACGGTTGGTAATGGCATTGGTCATGACATTGTTGCTGTGATAGATAATTCTCCAAACTATACTTATGTATTAAATAACTATTATGAGGCATACTTTGGAGATTATACCCAAGGTACAGTGCATTATAGTTTACCCGCTTTGCCTCAGGGAAAACATACCTTGTTTTTCCGGGCATGGGATATAATGAATAATTCGTCTTCCACTTCTTTGGAATTTGAGGTGGTCAATGGATTAAAGCCTGGTTTGTTTAATGTGTATTGCAGCAAGAGTCCGGCACGCGATAACACCACATTTGTACTGAGTCACGACAGACCGGAAAAAACATTAGACGTTAAGCTGATAGTATATGATTTCTCCGGTCGTGAAATGTGGACACATACCGAAGTTGGCATGAGCGCGAATAATTATTATTACGTGGACTGGAATTTAACCAGCAATGGCGGACAGCGACTTGCTCCGGGAGTTTACTTATTCCGTGCTTCCATTGCGTCGGGTGGAAGCGAAGAAAGCACCCGTTCAGGAAAAATAGTCATTCTTACACAATAATTGAGGCGATTGAAAGTTTTATATAACAGATGAACAACAAGAAAATATGAAGCAATTAAAAGTATATTTCCTTTTAATCCTATTGTTTCTTGCAAATGTGAGTTTGCAGGCACAAGATACAAAGAATCAGTTTAACCCTGTAAATACAGGTGTAACCTCTCTTTCTATAGCTCCCGATTCCAGAGGTGGCGCTATGGGTGATGTAGGAGCGGCTACAGATCCGGATGTGAATTCTCAATTCTGGAATCCGGCGAAGTATCCATTTACTGTAAGTCGTGCGGGCATTTCCCTTTCCTATACCCCCTGGTTGCGTAAACTGGTAAATGATATAGACCTGGCCTATCTGGCCGGTTATTATCGCATTGGAGACTATTCGGCACTGAGTGCTTCTTTAAGATACTTTTCTTTGGGTGCAGTTACCGTAGGGCAGACCTCAGCTTCAGATATTGGATATACCATTAATCCTTATGAAATGTCTTTTGATATAGGCTATTCCCGCATGTTGTCCGAACATCTTTCCGCAGCAGTGGCCTTGCGTTTCATTTATTCTGATTTGGCCTATAAGCAAGATGAGGACGTGACTCCGGGTTCAGCTTTTGCAGCCGATGTGGCCATGTATTATAATCGCTATCTGATGCTTGGAGCGCGCGAATGCAATTTGGCATTTGGTATGAACATCTCCAATATTGGTAGTAAGATATCCTATGACAGTGGCAATACCAGTGAGTTTATTCCAACCAATTTCCGCTTGGGGGGCTCTTTGTTAATACCTATCGACGAATATAATACCTTTGCAGTAAGTGCTGATGCCAATAAATTACTGGTTCCCACCCGTCCTTTGCAGAAAGATGGCGAAAGCGCCACCGATTATCAGGACAGATTGCAGAGAGATTACCGTGATCTGTCGCCCATTAGCGGAATCTTCAAATCTTTCAGTGACGCACCGGGTGGTTTCAAGGAAGAGATGCAGGAAATTCAGTGGTCGGTTGGTGCCGAATACACATACCACCAGCAATTCTCTGTGCGGGGTGGTTATCACTATGAGAATGAGAATAAAGGAAACCGGAAATATTTCTCTGTGGGAGCAGGTTTCAAGATGAATGTATTCTCACTGGATGCCGCATACCTAATCTCAACAGCGCAAAGCAATCCGTTGGATCAGACCTTGCGCTTCTCACTTTCTTTTGATTTAGATGGTATTAAAGATATTCTTGGTAAGAAATGAAAATAAGAGTTGGTTTTGGATATGATGTTCATGCGCTTGTTTCGGAACGTGAATTGTGGATTGGCGGAGTGAAGCTGGAGCATGAAAAGGGATTGTTAGGGCATTCAGATGCCGATGTGTTGCTTCACGCTGTTTGCGATGCTTTATTAGGTGCTGCTAACATGCGGGATATTGGATTCCATTTCCCCGATACTGCCGGAGAGTACAAGAACATTGACAGCAAGATACTTCTTGCCCGCACCATGGAATTGATTCGCTCAAAAGGGTATGAACTTGGAAATATTGACGCTACCGTGTGTGCTGAGCGTCCTAAGCTGAACCCTCATATTCCTGCTATGAAAAGTGCTATGGCAGAGGCTATGAAAGTGGACGAAGAAGATATCTCTATTAAAGCTACAACTACCGAGAAACTTGGTTTTACAGGTAGGGAAGAAGGCATTTCTGCTTATGCCACTGTATTAATCACCAAACAATAAAATTTATTCCAGATAAGAAAGAAGAGCTTAGGGCTCTTTTTTTTATTCCCTTGTACAAAAGAATGCAATCTTCTGTACAGAACAATTAATTCTTTTGTACAGAAGAAAACAATCTTTTGTACAAGGAGCCATTAACCTACCGCCATTCATTTTCAATTTTATTCCGAAAACCTTTTCTTTTCCCCCCATCAAATACTATATTTGCATGTATAACTAAATAGATGATAAAACACCTTTGAAAATGAAAAAAATAAGTTTTATAGCGTTTGCATTTCTATTGGCAATAGCTGCTCAGTCGAAAGTAACGTATAAGTTCCGCATCAGTCTCAAAGATAAGAAGAACACAGAATATTCACTTGATAAACCACAGCAATTCTTGTCGGAAAAGGCTATTCTTCGTCGGACAAAACAAAAGCTAGCGGTAGATTCCACTGACCTTCCTGTAGTTGGCAAATATATTAAAGCCATTCGTGGCACTGGAGCGGAGATTCTTGTAACAAGCAAATGGAACAACACGGTGACTGTTCGTTGTGCTGATTCATTGTTAGTGAATAGAATTGCCAGTCTTCCATTTGTATCAGGTGCCGAGCTTGTTTGGATGGGCCAGGAACAGGCTGTTTCTACAGATGCAGCACGCAAGGATACGGTGACCAATAAGTTAGAAAAAACAGATAATTACTACGGAAAAGCTTTCCGCCAAATAGAAATTCACAACGGACAGAAGTTGCACGAGGCAGGATTCCGCGGACAAGGCATGACGATTGCCATCATTGACGGTGGATTTAAGAATGCCAATCAGTTAAAGGCCCTGAAGTCGATGAAACTATTGGGAATACACGATTTTGTAAAACCGAAATCGGATCTTTTTGAGGAAAATAATCACGGTATGATGGTGCTTTCCTGCATGGCATCAAACGCTCCTCATTCTATTGTGGGAACAGCTCCTGAAGCTTCTTACTGGTTACTTCGTTCAGAAGATATCGATTCTGAAAATTTAGTGGAACAGGATTACTGGTCTGCTGCAATTGAGTTTGCAGATAGTGTGGGAGTAGATGTGGTAAACACATCGCTTGGTTACCGTACTTTTGATGATAGCTCTAAGAATTATACTTATCAGGATCTTGACGGATTGAAAACAATGATCTCCCGCTCGGCTGGAATGGCTGCTAATAAAGGTATGATTGTGGTGTGCAGTGCCGGAAATGAAGGCCGTGGTTCATGGAAAAAGATCACACCTCCGGCAGATGCTTTCAATGTAATTACTGTTGCAGCCATCGATTCTTCCTTGGTGCTTGCACCTTTCTCTTCAATTGGTAACACTACTGATAACCGGGTGAAACCGGATGTTTCTGCTATCGGACAGAAATCTGTTGTGTTAAAAACAAATGGGGAAGTAGGTACAGCAAACGGTACTTCTTTTTCTTCACCAACCTTCTGCGGACTGGTTACTTGCCTGTGGCAGTCGTGTCCCGAACTTACAGCAAAGCAAGTGATAGAGCTGGTACGCAAATCATGCAACCACTCAGCATTCCCTGATAATATTTACGGCTACGGTGTGCCCGATGTTTACAAGGCTTATCTTTCCGTTCATTCTGAAATTGCTAATAAATAGAAACCCTATTCATGGAAAAAGCACCTTTATCTCTTTATGAACTCAATGCGCTGGTAAAGCGTGCCTTGAACGAATCTCTTCCTGAGGCTTACTGGATTCAGGCAGAGCTGAGTGATGTGCGTTCCAATACCACAGGTCATTGTTATCTGGAGTTTATTCAGAAAGATCAGCGTAGCAATAATCTCATAGCAAAGGCGCGGGGAACCATCTGGGCCAATGTGTTTCGTATGCTGAAACCCTATTTTGAAGAGAGCACCGGTCAGGCTTTTGTATCGGGTATAAAGGTAATGGTTCAGGTTACTGTGGAGTTTCATGAACTCTATGGTTACAGCCTCACGGTTATTGATATTGATCCCACTTATACATTGGGAGATATGGTGCGTAAGCGGCGGGAGATTCTGAAACAGTTGGAAGAAGAGGGAGTACTCACTCTGAATAAAGAGCTGGAGATGCCTATGCTTGTTCAGCGGATTGCCGTTATCTCTTCTGCTTCTGCAGCGGGTTACGGCGATTTTTGCCGCCAGCTGGATGAGAATCCTTACGGATTTATGTTCTATCCACACTTGTTTCCGGCATTGATGCAGGGCAATCAGGTGGAGGAATCTATTATTGCTGCACTGAACGAGGTGAATAATCGCCGGGATGATTTCGATGCTGTGGTTATTATCCGCGGCGGGGGAGCCACATCCGACCTCTCCGGTTTTGATACTTATCTCTTGGCAGCCAATTGTGCCCAGTTTCCTTTGCCAATTATTACCGGAATTGGTCATGAGCGCGATGATACAGTGCTCGACTCTGTGGCTCATACCCGGGTAAAGACGCCCACAGCAGCGGCTCAGTTCCTGATTACGCACATGCACGAGGCTGCAGAATCGCTCGAAGAACTGGCACAAACGCTGATAGTTTCTGTTTCGGCACGCATGGATAAAGAACATTCACGATTGAGCGATCTCACAAACAGATTGCCAATGGTGATTAAAAACCGAACCATTCGTGAGGGTTACTTGTTAGAACAACTGATGCAGAGAATGCATGTGGCAATAGCCCGCAATCTGACCAATAGGAAGCACCGGCTGATGTTACTGGAGCAACGGGTAAACGATGCTTCTCCTGAACGCTTACTGAAACGAGGGTACAGTCTCACTTTCAAAGATGGGAAAGCTGTTACTGACAGTGCACAGTTAAAACCGGGAGATATAATCACCACTCGTTTGGCAAAGGGAGAGGTGATAAGCGAGGTTAAATAAATTAATAGACAACAGATATGGCAGAAAAGAAAGAGTCCTATGCTCAGGCAATGGAGAAACTCGAAAACATAGTTTCGGCAGTAGAGAAAGATGAACTGGATATTGATCAGCTGAGTGTGAAACTCAAAGAAGCTCAGAAACTGGTCCGTTTTTGCAAGGATAAGCTTTATAAAGCTGATGAAGAGATAAAGAAAATAATGGAAGGAGAAGATAACTGATTCATATTAAACCTCAGCCAAAGGCTATTGTCCTGCAATTTTCTTAAAAGATTAAGTGGAAATATGAAATATAAAGGTTACTTTTGCTACTCAATATAAAACGTACTAAAACATCATATAATAATGGAACAAATAGATTGGGCTAATCTGTCGTTTGGTTATATTCCGACAGATTACAACGTTCGGTATAATTACCGCAACGGTGAGTGGGGAGAACTGGAAATAAGCAGCAGTGAATATGTTAATCTGCACATGGCTGCTACATGTTTGCACTACGGTCAGGAAGCTTTTGAAGGCCTGAAAGCTTTCAAAGGTAAAGATGGTAAGATTCGTATTTTCCGTTTGGAAGAGAATGCGCAACGCCTGCAATCTTCTTGTGACGGCATTTTGATGGCTAAACTTCCTGTTGATAAGTTTAAAGAGGCTATTCTGAAAGCAGTTAAGCTTAACGAACGTTTTGTTCCGCCTTATGAAAGCGGTGCTTCACTCTATATCCGCCCGGTTTTATTTGGTACAAGTGCTCAGGTAGGTGTACATGCTGCAACCGAATATACATTTATTGTGTTTGTTACTCCTGTAGGCCCATACTTTAAAGGTGGTTTCTCCTGTAATCCTTACGTGATTATCCGTGAGTTCGACCGTGCTGCTCCGCTAGGAACAGGAACTTTTAAAATAGGTGGAAACTATGCCGCTAGCCTTAGAGCAAATAAAAAAGCACATGATATGGGCTATTCTTCTGAATTCTATTTGGATGCAAAAGAAAAGAAATATATAGATGAATGTGGTGCTGCAAACTTCTTTGGTATCAAAGAGAACACTTACGTTACTCCGGAATCTACTTCTGTTTTGCCATCTATCACCAATAAGAGTTTGATTAAATTGGCTGAAAGCTTTGGCCTCAAGATTGAACGCCGTCAGGTAGCTGAAGAAGAATTGCTAACATTCGAAGAAGCTGGAGCTTGCGGTACAGCTGCAGTTATCAGTCCTATCGAACGCATTGATGATGTGGAAAAGGGAATATCATATGTGATCTCAAAAGATGGCAAACCGGGCCCTATAAGTACTAAATTATATAATAAACTTCGTGCAATTCAGTATGGCGACCAGCCGGATGAATTCGGATGGATTACTATTGTGGAATAATATTCGGAAAGGGTAAATTCTGGAAACCGAATAAATTGCAAAATTCACTTTAAGAAAGAATAAGGGGGGTATGTTATCTTAAATAGTTTGTTGGCTATGTGAGATAATACACCCCTTTCTCCTTTAAAAAAAGGATGTTTTTGGGTAAAAAAGATAATTAAATCCTGTTGTTATTATGAGCTATAAAATCACAACTCTTGTTGATAATGTTGTTTACGACCGAGGATTGCAGGCCGAACATGGGCTATCTCTTTTGATTGATACCGGAGAAAGCAAAATTCTGTTTGACACAGGAGCTTCAGATCTTTTTATTAGAAATGCAGAAATTCTGGGCATTGATTTAAGTAAAGTTGATTACTTAGTCTTATCTCATGGTCATAGCGATCATACGGGAGGAGTAAGGCAGTTTCAGGAACTGAATCCGCATGCAAAGGTTGTTTGTAAGAAGGAAGCTTTGCAGAAGAAGTACAAGGATGAGCGGGAAAATGGATTTAAAAAAGCTGATCAGCCAGATGAAAATCGTCTTTGGCTTGTAGATAGTACAACGGAAATAGTACCCGGAGTGCATGTTCTGCCTCAGATTAAAATAACAGATAAGAGTGAAACTCATTTTGAGCATTTCTTTACTGTGAAAGATGAGAATATTGTACCCGATACTTTTGAGGATGAACTGGTATTGGTTTTATCAGGTGAAAAAACGATTTCGGTTCTTAGCTCGTGTTCACACAGAGGAATTACAAATATAATCCGTAGTGCACAGGAGGCTTTTCCTGAACGCACCTTAAACGTGGTGATAGGAGGATTTCATATTCATAATGCGAGTGAAGATAAATTTAACGTGATTAGTACATACCTGGGAAGAAAGTTACCAAGACGTTTGGGCATTTGCCATTGTACAGGAATAGATAATTATGCGCGCTTCCATCAGGAATTCAGTACCCGTGTGTTTTATAATTACACAGGGTGGGTGGAAGAAATAAAATAGAAGATTGAATGGGAAAAAACAAATTACAGAAATTTGCTGATATGCGGAGTTATCCGCACGTGTTCGAATATCCATATTCCATTGTGGATGAATTTCCTTTTGAAATGAAAGGAAAGTGGGGAAAGGAATTTTTTAAAAATGATAATCCAATAGTACTGGAACTGGGTTGCGGACGTGGAGAATATACAGTGGGACTTGGACGCATGTTTCCCGACAAGAACTTCATTGCTGTGGATATTAAAGGTTCACGTATGTGGAGCGGAGCTTCCGATTCTTTGAAAGAAGGTTTGAACAATGTGGCATTCCTGCGTACGAATATAGAGATTATCGACCGCTTTTTTGGTGAAGGCGAGGTGAGTGAAATCTGGCTTACTTTCTCTGATCCACAAATGAAGAAGGCAACAAAGCGTTTGACTTCTACATATTTCATGGAGCGTTACCGCAAATTTATGGTTCCGGATGGAATTATTCATTTGAAAACGGATAGTAACTTCATGTTTACCTATACAAACTACATGGTTCAGGAAAACAAATTCCCTGTACTGTTTGTTACTGAAGACTTATACCACTCTGGTTTGGTTGATGATATTCTGGGTATTCAGACTTATTATGAGCAACAATGGTTGGACAGAGGGCTGAATATCAAGTATCTTAAGTTTACTCTTCCTCAGGAAGGCGCACTGAAAGAGCCGGAACAGGAAATAGAACTTGATACTTACAGAAGTTATAATCGTAGCAAACGAAGTGGTAAGAAAACAACTTTAGCTTTTGAAGATGAACAATTAGAAAAAGAATAATAGAATGACACTTTATCCAAAACTTATACTCGATGCGCTTAGTAAAGTGCGTTACCCCGGAACAGGAAAAGACATTGTTTCTTCCGGTATGGTGGATGATAATATCCGTATTGAAGGAATGAAGGTTTCCTTCTCTTTGATTTTTGAGAAGCCTACTGATCCGTTTATTAAATCTTTAGTAAAATCTGCTGAGGCTGCTATCCTTACTTATGTGAGTAAGGATGTAGAAATTGTGGGAAACATTGAGGTGAAAGCTGTTCAGGCTCCTCGCCCCGAAGTGGAAAAACTCCTGCCTCAGGTAAAGAATATTATTGCCATCTCTTCTGGTAAAGGAGGAGTAGGTAAATCAACCGTTTCTGCAAACCTTGCCGTTTCATTGGCAAAGCTTGGTTACAAGGTGGGTTTGCTTGATGCCGATATCTTTGGCCCTTCTATGCCGAAAATGTTTCAGGTAGAGGATGAACGTCCTTTCCTTGAGAAGATTGACGGACGGGATTTAATTATACCGGTTGAGAAATATGGCATTAAACTATTGTCTATCGGTTTTTTTGTTAATCAGGATCAGGCTACAGTGTGGCGTGGTGGCATGGCAAGCAATGCCCTGAAACAGTTAATAGCTGATGCTAGCTGGGGTGAACTTGATTATTTTCTCATTGACCTTCCTCCGGGAACCAGTGATATTCACCTTACTATTGTTCAGACTTTGGCTTTAACCGGAGCTATTGTAGTGAGTACACCTCAGGCTGTGGCTTTAGCCGATGCCCGTAAAGGAATTAATATGTTTACCAATGAAAAGGTGAATGTTCCTATTCTTGGATTAGTTGAGAATATGGCATGGTTTACTCCTGCTGAGTTACCTGAGAATAAGTATTTTATTTTTGGTAAGGAGGGAGCTAAAAAACTTTCTGAAGAGATGAATATTCCTCTTCTTGGCCAGATCCCAATTGTGCAAAGTATTTGTGAAGGTGGCGACAGTGGAGTTCCTGTTGCACTTAATGAAGATTCAATTACTGGTCAGGCATTTCTCGAACTTGCCGAGAACATGGTAAAGCAGGTTGATAAGAGAAATGAAGAACTGGCGCCAACAAAGATTGTTGAAATGCATAAATAGTAGTTTGAATCAGTAGATTTATCATATATGAATAAAAGGGTTGCAGCTTATAGTTGCAACCCTTTCTATTTAAACGTGAAAAACTAGTAATAATTGTGCGAATAATAGTTCTATAGTAGTATTTTGTGTGTAATATATAATTGATTTTAGTTCTATCAATTTACAATTTTATTAGATTGCCTTTAATTGTTTGTTAATTAGTTGATTCTGCCTGAATTATATTCTTGTATATTCCATTTTATAGTTATCTGGAAGCCTATTTAAATGCCGAATTGTCTGTTTTTATAAAAGTGGGCGAAAAACATGCATTAAAATAGTCATTGCAATAGATTGGTAACCAGCCAGGAAACACTTTTTAACTCGATATCTTCTTTCGCCGATGAAACTTAAAAGGATGTTTTCTGTCAATCCATTTTATTTTTATATTCAAGCGTTTGATAATGAGGCGCGGGAAAAAATATTCCACCCCCTATAAATACAGAAAAGATAGATGTTTTTTCCGCGCACTTATCAACAAATAAATAATTTCAGATTTTGTGTTTGCTTAGATTATAGTTGCATATTATTTAGTTACTGGCAGGAGCTCCTTTACTGTCACCTCCACTTTTAACATCGTCGTTCTCAATTGAACGTGCAGCCTTCTTCACGCCAGCTTTCAGCTCTCCAATCCGGTAACTGATGTTGAATCCAAAGCTACGTTGTGGATAATGTGTTTCAGTATAAAAGCGGAAGCTTGGAGTTTCAGTTGTTGAATTGAAGTTTATTGATTTATTGAATAGGTTACGTGCATAAGCAGAAAGAGTCAGTCGTTTATTCAGGAATGATTTATTCAGACTAAGACCATAATAGCTATATCCGGAGCTCTTTCCCTGGAATGAAATATTTGATCCGCTTCCTCCTCCGTATAGGCTTAAGCGCATTTCCCAAGGCAGGTTTTGTTGCAGTCCGCCACTTAAGTTATAACTGAATCCGTTATTAGAGATATTCATCTTATCACTTTTAAAATCATCATAGCTGGTACTTCCATTCATGTATATTCTTGTCTTAGGAGTCATATTCCAGTTAATATAAGAAGAAAAGCGGGTTGATGACCATTTACCAATATTTTCGTAGGTGTTATTAAGAATTCCGTCTTTGATGTATGAATAAGATTCAATGCTGTTATTAACGAATGTGTGTCCCAAAGAAAGATTGACATTGAATTTCTGAGTAAAGCTACTGTAATTCAATTCAAATGAATGGCTCTTTTCACTGTTCAGATTAGGATTACCAAAACTAATGTTTTTAGGATCTGAATTGTTGATGAACGGATTCAGATACCAGATGCCCGGACGACTGATTCGCATATTATAAGAAGCCTTTAATGTCTGAGTCTGACCAATCTGATAAGAAAGATTGGCAGAAGGGACTAAATCGCTGAAGTGTGCATCAAAATCTTGTCCTTTGTTGCTGTGGTATTTCACATCCATCATTGTGTATTCATAACGCAAGCCGGTTTTGAATCCCAAACTTTTGTACTTTAGGCTGTATCCGGCATATGCTGCAAGGATATCCTGAAGATGACTGTATTTGCTGCTTCTGTCTTTATCTTCATTATAAATGCTTCCTCCAGGGGTTGTTATGTAATACTTGTCATCACTGTTGCTGTTTCTGATGATGTACTTAGCACCCAGTTCCATTGTTTGATTTTTAGTCAGCGGATTTGAGAAATCGCACTGAAAAGTATGTTCTGTGGTGCTAGGATCTCCTTTTGTATGCAAATCGTTTAAGGTAGGAACGTCTTTTAAAAGATTCGTATAATAAGTATAGGCATCAGTTGTTCTTGGTGATCCACTTAGTCGGTAAGAGAGAGTAAGTAATTCATCTTTCTTCTTGAAAGAGCGCTGATAGTCTACATTTGCATTAATGCTCATGAAAGTGTTTTTGCTGGAATTGGTTGAATTATAGCTATATACAGGATTCAGTGATGCACTCTCCATTTCCGTGCTTCCTATGGCATCGCTTTTATTCGAGCCCCCGAAGAGACTACCGGAAAATGTGATTAATCGTAATGAGTCAATTTCGTAGCTGGCTTCCATGTTGCCGGAATTGTAGTTCCCTTTATAATTAGTGCTAGAACTGTTTGTAAGGAACTTGTTTGCAGTTGAAGTAAAATCTTCACGTTTGCTAAATCCTGTCATATCATCGGGTGATTTGTAATGGTTATAATAGTAATTACCGGTAACGGTGAATTTACCCGATTGTACTGTTGCATAAGCACCTGCATTGCTTCCCGTTGTTCCTACTCCGGCATTGAATGTAGCGGTGTATCCTTGCATTCCTTTTCCTACCGTGATGATATTCAATATACCGGAAATACCTTCGGCATCGTACTTGGCACCTGGATTAGTAATGACCTCTATTGTTTTGATTGAGTTGGCCGGCATACTTTTTAAGACTTCGGTAGGGTTACTACTAATCATGTTATTTGGCTTGCCGTTGATGTATACTTTGAATTTAGTACTACCGTTTACCTGTATCTTGTCTTCGCCGTCAACAGTAACCATGGGTACCTTCCGCAACATCTCAAGCGTGCTGCTGGTTTTTGAATCCGGATCGTCTTCAATGTTATATGCAAGCTTGTCAATTTCTGTTTTAACCAGAGGCTTCTGGGCTACAATTTCTACACCTTTTAATTCATTAGCATTCTCTTTAGTGTAAATAGAGCCTAAATCGATGGTCGTTGAACTAGATTTAACGGAAAACTCCTTGGATACAATTTTTTTTCCGACAGAAGTAAATGAGATAACAAGATTTCCTTCCTCTGCTATCTTTTGTGTAAACTTACCATTCACATCTGTTGTCAGTACTTTTATAGGTTTGTTGGGTGTTCCCTTCCTGTAAATTCGGATAGTGGAGTAAGGTTCTCCTACTTTGGTGATTGAATCGAGCAATATCCCCTTAACGGTGGAAAAGACTGGTTTGTCGGATTGTGCGTTTGCTATAATGCACAATAAGAATAGAATTAGAGTAGATAAACTTTTCTTCATAATATAGTTTTTTCGCATTAGACGTTTATGTTTAAATATAAATCACGGCTCATTTTAATAAATTTATTTTATTTTGAATAGTTAACATTTATTGGGGCGAAGGTGTTTCTACACCTAGATGTAGAGACCCTGTTTACCCGGATGTAGGTAGACTGTTCACCTGGGTGTACGAATGCCGTATACCCGGGTGTAGTTCAAAATTTTAGGAAACGGAATAAACAGGTAGGCGCGTAGCTTTATTAAAGTTACGCGGTGATTGAGATGAAACTACGCGCTTTTATCTTTCACTAAATTAGATAGTTAAGTGTTATTTGCGTAACTGCGTAGCTTTTTTGGCTTTATTTATTTTTTTTCTGATCAGACACTTTTTTATCCTTAAGTTCATTTAATCTTTTCTTTGCCGATAGCAAATACATTTGATCAATATCCTTTCCCGTCTTCTCACCTTTATCTTTAATTCCTTCCAACGTTTTGTTTATGTATTGCTCAAGGTAATATTTCAATTTCTCATCATCTTTTAATGCTAAATCGTAAATTGAGGCAATTTTGTATAGTATTAGTGAATGAGTAGGCATGTATTTGTATGAGTTTATTAAGGCGGATATCTCCTCTTTGTATTTTTCCTGATTGTGGTAAGTTGTTGAAATAGCTGAATAAAAGCTATAAAGAGTTGAGTCTGATTTTTGTGCAATGAAAAGTCCTTTTTTGAAGTACTCTATTGCTGCCTGAGAGTTAAAACATTCTGCATAGGCATTCCCCAGATAATAAATAATATTAAGATTTGCTGTATCTTTACTGTAAACATTCTTAAGATACTTCTTAGCATTTGCATAGTTATTATTTCCATAATAACTCATACCCAAAAAATAGTTGGTATCATAAGTACTATCTACGGCTTCAATTTTCTTTAATTGTTCTATTGCTTTTGAATAATGATTCGAAAGACAATAGGCCGCACCGCTTAACTTATTCATCTGGACATTGAGAGAATCTTTCTGAAGGCATTGATTGGTAAGATTCAGAACCTCTTCCAGCTGATTCTTTTTGAGATATAATTTAGCCAGTTTTACTGAGGTAACAAAATCTGCGGGATTCTTCTCAATAGTTTTTTTATAATAAACAATAGCAGAGTCTTTTTTGCCTTCTTGTTCAAAATCTTCTCCCAACAATCTCAATAATACAGAATTCTCGGGTGATAAGCTTAGCGCTTTCCGAAGACACTCATTTGCACCATTAAAATTATCTGTCTGCAAGTAACAATCGGCCAGCTCTCTGAGACAATATACATTGGGTGTATAGCGCGAAGATATACTTTTGAGCAAAGGAATTGCACCTGAAAAGTTATTCATCATTTTCAGGCACGAAACCTTCTGCATTTCCAAATCAAAGGTAGGCTTTTCTTTGTCTATCAGTTCTATAGCCAGCGGATAATCAGATTGTTGCATAGCCTGCTTAATTGAATTTTTTTGTGCGTTAGCATAGTCTGCATAAATACAGAGAACTGCAGTAATGAAAAGCAACCTTAGATTTTTCATTTGTTTATTGTTCTTTTAAAGTTATTTCAAGAACACCATTTGCCCCTTTCTCTCCATATTTTTCAGTGGCAAATTTGTCTTTTAATACATTAATTGATTTAATACTATTAGGATCTAACTTTTTCATTTCTTTATCAGAAATCTCTTTTCCATTTAAAATATAGAGAGGAGGAGTTGCATTCCCGCTTTTGTTTACTGTTGTGTTAGTTGCACCTTTTGGGGAATCAAATTTAGCTCCATAGCCAATTACTGTAACCTCACCTTTTTTAACAGTGTTATCCTCAGAATTTGCAGGTGAACCGTCTAGCTTAAACATGATAGGAATAACATAATATACGCTAACATTTTTTCCACTCTGTTTTCCTGGAATCCACTTAGGCATAGAACTGATTATTCTTTTGGCTTCATTGTCTAATAAAGGTGATACACTTCGCAGTATAGTTGGGTCTTCAACATAGCCATTTTCGGTTACAGTAAAACGTACATATACTTTTCCCTCTTCTTCTGCTTTTTGTGCTTCAACAGGATACTTTAGATTAGTTACAATAAATTTTAATAATTCTTGTTCTCCACCAGGATATTGAGGCATAACTTCTACAGCTGTGAAAACATTTCTTTTCTTAGGCTTTGCAGAGTCATTTTCTTGTGTAATTGCGACTAATGAAGAAGGTTCAGTTGCTGAACTGACTTCGTTTTTAGTCAATGAAACAGCTATATCTTTAGTCATCTTGCCAGTAACACGAGCAATCGCTTCAATGTTACTTACTAGCATTAGTAAGACAGCAAGAGGAATAAACATTGCGTATTTTGTTTTTCCGATGCTCTTTGTTCTTTTTTTGTTCATCATGGTAATTCTGTTTTTAAGAGGAAATACATTAAAACTATTATATAAATTTGCTGCAGCCTTTTGATTAGCCAGTCCCAGTAAATGGTATTGGTAACTTTTAGTATCATGTCCTGAGAGAATAACCCTATGATCCGCCATATATTCCAGGTTATTGCGTATTTCTCTTTTTAGTAGCCATGAGAATGGATTTACCCAACAGAGAATAGTTATTAATTCACTGAACATAACATCTATAGAATGCCATTGCCGGGCATGAGTCTCTTCGTGAATCAGAATTTCTTTGGCTTCTTTTTCAGAATGTAATTCGGGAGATATGAATATCCAATGGAAAAAGGAGAATGGGGCAGAAGGCTTATTGAGAATCCTTACTGTAATTCCATTTATTTTTGTTTTCCGGTATCGGATAGCAAGAATGCTAATACTGATTAGTTGAATCAGAAAGCGTATAAAAAGCACTCCGACACCTATTAAATAAATAGCCGGTCCAACATTATATATTAATTGATTCCATATCTTGCTTTCCTGATTGGTAACTCCAACCTCCGGCAATATATTTGCAGCGTAGATAGTTACTATTTCATTCATTGGCTCCTGCTCTTTTACCCAGTCTTGAAAATTCATCAATGGATAAAGAAGAGAAATGATTAAGAAAGAAAGCAGTGCATATCTGCGCCAGTGGAAAAAGGTGTCGCGATAGAAAAATAATCGATAAAAGGCATAAAATAAAGCTATGCCGATATTTATCTTAAAAAAATAAGCGAGCTCGGGTGTCATAGTATTTACGTTTTTATGTGTTTATTCCTTTCCTTTTTCAATTAGTTTAATGATCTCTTTCAATTCCTCCGCAGATATTTTTTGTTCGCGGGCAAAGAAAGTAACCATCTCCTTATAAGAGTTTTCAAAATAGTTTCGCACTACTCCATTCATAAACTTTTGTTTGTATTCCGTCTCTTTTATTGCAGGGGTATATTCGTAAGTGTTTCCATATCGTTTGGAAGAGAGATATCCTTTTCTCTCTAGGTTCTTTACTACCGATGCAATAGTGGTATATGGTGGAAATGGCTCAGGAAACTTTGTAACAATGTCTTTTACATAACAAGGGCCTAGTTCCCAGATGTAGATCATTACTTCTTCTTCTTGTATTGTTAACTTTTCCATGATTATTAATTAATTACGATTATATCGCAAATCTACGAATGTTTCGTAATTGGTAATAATAAGTTCGTGTAAATAATGTTAATAGTGAAATTATTTTGCTATTTTTATGGAATAAAAAAGTCTCTTATGAAACCTAGCGTTTCATAAGAGACAATATATAGATGTATGTTCTGCTAAAATCAGAATCCCTGCATGTCACATAGACGTTTATAATAACCATCCAGATCTATGAGTTCATTGTGCTTTCCGCGCTCAACAATCTCACCTTCGTGAAGAACACAAATCTCATCTGCATTCTTAATGGTAGATAGACGGTGAGCAATGGCAATTGTGGTACGATTCTTCATCAGTTTGTCGAGTGCATCCTGTACCATGCGTTCAGATTCAGTATCGAGTGCAGAGGTAGCTTCATCGAGAATCAGAATCGAAGGATTTTTAAGAATAGCACGTGCAATACTGATGCGCTGACGTTGTCCGCCTGAAAGTTTGCCTCCACGATCACCAATATTTGTATCATAGCCTTTTTCGCTGGTAATGATAAATTCGTGTGCATTTGCAATTTTGGCAGCTTCAATTACCTGCTCCATGGTGGCACTTTCCACTCCGAAAGCAATGTTATTAAAGAATGTATCATTAAACAGAATAGCATCTTGATTCACATTTCCCATTATGCCTCTCAAATCAAAGAGTGTGGCATCTTTTACGTTTACGCCGTCAATAAGTATTTCGCCTTCTGTGACATCATAAAAACGTGGCAGGAGATCTACAAGAGTAGACTTGCCAGATCCCGACTGTCCTACCAGAGCGATAGTCTTACCTTTTGAAATAGTTAAATTAATATGCTTTAATACGTAGGTTGATTCATATTTGAAAGATACATCTTTGAATACAATCTTGTCTTTGAACTCTTTTATTGGAGTAGGATTCTCTGAGATTTTCATTGTGTTCTCGGCCATAAGGATTTTATCTACTCGTTCCATGGAGGCTAAACCTTTTGGCACAGCATATCCGGCTTTGGAAAAATCCTTTAATGGGTTGATAAGGCTATAAAGAATAACCAGATAGAAAATGAATGAAGGTGCATCAATAGATGAACTGTTTCTCAGAATCAATGTACCGCCAAACCATAGTACAATTACAATAAGTGTTGTTCCTAGAAATTCACTCATAGGGCCGGACATCTGCTGACGGGTATTTACCTTGCTAATTGTATGACGATATTCATTGTTGCAACGAGTAAAGCGACTATCCATTTTGTTTTCGGCATTGAAAGCTTTAATGATACGAAGTCCGCCTAATGTTTCTTCGGTCTGTGACATCATATCGCTCCATTGCTTCTGAGCGACCATTGATTTTTTCTTAAGCTTTTTACCAATGGTTCCCATTAACCAACCCATTCCAGGAAGAACGGTAATAGTAAAAAGCGTCAGCTCCCAGCTGATTGTGATTAATGTAATGAAATAGATGAGAATAAGAATCGGATTTTTAAATAACATATCCAGCGAACTCATGATGGAGTTCTCTACTTCCTGCACATCACCACTCATTCTGGCCATGATATCTCCTTTACGTTCCTCAGAATAGAAACTAAGTGGCAGACTAAGAAGCTTTTGGTATACCTGACTACGTATGTCTCTTACAACTCCTGTACGAATAGGGATTATTGTTGCAAAAGTAAGAATATAAGCACCTGCTTTCAGAAGGGTCATTGCGGCAAGAAAGAGTCCCAGAATAAGTAAGGTTCTGCTTCCTCCATACACCTTAATTAATTCAGTCACATAATAATAGAAATTATTAATGATAATATTCTTAAAACTCATGTTGGCATCCCAAGGTATAAACGTGTAAATCTGATTACTTAGTTTAAACAGAATTTGAAGAATAGGGATGATAAGAGAGAAAGAAAAAATATTCAAAATGGCTGAAAGGATATTAAAAAGGATATTAAGTATCAGAAACTTCTTGTAAGGAGGTATGAATCTTCTTAAGATATGGATAAATTCTTTCATTGGTCTTTTTATATAAATTAAGGCGACAAAGATAAATATAAAATCTGATACTGCAGACCTTTACAATAAAAAATCCCGGAAGCAGGGCGAGGGCACTGAAAGACTGGCTCTTTAGGTTTTTCGGCAATTAAATTACTCAGCACATATCCATTAAAAGATTGGGATATGTGCTGTTTTTTTTATACCTTTATAAGTATAAATCAATCCGATATGCTTCCATTGCAACAAGCCATACCGTTCAGTAATTACACAGATCTATACGATTTGCTTATTCCACAGGACAATCTATTGCGTCAAATAAACGACCTGATAGACTTCTCTTTCGTCCATAAGGAACTCCTGGACAAATACTGCCTGAATAACGGTCGTACGGCCGAGTGCCCGATCAGGATGTTCAAATATCTTTTGTTAAAGACAATCTTTGATATTTCGGACGTGGACGTTGTTGAACGCTCGCGATATGATCTTTCATTCAAATACTTTTTGGATCTGGCTCCCGAGGAAACCGAATTGATCTCTCCAAGTTCTTTGTGTAAGTTTCGCCGACTCCGTTTGAAGGACAAGGATTTGTTGAATCTGCTTATAGGAACGACAGTGTCTATTGCAATAGACAAGGGAATCATCAAGTCAAAGACCATTATTGTTGATTCCACACACACCGGTTCACGGAGCAACCCGTATTCGCCTGTCGAGATTTTGCGACTTCGTTCAAAGCAGTTGCGCAAGAGCCTTTATGATGTGGAGGAGTCAATAAAAGAAGGTTTGCCCCTGAAGAATGAAGATGACGATCTGGAGCATGAGCTTGATTATACCAAAGCGTTGTTTGAAGTCGTATCCGACAACGAGACATTGGTCAATGTTCCCAAAGTCAGAGAGCGTCTGAACATGCTCAAGGAAACGCTTTCAGATATCGAGGATCATTATGTCAGCTCCACAGATGAAGATGCACGGGTTGGACACAAAAGCCAGGACAAGTCGTTCTTTGGCTATAAGACACACATCGCCATGAGTGACGAACGTATAATCACTGCCGCCACAGTCACTTCCGGGGAGAAGGGTGACGGTCCCCAATTACCCGAGCTTGTTGAACAGAGCAGAAATAACGGCATGGAAGTTGAAACAGTCATTGGAGACACCGCTTATTCGGGAAAGGACAACATTAAGCTCGCTCAAGATGAGCAAAGAGGATTTGAACTGGTGGCAAAACTTAATCCTGCCATAAGCCAAGGCTCCCGACGGGCGGAGCAAAGTTTTGAATTCAATAAGGATGCGGGTATGTTCGTATGCCCTGCAGGGCATATGGCGATACGGCGTGCCAAGCAGGGTAAAAAGAATCAAGGAAAGAACCAGTTTATCGTATACTTCTTCAATACTGACAAATGTCGGATATGTGGCAGGCGGCAAGGATGTTACAAAGAGAGTGCAAAAACGAAAACCTACTCGGTCAGGATTAAATCTGACGAACATAAACACCAGATGGATTTTCAAGAAACAGATGAATTTAGGGCCAAATCTCGATCACGATACAAGATAGAAGCTAAAAATGCGGAACTTAAGAATGTCTTCGGGTATGATAGGGCATTGTCATACGGCCTGACATGCATGCAACTTCAAGGCGCCATGGCCATTTTTGCTGCAAATATCAAGAGAATTCTCAAATTAATCTAAGAAGGCGTGTTTTCTCTGTAAATCAACTGAAAAATGCTCATGTAGCAATGTTTACGACTATCCGCCCCCTTTCAAGTTTGTTTTTCAGGAAATATAGAAAAATAGCCAAATCCGATTTCCGGGCTTGGCTATTTTGAATTTTATCGACTCGTGAACGATAATCTGAAAAATTGAAAGACTTTTTCAGTGCCCTCAGCAGGGCCACCGGGATCTATTTCATTTTATTGCTGTCCGGTAAAACTTTTTAGATCAAAAAAATAAAGGGCTGAGTTCTTTGATGAACTCAGCCCAAATTGTCTATATTCGTTTCGACCAAAAAATTCTTATAGACATGGGCAAAAGTATAAATTTTACCGGACAGCCGGTTCTCTCACAGCTATTAAAATTCATCGATAAGCAAAAAATCTTAGATTTAAGTCGAACAATGGGTTGTGAACGTTATGTTAAGAGCTTGGATGGCTATACTCATCTTGTTGTTATGCTTTTCGGTGTGCTCAAGCACTTTGATTCCTTACGTGAACTGGAGATTGGGATGCTTGCGCAAGCAAATAAGCTGCAACACCTTGGAATCGATTACATGGTTAGGCGTAGTACCCTGGCAGAAGCAAATAAAAGACGCTCTCAGGATTTTTTTGCCAACATCTATTCTATGCTGTTGGAACAATATAAGCCTTTTTTAGCGGACAGCCGCCTACCAAAAGAACAGAAAGATTGGGAACGTCTGCTTTTTATGATGGATTCTACGACAATCAGCCTGTTTGACAATATTCTTAAGGGCGTTGGTCGTCATCCAAAAAGCGGAAAGAAGAAAGGCGGTCTAAAAGTTCACACTGTAATGCGCTATGTAGTAGGTGTCCCTATGGTTGTTCAGCTGACATCCGCAGCCAAACACGACCATTACCTGCTCAAAGAGGTTCATTTACCCAAAAACGCTACTCTCGCAATGGATCGTGCCTATATTGACTATGCACAATTCCAACGGTTGACTGAAGAGGGTGTCTGCTATGTTACAAAAATGAAGAAGAACCTGATATACAAAGTGTTGAAATCCACCACTTATGTCAATCCAAAAGGTTTGGTAACGCATACCGACCAGCATATCATCTTTGAAAAAGGCGACTTGCGACATACTTCCAGGCGAGTAGAGTTATGGAGCAAGAATAAAAAGAAATCCGTGGTATTGCTAACTAATAATTTCGAACTCTCAGTTGAGGATATTGAAGAAATTTACAAGCGGAGATGGGCTATTGAAACTTTATACAAACAGCTTAAACAGAACTTTCCACTACATTTTTTCTATGGTGATAGTGTCAATGCCATAGAAGTGCAGACATGGGTAGTTCTCATAGCTAACTTGCTGTGTACAATCATGCAACGTAAACTTAAAAGACACTGTTCTTTCTCTAATTTGGTTACCATAGCTAGACTTATGCTAATGTACTATGTCGATTTTATAGCTTTTCTTGAAAAACCCGAAAAGGATTGGGAATATATTCTTCAAAAAGCCAATTATGAACCTCCAAATGTTGAACCCGTATTAGAATTTGATTTTGAATAAGAGGGCTTACTTTTATAAAAAACATTCCGAACCTCCATTTTATAGGAGATTCGGGTGATTCTTTATGCTTTTTAAAGTTTTACCGGACAGCAATAATTTCATTTATATAATAAAATATTATTTATTGTGTGTTAATTTACTCAGTTATTTCTCTCGAAGCTAGTTGCTCTTTGGCTTTCATCTCCTTGTATTTATTCAATACATGCTTGCGGCTGTTTATTATTTGCCAGCGATACACCCAACATGTAGTAAGGAAATAAAAACCAGCCTGCAACCACAAGGCCTGGTATTCACGGGTTACTTCATTTAATGTTGCTCCCATATTGTTGATTCTCACAAAACCATTGATTCCGAAAGTAGAAGGGAATATGTAAGATACATATTTCCAGAATGCGGGTACGGCTGCTCCCGGCCATGAAATTCCTGAAATGAATAAAAGAGGAAGTGACGTGAATACAAAAATCAGCATGCAGGTCTCTCTGTTACGAATGGCAATGGAAGCAGTCATGGCAAAGAAGATGCAAGCTGCTAAGTAAGGTAACATAAACAGAGTTAACACATCAGGTTGTCCAATCTGGTTCAGACTAAAAATACGGGGAACTACGCACAGTACATAAACGGAGATTATGGAATAAACCATGAAGTAGCTTAGCCCTTTTCCCATAACAATTCTTAGGGTACCGTTATAATGCCGGTTAATAGGAACCAGATCTTTAAATCTGTTATGTTCACGGGCCGTTCCTGCTGAAAGTCCTATACCTAATAATAATGTTTGTTGTATCAACAAAATGAGTACTGCAGGAATCAGAAAGGCGGCAAATCCATTTTGAGGATTAAATAGAGCCACATTATCGTAGTCTATAGGGCGGGCAGTTATTTCGTCTTGCCGATTAGTTGTATTTCCTGCATGACTAATCTTGATGTTCTTATTCATATCCAGCGAAACAGCTGTGGCAGAAAGCAAAATACCTTTGTAATAAAGTAATCCACTCATATCACAGTAAAGGCTCACTTTAGTTTGTTTGCCTAGTGCTATATCACTGCTAAAATTACCTGGAACATATATTACGCCATAAGCTTTTCTTTCTCTCATCATCTGTTTAGCTTCTTCCATGTTGCTGCAGTAAGCTTTCACTTCTACATCGGCAGTAGCATCAACCTTCCGGATAAATTCACGGCTTAATGAAGAACGAGAATCATCAACAACTAGAACAGGAACTTTTCGCACCACCTCATTTGTGTATATGAATCCATATATTAAAGGATACATCAGTGGCACGAGAATAAAGAAGATCAGAACTCCCTGATCTCTGAAAGTAGTTCGGAATTCTCTTTTCCAGATATAAAACAAATCTTGAATTCCTTCTGATATTTTGTGTTTAAAAGTTGCTTCTTTCATTATGGCATATATTTATAATAAATTAAAGCATTCTTTAGTCGTTGCATTACAGCAAATGGTAACATAATAAATACTAGTAATGCCATATAGTTGGTCCATGAATATACCATACTGTATCCGTTCAAAGCCTGATCTACGTAAATTAAGAAATAGTGTCTTAATGGAAATAGGTTAGAGAGCGCCTGAAGTACTGGGTGCATAGCCATAACAGGAAATGAAAATCCTGAAATAGAAAAAGAGATAACTCCCCAAAGCGATGCAAAACTTAATCCAAGACGCAGTGTAGGAAAAGTTCCGATCATCACTACTCCACAAGCCTGCGATGCAAGAACCAAAAGGAGCGAAGCAAAATCATTGGTAGAATGCCGCTGTTGCACGGGAAATGCAAATATCCATAGAGGTAGGTATTATAGAAAATACTCATCACGAAGAATATTATAGTTTGCGGTATCAGCTTTCCTGCTAATGATATATAGATGGAACTATTACCTAACCGCAGCCATTCTCTGGCAGTTTGGTCTTTAATTTCTTCTCCTATAGAATAGACTGTAGTCATGAATATGAGCAACATTAATATTCCGGGAACAAGTGTGTTGCATAGATAAACAGAATAATTGAGCCACGGATTATTTAGCGGGTGAGTGTCTATCACTATTGGTTGCAGTGCAGCCACAGCTTGTTTTTCTGTGGCACCTTTAGCATAAAGTGTGGCACGAGCTACAGCACCACCTGCCAGTTCCGACATCATTTTCATGTCTTTGAAGAGCAAGGAACCTGCTATCAGATAGGAATTATTTGTGTAAAAGGATATTTTAGGCTGGCGACCACTGATTGCTTTTGAAGCCAGATTTTTAGGAATATAAAGAATCCATAGATATCTCCTCGCTGCATGGCTATTCTTGCTTCATCAAAACTCTCGTATCTGGCTACAATATCTGTTTGTTGAAATGCGTCCAGATTTCGGAGAATGGAACGGGAAGTAGATGAATTATCCAAATCAATAGCGCCAATTGGAAGGTTTGTTGGCAGTCCTGACCCCATTAAAGTAGTGAAGAAAATATAGCAAAAAAGGGGTGCTATGACCATACAAAAGAGATAAAGCGGGCGTGACACCAAACGCTTGCATTCACGCTTCATGACCTGCCATAAACTAATATATTTCTTTTGTTTTACTACCATCATATTTATTTCTTAATAATAACAGACATTCCAGGGCGAAGATTCTGAATCTTTTCAGTAGGAAGAGCACGAACTTCAAATGTCTTTAAATCAAATTGTCCAGTTGTTTTAGTTGCTTTCCATGCAGCATAAGTTCCAAGATCTTTCATGAAATTGACTTTCAGTTTCACTTCTTTATTATTCATTGAAGGAATAATAGCGGTAAATTCAGTCCCAACATTGAGGCCATTCAGAAGATCTTCACGAACATTGAAAGTAATCCACATGTCATCCAGATTGGCTACATTCATGATCGGTGCACCAGTTCCTACCAGCTCTCCCATTTTTGGGAATATCTCACTGATTTCTCCTCCCATTGGGGCAATTAATATCGTTTCCTTTACATATGACTCAACTTCAGCAACAGCACCTTTTGCTCTGTCTACTAATGCGGATGCAGCCAGTTTATCTTCACGTTCTGCTCCATTCTTAGCCATTGAATATTGTGCATGAGCGGCTTTTTCTGTAGCAATGGCTGCATCGCGTTGCGCAGTTAGTTCGTCCATCTTCTGAGCAGACATTACACCTTGTTCAAAAAGGTTTTTCACTCTTTTATAAGATTTCTCGGCAATATCAACTCCGGCTTTAGCTTTTTGCCACATTTCATAGGCTGTTTGAATTTGCTCTGAGCGGGCACCTTTGATAGCTTTTTGATTTTGTGCCTGTGCGGCAGATTCGGCAGCTTGTGCCTGTATCATTTTTGCAGCAACCTCTGGTGCTTCAAGTATAGCCAGAGTGTCACCAGCTTTCACCTTATCACCTTCTTTCACTCTGAATTCCAAAATTCTTCCGGGAACTTTACTGGAAACTCTGTATTCAGTCACTTCTGCCTGTCCTTGAATAATTTCTGGTCCTTTTCTCAGCATAAAGAAACCTACTAAAGCAACTATTGCAATAACCCCAAGCAGGGTAATAAATGCTAGCAGCATATTGCTGTTTTGTGATTTTTGTGATGCCATATTATTTGTTTTTTTTATATCATTTTGTCAATGTTCCTAATGACTTTTGTAGGTATATCTCAGTTAGTTTAACGTCTATTTGCGCATCTATTTTTTCAGATTGAGCAGATAACCAGGCAGTGTGTGCTTCGAGTACATTACTTGGGGGTATAACCCCTTCTTCAAATCCAAGAGTAGCATAGCGTAAATTCTCTTCTGCTTTTTCCATGTTTTTTTCTGCCATGATAAGTTTCTTGGAAGCTTCATTTACCTTATAGGCCGACTGGTTTACCTGCAATTGAATTTTTTCTTTTGCATCTGCTAATTGGAATTGAGTAATCCTAGCTTCTGCTTTTGCTGCATTTACTTTATAGGATCCTTCTTTCCAGTGCCAGATAGGGATTTTAACCATTACACCAACATTCCATTGTCCACCGAATTTATTTTCAAATCCATTGTATATGGAAGGATTGCTTATGATATAATTGCCTATTAAGGCTACAGAGGGAAGAAACTCAGAGCGAGTTATATTTATTTTCTGGTTATAAATATCTGTAGCCAATTCCAGACTTTTCAATTCCGGACGATTCTTATATGCCATGTCTATGTCGGCCACTCCAACAGAAGGGCTAACCGTTAAATTATTAATAGTTTCGTCCGCTAAATTAATAGGAGTAGTTAAATCAATCCCACAGATTTGGCAGAGCAACATTCTGGAAAGGCTTAAACCGTCTTCAACTTTTGTGAGAGTCATCTCAGCTTCGTTCACTTTGACCTTTATGGAAAGTCCGTCAGCTTTTGTAGCAACTCCTTCGGCAATCATTTTATCTACATCGCCTTCCAGCTTTTTCAGAAGTTCCAGATAACCTTCCGCCAATTTCTTTTTATTCACAAGTGACACTACTTGCCAATATGCCTGATCTGTATTTAAAATAACCTCCTGCATACCTGATTTATGCTGAGTCTTAGCCAGCTCTTCTGCATATTTTGTTATTTTGTTGTAAGCTCTGATTTTACCACCCATATAAATAGGTTGGGTCAGTGTTATTGCTCCTGCATAAACATTTTTGGTGTCGAACTCAAATTGTTCTTTCGGAATAGTAGTGTATTGTTTCCAGACAAGTTTCTCTGGATTCTTGGTCGGGTCGAACGGCGTTCCACTTGCATCTGTAGGTACCCATTGGCCAGTAGGAAGCTGAATTTCTTTTACTTGTCCGGCTCCGGGAGTATATCCAAAGGTACCGTTAGCCGTTAATGATCCAATTGGCAGAAATTTATCTTCGCCAAGCAGCGCGATGTTCTTTTCATTGCGCATATAAGAGCCCATAGCGGAAATGTTAGGAAGATAGTTAGTGAATGCAGCCTCTTTTTCAAAATAAGCTACTTTTATCTTTTCATTGCCAATTTGCAAATCTTTGTTATTGGCAAGTGCTAATGCACGACAACTATCTAAACTTAAAACTCCTTGCGAACTTAATGAACAAGTAATACTTAACAGTATAACTAAACTAAGTAATTTTTTCATTGCATCTTAAACATTATGAATGTAATACTATTCTATGATGAAATAATACATTTCAGTTTCTTGGTTTTACAATTATTTGCTGGCATATAAATATATGCATAGTAAATAATTGCATAAACAACGATGCAAAAATAAGTCGATTTTACGAACTGGCAAAATGATTACTGCCTTTTTTATCAGGCAGTAATGAAACCTGTCTATTCAATAGTAAATCTCCTTGAACCAATCAAATTGCCATCGGCAAAAATATCGACTCCATAAGAACCGGCATATAAAAACTCTTCTACATCCCAGAATACTGTAACGGATTGTTCTTCACCAGTATATTCAACGTATTTTTTAATTGAATAACTCAGATTTCTATTTTCGTATGAGAAGGTGTTTCCGCTATTTTTTGTTAGTACGTCATTGTCCGGTTTTGTGATGCGGATATAAATTGTTTTATTTCCAGCTTCGGCAGTGATGTTTTTTACTATAGTGAATCCAATCTGGAATTTCACAATGTCTTTCACTTTCTTTGCCTGTTTACCTTTTTTATCCTTTGCCAGAAGTGAGATGCCAGTTGCGTCTAACTGAGCAGCTAATGTTACTTTATTGTGTAAGTTCTTCTTTTCTTCAGATAAGCTACTGATTTGTTGTGTGGCACTCTGATATTTTTGTTTAACCTCAAGGTTCTCTGTTGTGAGTGCTTTATTCATTCGGTTTAGTGAATCAATTTGATTAACATACCCTATCATAACCTTACGAAGCAATGCAAGCTCATTTTTAAGTCTTCTTATTTCAGAAGCGTTAGTAGCTTTCACAGATCGTAGTTGTTCTAATAAACGCTGCACTTTAACCTGTTCTTCACTCAATAGGTTAGAAAGTGAATCATTGGAGGTTACAAATTTTAATTCATCGTATTGTTTGGCAAATCCGGTGTATTCATT
This sequence comes from uncultured Bacteroides sp., assembly GCF_963678845.1. Taxonomy (NCBI): domain Bacteria; kingdom Pseudomonadati; phylum Bacteroidota; class Bacteroidia; order Bacteroidales; family Bacteroidaceae; genus Bacteroides; species uncultured Bacteroides sp. Next base: position 85,804 of record NZ_OY787466.1, read on the forward strand.
TTCCAGATCCTTTTTGTCTAACTCAAAATTCTGCACCAGTTCCTTTTTCTCTTTTTCTGAACGGAGAAATAAATATGTGATACCTGCTATGGCAATGATTAAAATGGTAGTGATTACAGCCACTATCCATGTTGTTTTCTTATTCATGTTTTTAAGAGCTATATGGTTATTTCTTTAGTGATGCAAAAGTAGTGCTTTTATACTGATTAGCAAAAAACATTAGTTGTTTTTATCTTAATGAGGTCTTTCTAATAATTAACGAAAATTATTACGGAAATTTTTCTTTAATAGAGAATAAGATTGTAAATTTGCGCTTTGTTTAATTGGAATATATATTATCAACTTATATTAAAAATAAATATTATGTCAAAAGTAACCGTAGTAGGCGCAGGTAACGTAGGCGCTACATGTGCAAATGTTCTTGCCTTCAATGAAGTAGCAGATGAAGTAGTAATGCTTGATGTTAAAGAAGGTGTTTCTGAAGGTAAAGCAATGGATATGATGCAAACAGCTCAACTGTTAGGTTTCGACACCACAGTTGTTGGTTGCACAAATGATTATGCTAAAACAGCAAATTCAGATGTTGTAGTTATCACTTCAGGTATTCCTCGTAAACCAGGTATGACTCGTGAAGAACTTATCGGTGTAAATGCTGGTATCGTTAAAGCTGTTGCTGGTAATATTTTGAAATATTCTCCAGATGCTATTATCGTAGTTATCTCTAATCCTATGGATACTATGACTTATCTTTCTCTTAAGTCACTTGGTTTACCAAAAAACAGAATTATTGGTATGGGTGGTGCTTTGGATAGCTCACGTTTCAAATATTTCTTGTCTCAGGCATTAGGATGCAATGCTAACGAAGTAGAAGGTTTTGTTATTGGTGGTCACGGTGACACAACAATGATTCCTTTAATCCGTTTCGCTACATACAAAGGTATTCCAGTTAGCAATTTCTTAAGCGCAGAAAAAATGGACGAAGTTGTTAAGTCTACTATGGTAGGTGGAGCTACTTTAACAGGCCTTCTTGGTACATCTGCTTGGTATGCACCAGGTGCTGCAGGAGCATTTGTTGTTGAGTCTATCGTTAAGAACCAAAAGAAGATGATTCCTTCTTGTGTTGCTTTGGATGGTGAATATGGTCAATCTGATATCTGTATCGGTGTTCCTGTAATCATTGGCCGTAATGGTGTTGAAAAGATCGTTGAACTTGAGTTGAACGCTGAAGAAAAAGAACTTTTCGAAAAGAGCGCAGAAGCTGTAAGAAAAACAAATAGCGTATTGAAAGAAATCAATGCATTATAATCAATACTTGCATTAAAATAAGAGAGGCAACAACCTGTACAAGGTGTTGCCTCTTTTATTTTAGAATAAAAATAAGATTACTGCATTGAACGGCTATCAATTCCCCACATCATTTTAGTGCGAAGTGTGTTGAAAAATACATGATTATATCTTTTCACAACCTTTATGCTGTAATCAGCCTTTTTTATAATAAGACGGCTTCCCTCGCTACATGATTCGCTACGCCCATCAACAGCAATAAGGAAACTATGGCTACGACTTTCTACATCAAGTGTTATTTCCCAGTCGTCACGGATAACAATTGGGCGAATATTCAAGCTGTGCGGGGCTACCGGTGTTATGGCAATTGTATTTGAATGAGGCACAATAATTGGTCCACCTACACTCAGTGAGTATGCTGTTGATCCGGTAGGAGTGGAAATTACCAATCCATCGGCCTGATATGTAGTTAGGTATTCTCCATTGATAGTTGTATGAATGGAAATCATAGAAGAACTGTCTCGTTTTAATATCGCTATTTCGTTCAGGGCAAATGGATAACCCTTAAGCTCTTCCAGATTACTTTCCAATTGCAAAATGCTACGATCCTCTATTTTATATTGTCCTTTGTGAATTTCATCAAAAGTAGCGTCCATTTCTTCGGGGGAAACATCTGCAAGAAAGCCAAGGCGTCCGGTGTTGATTCCCAGAATAGGTATGTTTTTCTTGCCTACACGGCTGGCAGCTTTAAGAAAAGTACCATCGCCTCCAATACATATTACCATGTCTACAGAAAAATCATCATTCCCTATCAATCCACTTACTTTTGGAGTAAAATGAAGATCTTTAGTTAGGAAATCATAAAACTCCCAATCAACAAAAATCTCAGCTCCATGTTGTTTTAGTATTGTGAACAGAGTCTCAGCATGTAGCGATTTTTTTGCTTGAAAACAGTTCCCGAATATCGCGAATCTCATCTTATTTTAATTTAAAGTAGTTACTTTTAATGAATCTTTTCGATGCAAATTACTCAGTTTTCGGTAAATCCTGTTACTTTTGCATTCGATACGTTAAATGCAAATTTGGGGAATCTTTTTTGTTTAAATGCTATAATTCCAGCTAATTATTCTTTTTTAGCAGAAAAAGCAGGAAGATTCCTATATATATAGAAAATCAATTATGACAAAGTTAAGTGTGAACATCAACAAAGTGGCTACTATTCGTAATGCAAGAGGAGGAAATACTCCAAATGTTACGAAAGTTGCATTAGACTGTGAAACGTTTGGTGCCGAAGGAATCACTGTTCATCCCCGACCTGATGAAAGGCACATTCGCCGTGCCGACGTTTATGAAATGCGACCATTGTTAAAAACAGAGTTCAACATAGAAGGTTATCCCTCGCCTGAATTTATAGAATTGGTTTTGCAAGTAAAACCTCATCAGGTAACATTGGTTCCGGACGATCCTTCTCAGATAACCTCTAATTCCGGATGGGATACAAAAGCAAACCTGGCATTTCTCACAGAAGTGCTTGATAGATTCACCCGTGCGGGAATACGTACGTCTGTATTTGTTGCTGCCGATGTTGAGATGGTTGAATATGCGGCAAAAGCTGGTGCAGATAGGGTGGAACTTTATACAGAACCTTACGCTACACTTTATCCCAAAGATCCAGAAGCTGCAATTGCTCCTTTTTTAACTGCGGCTAAAACGGCGCGTAGTCTGGGCTTAGGATTAAATGCAGGCCATGATCTTAGCTTGGTTAATCTGAATTATCTTTATAAGAATATTCCTTGGATAGATGAAGTCTCAATAGGTCATGCTTTGATAAGCGATGCTCTTTATCTGGGGCTTGAAAAAACGATCCAGGAATATAAGAACTGTCTGCGATAAGACTCAAATTGTGTCTGCCGCTTATTTTGATAATAATAATAAGTAGGCACTAAAAAGAAAGTAAGAATGGCAAAGGATAATTTAACTTCAAAAGAATGGTGTGACTTGATATTCCAAGGTAAGAATAAGGAATATGGGGCATATAGAATACGTCTTGAATCTCCTCAGAGACACAATCGTTCAGTGTTTATTATTCTCGTTGTTGTGCTGATTGGGTTTAGTCTACTCAAAATTAATGAGGTAACTGCTCCAAAACAAGTAGAGGTAGTAACTGAAGTATCAACTATTTCTATGCTGGATGAGCCAATTCCAGATGATCCTCCTAAACCTAAATCTGGCCCGGCAGCTAAAAAAGGAGGAGGAGCACCAAAGCAACAAAAAGTTTCTGTCGAGAAACCGGGAGCAGCTCCTGTTGTTAAAGGTGAAGCTATTGCGGTGGGAAATGGCAATACCGTAAATAAGGCAAAATCAGATCAGGTTAAAGTGGTACAACAAATTACGCCTGAAGAGGAATATCAGAGAGCTGAGAAAGCTTCTGCCGCTGCGGCGAATAAACTTGCTTCTAGCGCGTTTGGCAGAGCAAAATCTTTAGGCGGCATTGGGGCCGGAACAACCGGGACGGGAAAGGGCGATGGCTCAAAAGGAAATTCTTATGCTGGAAGAGGATACGGATCTGGAACCGGTTCAGGAACAGGAAACGGATCGGGCAATGGATCTTTTGATTTGGACGGACGTTCGTTGGGCCCCGATGGCTTGCCACATCCTTCTTATAATGTAAGGGAAGAAGGACGGGTTGTTGTCACTATTGTAGTTAACCCTGAAGGGCAAGTAATTAGAACAAGCATTAATAAGATGACGAATACAACTAATCCGACTCTTCGCAAGGCGGCAGAAGATGCTGCTAAGAAAGCACGTTTTAATTCTGTGCATGGGTTAAATAATCAAACAGGAACAATCACTTATTTTTTCAAACTAAAATAATTAGTAGTATGGGAACAGTTTATGTTTTTTTAGCTGAGGGCTTTGAAGAAATAGAGGCCATCTCTGTGATCGATATTTTACGTCGTGCAGGTATATACACAAAAACTATTTCGATAACGGGAAATAAAATTGTATTGGGTGCGCATGCCATTCCTGTTGTCTCTGAAAATATTTTTGAAGAAGAAAATTTTGCAAAAGCCGAGATGCTTATACTTCCCGGTGGAATGCCCGGTGCTTCCGGGCTAGATGCCCACAAGGGTTTGCGTGAACTTATTCTTGATTTTGCAAAAGCGAATAAGCCTTTGGCAGCTATATGTGCAGCCCCACTGGTTTATGGAAATCTGGGCTTGCTTAAAGGAAAACTGGCGACTTGTTACCCCGGATTTGAAAAGTTTCTTGAAGGTGCCTTGTTAACCCGAGAAAATGCAGTAGTTAGAGACGGTTTGTTAATAACAGCCGAAGGACCTGCTGCCGCTCCTGCTTTCGCTTTGGAAATTGTAGCTTTCTTTGCGGGCAAAGAAAAAGCAAACGAAATAGCTAAAGGGATGATTGTCAGAAACTAATAGTTTGTTTGTAAATTAAGAAACTAAAAGATCAGCCAATTCAATGTCTTTTTTCTGGAATGTCCTTTTTCGGCTTTCCTTCCAAATCCATTCACCAATGATTTTTATTTATTGGCGCATGGATTTTATTTATTGGTGAATGATTTTTACTGATACAATCAGAATTGCAACCTATTGTTGTAAGGGGATAGAGACGCTATCTTGTTCTTTTTTAATTCTTATCTTTTAGAATTAGGCACAAAGGTGCTATATTTGTATCAAAGTAGATAGCAAGGAAGCAAAATGAAAAAACAAATAATAATAGTGGCAGGCGGAAAAGGCTTGCGTATGGGAGGAGAAATTCCAAAACAGTTTCTTCCGGTCAATGGCAAACCGGTATTGATGCTTACACTGGAAACATTTCATCGTTTTGATCCTGGAATGAAGATTATACTTGTTTTACCTCGTGAACAACAGGCTTATTGGAAGGAATTGTGCGAGAAGCATCACTTCGAAATCTCTTATTTATTAGCTGATGGGGGCGATACTCGCTTTCATTCGGTGAAAAACGGATTGTCTCTGGCAGATGATGATGGAGTGATTGGCATTCACGACGGGGTTCGTCCTTTTGTTTCTCAAGAGGTGATTGCTTGCTGTTTTGATACAGCATGCTCTAAGGAAGCTGCTATTCCGGTGATTGGCGTAGTGGAAACAGTGCGTAAATTGAATGGGGAGGACAGTGAAACGGTGGACCGGAATAACTATAAACTGGTACAGACACCTCAGGTCTTTGCTACTTCTTTATTAAAACGTGCTTATGATCAGGAATATTCTTCCCGGTTCACAGATGATGCTTCAGTGGTAGAAGCAATGGGAATAAAGGTTATGTTAGTACCCGGTAACAGAGAAAATATAAAGATCACTACGCCTTTTGATCTGATAATAGCTAACGCATTAGCGAATGTTTGATATAACTACACGAGATATAAAGTATTTAACCGGAGTAGGGCCCAACAAGGCTGCAATTCTGAATAAAGAACTGGCAATTTTTTCTTTGCACGATCTGCTTTACTATTTCCCATATAAGTATGTGGATAGAAGCAGGCTGTATTATGTGCACGAGATTGATGGTGCAATGCCTTATATTCAGCTTAAAGGACAGATTCTTGGATTTGAAACCTTTGGTGAGGGAAGACAAAGACGATTGGTGGCACACTTTTCTGATGGAACAGGTGTAGTAGATTTAGTCTGGTTTCAGGGAATAAAATTTATTACGGGTAAGTATAAAGTACGCGAGGAATACATTGTGTTTGGCAAGCCAACTGTTTATGGTGGACGAATCAATATTGCACATCCTGATATTGATAATGCAGCGGACTTAACATTATCGTCAATGGGATTGCAACCTTATTATAACACGACAGAGAAAATGAAACGCAGCTTTCTCAACTCAAATGCTTTGCTAAAGCTTATTGAGGCTGCATTCTTGCAAATACAGTCGCCATTGTCCGAAACTCTTAATCAGGCCATTCTTTCTAAACATCATTTAATGTCACTCACAGATGCATTGCGGAATATCCATTTCCCAAAGAATCCGGAGCTGTTGCGGAAGGCACAAATGCGTTTGAAATTTGAGGAGTTGTTTTATGTACAGCTAAACATATTACGTTATAGTAAGGACCGGCAGAAAAAATATCGCGGATATGTATTTGAACATGTTGGAAAGGCCTTTAATGATTTCTATTCTAGGAATCTTCCGTTTGAACTGACCGGAGCACAGAAACGAGTAGTTAAGGAGATACGCAATGATGTGGGTTGTGGCAAGCAAATGAATCGGCTTTTGCAGGGTGACGTGGGCAGCGGAAAAACACTGGTTGCGCTAATGAGTATGCTAATTGCAATAGATAATGGTTATCAGGCCTGTTTAATGGCTCCGACAGAAATTTTAGCTAATCAGCATACCGAAACGATTAAAGAATTACTTTTTGGACTTAATATTAATGTCGAACTACTGACGGGTTCTGTTAAAGGCAAAAAACGTGAGAAGCTATTAAATGATCTGCTTACGGGTGACATCCATATACTAATAGGCACACATGCGGTTATTGAAGATAATGTAACCTTTTCTAAGTTAGGATTGGTGGTCATTGATGAACAACATCGCTTTGGGGTAGCCCAACGAGCTAAATTATGGCAGAAAAGTGTTTATCCACCTCATATTCTGGTGATGACTGCAACTCCAATTCCCCGAACGCTTGCTATGACTCTCTACGGTGACCTTGATGTTTCTGTTATAGACGAACTCCCTCCGGGAAGAAAGCCAATTGCTACAATGCATCAGTTTGATAACCGTAGAGAAAGTCTCTATTCTTCTATCGGCAAACAAATCGCAGAAGGTCGCCAGATCTATATTGTCTATCCACTTATAAAGGAAAGTGAGAAGATAGATCTGAAAAATCTGGAAGAGGGTTATCTTCATATTTGCGAAGCTTTTCCTAAATATGCAGTGAGCAAGCTGCACGGAAAGATGAAACCTGCAGAGAAAGATGTCGAGATGCAGCGCTTTGTTACAGGTGAAACCCAAATTATGGTTGCTACTACTGTAATAGAAGTGGGAGTAAATGTGCCCAATGCTTCGGTTATGGTGATAGAAAATGCGGAGAGATTCGGACTTTCTCAACTGCATCAGTTACGTGGAAGGGTAGGAAGAGGTGCTGATCAGTCGTACTGCATTCTGGTTACTAGCTATAAACTCTCAGAGGAAACCCGCAAACGATTAGAAATAATGGTTCGTACTAATGATGGATTTGAAATAGCAGAAGCTGATTTGAAGTTACGGGGGCCGGGAGATCTTGAAGGAACACAGCAAAGTGGAATAGCTTTCGATCTGAAGATTGCCGATTTAGCTCGTGACGGACAACTCTTGCAATATGTACGAAATATTGCACAGGAGATTGTCGATAATGACCCCGATGGGGTTAACCCTGAAAATGAAGTGCTGTGGAGGCAACTTAAAAGTTTGCGTAAAACCAATGTAAACTGGGCTTCTATTAGTTGAAAAGGTTTTGAATATACGGTTAAAATGCAAAAAGCATGTTCAAAAACATGTTTCGTCTTGATACGACTTGCTCGTGGGGGTTTGCGAAAATTATTATATAAGAATCATAGATTATAATTCTAAAAAATAGTTAATGGGGTAGTTGTACTTTCACCAAAAATGCTATCTTTGAGAATATTTAAAAAAAAACAGTTCGTTGAACTAATAATAAAAACAGTATTCTGCATGGAAAAAACCTTGGTAATATTAAAGCCTTGTACCCTTCAAAGAGGGTTGGTTGGCGAGATAACCACACGTTTCGAACGTAAAGGTTTGCGATTGGCAGGAATGAAAATGGTTCAATTAACTGATGAGATTCTAAGTGAGCATTATTCACATCTTAGTGCAAAATCATTCTTTCAGCGTGTGAAAGATTCTATGATGACAGCCCCTGTTATTATTTGCTGCTTTGAAGGTGTGGATGCAATTCAAGTCGTTCGTACGTTGGCTGGACCAACCAACGGGCGTTTGGCCGCTCCCGGAACAATTAGAGGTGATTTTAGTATGAGCTTTCAAGAAAATATAGTTCATGCATCAGATTCACCCGAAACTGCGAAAGCAGAGCTAAACCGATTTTTTAAACCCGATGAACTCTTCGAGTATAAACAGGCTACATTTGATTATTTGTATGCTTGCGATGAGTTTTAATCGAAAAATAGTACGAATGAATTTTATTTGCATTAAAACAATGTTAGTAGCAGCAGCCGCAATGGTAAGCTTGAGTTCTTTTTCTCAAGACTTGATTGCGCGTCAGGCTCCTATTGATAGAAAATTAAAGAGTGTTGATTCCTTAGCATTACAAAGACAGATAAGAGCTGAACAAGCAACTTATCCTGCATTTAGCTTATACCCTAATTGGGATAATGAGTATGTACACGCTTATGGGAAGACAGCAATTGTACCCGAGACTTTTACTTTTGATTTAAGAGGTTTCTGCATGCCAACTCCAAGCAGAAAAATAACATCACCATTCGGTCCCCGTTGGAGAAGAATGCATAATGGACTAGACTTGAAGGTAGAAATCGGCGATACTATTCGTGCTGCTTTTGATGGTAAAGTACGTGTGGTAAAATATGAAGCCAAAGGATATGGAAACTATATTGTGCTTCGTCACAATAATGGATTGGAAACTGTTTATGGACACCTTTCAAAGCAATTAGTGCAACCAGATCAGATTGTAAAGGCTGGTGAAATTATAGGATTAGGTGGTAATACAGGACACTCAACAGGTTCTCACCTTCACTTCGAAACACGCTTTTTAGGAATTGCTATTAATCCGGCATTGATGTTTGATTTTCCAAATCAGGACGTTGTGGCTGATTCATATACTTTTAGAAGATCAGGAAGCAAATATGATCGTCCGGGATCAACAGCTGTAGCTTCTTCTTCTAAATCTGATGATGTAATTAAATACCATAAAGTGCATAGAGGTGATACTCTTTCAAAGGTTGCCAAACTTAGAGGGGTTTCAATTAGTGAACTATGTCAGATGAATGGATTAAATAAGAGATCTAAACTTAAACCAGGTCAGGTATTACGTTGCTCATAATTCTTAAACGATATTTCTAAGAAGAGGATGCTTTAATATAATTTAGAGCATCCTCTTCTTATTTTTTCTTAATTATTTGTTAACTTTGCAGTCTATTTATAACGAAATGAAAGATACTAAACAACAATTTGAACATGTAATTACTCTTTGTCGTGATCTGTTCTCAAAGAAACTTCACGATTACGGGCCTGCATGGCGTATTCTGAGACCGGCTTCAGTAACAGATCAGATTTTTATTAAAGCAAATAGAATCCGGTCTATTGAAACAAAAGGAGTCTCATTGATTGATGAAGGCATACGGTCAGAGTTTATTGCTATTGTGAATTATGGCCTAATCGGATTGATTCAGTTAGAATTGGGATATGCAGAATCTGCCGATATTAGTGTTGATGAAGCTTTAGCTCTTTATGATAAATATGCTGCATCTGCTCTGGAACTGATGTTGGCTAAAAACCATGATTATGATGAGGCTTGGAGATCAATGAGAGTAACTTCTTATACGGATCTTATATTAATGAAGATTTACAGAACTAAGCAGATCGAAAGTTTGTCTGGGCAAACTCTTGTATCAGAAGGAATAGATGCCAATTATATGGATATGATTAATTATTCAGTGTTTGGCTTGATCAAAATAGAATTTGGAGACACAGATACAGCAAAATAGAATTTTGAATGTATGGGTAAACCTTTGCCGGTTTGTTCTCAGCATCGTTTTTGTTTTCTCGGGATTCGTGAAAGCTGTAGATCCACTTGGCTCTACTTATAAGATTCAGGATTATGCTGAGGCTTTTGGGTTAGGTTCCCTGGTGCCAGGTTTTCTTCCCTTTTTTCTAGCTGTCTTTTTAGCTGTTTTTGAATTCTCAATGGGAGGATATCTCTTTTTCGGAATTCGAAAAAAAACAAGCACAACATTGACTCTTTTGATGATGTTGTTTATGACCCCCTTAACTCTTTATCTGGCCATAAAAAATCCAGTCTCAGATTGCGGCTGTTTTGGCGATGCTTTGCTGTTAACTAATTGGCAGTCTTTCGGTAAAAATATAGTGTTGCTTATAGCTTCTGTCTCTTGCTTTATATGGAATGGCAGGATATTAAGACTGGTAAGCGAGAAAACCCAATGGCTGGTTGCTTTGTATGTAATATCGTTTGGACTGATTCTTTCTATTTATTGTTATAACAATTTGCCGATTTTAGATTTTCGTCCTTACAAAATAGGCATTAGTATTCCGAAAAGTATGTCTATCCCCGATGGAGCAAAGAAAAGTGTTTATGAGAATACTTTTACTCTTGAGAAGAATGGGGAAAGAAAAGAGTTCTCATTAGAGAATTATCCAGATAGTACCTGGAAATTTATTGATACCAAAACGGTTCTAAAAGAGAAAGGATATGAACCTCCGATTCATGATTTCTCAATAACTGAGGCTGAAACGGGAGAAGATATTACAGGTAAAGTGTTGAATGATAAAGGATACACTTTCTTATTAATAGCTCATAGAATTGAAAATGCTGATGATAATGATATTGATCTGATAAATGAAATTTATGATTATTCTGTAGAAAACGGATATGCATTTTATTGTCTTACCTCTTCTTTAGATGAGCAGATTGAGCAATGGAAAAGTAAAACCGGGGCAGAATATCCTTTTTGTTTTACTGATGATGTTACTTTGAAAACAATAATCCGTTCCAATCCTGGATTGGTACTGATTAAGAATGGAGTGATACTGAATAAGTGGCATCATTCTAACTTGCCGGATGAGTATACACTTTCTGGAAAACTTGAAAAACTTGATATTGGAAAACAAAAGAAAGTTGATGATACGCATACAATAGTTTTAGTTGCGTTATGGTTTCTAGTACCTCTTTTGTTTGTATTGGGACTAGATATATTGATTATTAAACGTTTGGATAAAAAGAGAAGAAGGAATTTAATTAACCCTTTAATAAATAAAAAAATGAGAAAGAACATTGTTGCAGGTAACTGGAAAATGAACATGACCCTTGCTGAAGGATTGGCATTGGCAAAAGATTTAAACGAAGTTTTGGCTAACGAAAAACCAAACTGTGATGTAATTATTGGTACTCCTTTTATTCATCTTGCATCTGTCGCTGCTGCTATTGATACAAATAAAATAGGTGTTGCTGCTCAAAACTGTGCAGACAAAGTGTCTGGCGCATATACAGGAGAAGTTTCTGCTGCTATGGTTGCTTCAACAGGTGCAAAGTATGTTATCCTTGGTCACTCAGAACGTCGTGCTTACTATCACGAAACTGCTGAAATCCTTAAAGAAAAGGTGACTTTAGCTTTAGCTAACGGATTAACTCCAATTTTCTGTATTGGTGAAGTTCTTGAAGAACGTGAATCAGGAAAGCAGAATGAAGTAGTTTTTGCTCAGTTATCAGGTTCTTTATTTGAACTGTCTGCTGAAGACTTTTCTAAAATAATTTTAGCTTATGAACCAGTATGGGCTATTGGTACAGGTAAAACTGCTACTGCAGATCAAGCTCAGGAAATTCACGCTTATATCCGTTCTACAATCGTAGAAAAGTATGGTAAGGAAGTTGCTGAAAATACTTCGATCTTGTATGGTGGTAGCTGTAAAGCTTCTAATGCAAAAGAATTATTTGCAAATATTGATGTTGATGGTGGTCTTATTGGTGGTGCTTCATTGAAGGCTGCTGATTTTAAAGGTATCATCGATGCTTTTAATGCATAACAAGTTATTTGGTGGAAGAGGATTTCTCTTCTTCCACCTTTAATTCATTTTTTTAATCATGAAAACTAATCCTATTTATTTAGTGCTATTGTTTTGTTGTCTTGTTTCATTGAAGATGCAGGCGCAGAATAATATTATTAAAAGCCTGGAACATTATGAAGCTGGCTGTGGAACGATAACAATTCATCAGGATAGTCGTTTAGATGCTTTATTAGGTGTGAGGCATATAAATACGGGAACTTCCGGAGAGACAAAAGTACTGAAGGAATCTGGATTTAGAATTCAAGTTTATGCAGGAGGTGATTCTCGTGATTCAAAAAGTTCAGCTTATGAAATGAGTGGGCATGTAAAGGCTCTTTTTCCTGAACTTTCGGTTTACATACTCTTTCAATCGCCCCGTTGGTTATGTCAGGTGGGTGACTATAAAACGATGGAAGAAGCCTATGCTATGATGAGAAAGATGAAACAAGCCGGAGCTTTTAATGAAGCTTCTATAGTTAGATCACAAATTATTATACCTTTATAGATGATGAATCAAGAAGAAGCTTTGAACGTTCAAATTGAAGAATTAAAGAAAAACTATCATAATATTATAACATTATTAGGTGAAGACGTTGACCGTGAAGGATTGCTGAAGACTCCCGAACGTGTAGCTAAAGCTATGCTTACCCTAACTCGGGGATATGGTGAAGATCCACATGAAGTACTCCGCTCTGCTAAATTTAAAGAAGATTATAATCAAATGGTGATAGTCAAAGATATTGATTTCTTCTCTTTATGCGAACATCATATGCTTCCCTTTTACGGCAAAGTTCATGTAGCTTATATCCCAAACGGTTATATAACAGGATTGAGCAAAATTGCTCGTGTGGTGGATATCTTCTCTCATCGGTTGCAGGTACAAGAACGAATGACTCTTCAAATAAAAGAGTGTATACAGAATACGCTGAATCCTTTAGGAGTAATGGTTGTTGTTGAAGCAAAACATATGTGTATGCAAATGCGTGGTGTGGAAAAACAGAATGCTATAACTACTACATCAGATTTTTCAGGAGCCTTTAAGAATTCAACAACTCGTAGTGAGTTCATGGATTTGATAGCTCATAAATAAAACTTATTTTCTTAGAACGACTCTATCACCAAGTCTTTTGGCCATTATATCACGTATTCTTTGTACATCCATATAGCGTTTTATTATGGCCGTATATTTTTCTTCAGATTTGCTATTCTCAGGATCTTGAAGTGCATACATGATGTGTTTTAGTTCCTCCTCAATAATGGCATTCTTAAAACTTGTCATAAGGGAAGGTACTAATTCGTGTAATCGTTCATCGTCTGTTACTATATGCTGCCCTTTGGTGTGATATTTACTTAGCTGGTCGCGATCACTCGAAAGTTCTGCTGCTAGCTTACTGATTAATGGATCTTGGTGTGCAATAAAATATCTTTCGCAGATAAAATTATTATCTTTTAAATGCATTCTTGCTTCAGAAAGGATCTTTCGATGAAGCGGATCATGGAAATTTAATTCGTCTTGTTTTAAGTCATTGATTACATATTCGATGACAGTAACAGGGGCTTCTTCTCCCTCTTCAGTTGTCATATTACACATAACTTTTTCTCCGTATCTTACAAGTGTACTCATGATAAGACGCTCGTATTCATAGAATTCACGACCTTCTTTTTCTCCTTCTGGAATGAATGATTGATAGACTTCTTCTGGAACTATATCTTCAGGAATATAGGGAGGGGGCACATCATTGTAAGCCGACTTGTTTGTTTTCTCATTTTGCTTTTCAATCAATTTCCCCATTTCAATCTGGAGTAGTTTCTCTTCGACTCTTAATAGTTGGCTACATTCCCGGATATATACGGATCTGACAATGGCTTCTGGAATAACAGATATACTTTTAACAATATCTGCTATTAACTCAGCGCGTTTCATCGGGTCTTTTCCAGCTTCATCGAGTAGTAAGTTAGCCTTGAACCGAATAAAATCGACTTCATGGGCAGTAATATAAGCCTGAAAATCGGTTGCGTTATGCTTGCGTGCAAATGAATCCGGGTCATCACCGTCAGGTAGTAACATAACCTTAATGCTCATTCCCTCTTCCAATAGCATGTCGATACCACGTATTGATGCTTTGATTCCAGCCATATCTCCATCATAAATAACTGTGATGTTATTTGTAAAGCGATGAATTAATCTAATTTGACCGGAAGTTAACGATGTTCCAGAAGAGGCAACAACGTTTTCCACACCAGATTGGTGCATGGAGATAACATCTGTATATCCTTCTACCAGGAAACATCGGTCTTGTTTTACAATAGCTTGTTTGGCAAAATAAATGCCATAGAGCTCATTGCTTTTATGATAAATTTCAGATTCTGGAGAATTTACATATTTCGCAATTTTCTTGTCGGCATTCAGAATTCGCCCGCCAAAAGCTACTACTTTACCGGAGAGTGTGTGGACAGGAAATATAACCCTACCCCTGAAGCGGTCATTAAGAGTATGGTCATCTCTTTCATAGCACAAGCCGGTTTTTAGAAGAAATTCTTTTTTGTATCCTTTTCTTTGTCCTTCCTGAGCTAATGCATCACGTGAGTCTGTGCTGAATCCAAGCTGGAATTTTTTTATAATGTCATCACGGAATCCTCTTTGTCTGAAGTACGCCATACCAATAGACTTTCCGTCTATATGATTTGTTAAAATATCTTGGAAATAGTCACGTGCAAAGGTGTTAACAATAAACATGCTTTCACGATTATTCTGTGCTTGTTTCTCTTCGTTACTTAATTCCCTCTCTTTTATTTCAATGTTATATTTCTTTGCAAGAAATTTTAATGCTTCATAGTATGATAGCTGTTCGTGTTCCATGATGAAATGTACAGCGTTTCCACCTTTTCCACAACTAAAACATTTGCATAATCCCTTTGATGGTGACACGCTGAATGAAGGCGTTTTTTCATTATGGAAAGGGCAAAGACCAACATAATTCACACCTCGTTTGCGTAATGTGACAAATTCAGACACTACATCAACAATTTGTGCTGCATCTATTATTCTATCTATGGTGGCTTGATCAATCATTATATATTTTTCTGGAACTATCTGCAAAATTACGAAAACTATCTTTCAAAACAAGCTTCTTAATCTTTATTGAGTAGCAATTTCTTCTATTGCTTTTTGGGGATTGTTGCATTAGTTTAAGTTTATATACTTACCAGCATTCGAAAAGCTGTATGGAGATAATTGACACAGCTCCAATTTCTCTTTTGAGGCTTTGTTTAACGATGGCATCCATTTGGCTGCATATATTTGAAATAGCATGAAGACATGCTAATGAGTTTGAAAGACAAAATACTACTTTGCAAACTGTCATTCATTAAAACTATTAATAATAAATTAAAAAAAATATGCCATGCAAAGCATTTCATATACAGAACTTGGTCTATTTCATTATTAACATCTTAGTGAAACTAATGGTATATAGCTTTTTCTAAAGAAACCTTTAATCTAATTCGAAAAAGAGCAAAGTTTTTCGTAGAACTCAGGTTTGTAATTGCCTGACAAAAGCTAGATGAGAGCGAAAATGAGTGTACATCATGTGAACAGCGTGAAGCTACGTATCCCAAAGTATTTTAGGGCCGGATATTGGTTAAAACGAGGAGCTGATTTTAATCAGCATGAAGCAGAAATAACTAATGCATTAGAAGGTTGCCCCCCCCAAGCAAAATCATTAAACACGAATATATTTTTTTTCATTCAGTTTATCTGCCTATCTGCTACTAAATAGCATTAAAGATCTGATAATTAATGTTATAAGTTAATGGCAGATAAATTTTCTGTACAATTCATCTGCTACTAAAATCAGTTATCTTCTATGTTGTAATCCAAATAATAAGAGTATTATTAATATTTATTATACTTTTTATTAGCTTTGTAATCAGGGAGTTGAAGAGGAAACAAGCTCTGCTGAGGAGCAACTTGTCAGCAATAAATTTCCTGCGTTACACTGTAACATTATTTTTTTTGGGAGGGGAGGCTTGTATGGTTTCCCCTTTCATGTTACAGATATCGCTATATGGCTAAGAAAACCTCTATTGATTGTTTCCTTACTTTCTATTTATTAATAACTCCTATATAAACAACCTTCTATCAGTAGTTTAAACTGATAATACTATCAGTTTTCTACATTTTCCTTTTTCAGTTCAATAGGAAGAGGCCGCAAACTGCTAAAGCAGGCTAAGCTGCAAGATAAACTAAGCGATCACTCTTATTTTGAAAGATAGTTATATAAGCATTATCATTAAACCACTCCACATTCATATTTTTGTCTCTTTTTTAAAACATAATACATTCTGTTTAATAGTTTTCTTGCGATTCGTATTATAGCTTTATTGGGCTCCATCCTTTTACAGAGTTGTAAAAAACACCTTGTCAATGCCGGATCTATTCTTACTGCAATCCAGGAACTTTCAATCAGACACTTTCTTAAAATCGTTTTCTTTCTAAATGTCATCTCTCCATAATTCTCAATCTCTCCACTTGAATGACAGGTGGGTATTATTCCTACAAAACCGGCTAACTTGTCTGTATTGTGGAATCGTTCAATATCTTCTATCTCCGACAAAAAAGTAAGCCCTGTAATTAAACCAATTCCCGGAATGCTTCTTATTAACTCTATCTCCTTCACATATTTCTCAGAAACAGCAAGACTATGAATTTTTCTATTGATTTCCAATAAAAGAACTCTTTGTTGCTCTACTTCCCTGACGAGTAATGACAAGGCGTCATTACCATTCGTTGTATTAAGTGATACCTCCTCTTTTAACCATTTAAGAAAACGTCTGGACCAATGACTGGTTGATTTCTCAAATTCTGGAGGGTAAGATATACCATAAAAATAAAGCAAAGCTTTTATGCGCTGTTTAAATCTAGTCATATCCTTCACCATTGTGTCTCGAGTGCGTATCAATGTGCGGTTTTCCAATGTCTCAATGAATGGGACATGTATGCCAATGAGTTCATTAGCTCTTAAAGAACGGGCAATTTTCATACTATCACGGGAATCGTTTTTAAGTATCTGTTCTTTCTGGCTAGTTGGTATATCAGCAGGATTAACCACAATATTATTTATATTTAGTTTTTTAAGTTCAAAATGAATATTAAACCCACAGAATCCGGCTTCATAGGCTGAATAATAAGTTCCACCAGGGAAATTAGTATTCAGATAGTCCCTTAAAATTGAAGGTACAGGATGTTGGTTGAATGTTTTATGATGCAGGTATTCTGTGTAAATTGTCACATTCCAACTTTTCAAATGAACATCAATTCCAACATAACTATTTTCTCCTTCAAAATTTAGTTTGTTACTTTGTGTACGCATAAGCTTTGAGTTTTTAATTGTTTAAGTTTGGTACCTCAAATATATTAATACTCTTGGCTTATGCTTTGTTCGTCTGCATATTAATTACAAACATAGGGACTGCTACTAGCTGAAATCTTTTCTGCAAAGTTTTTTTGTGCGTTTTAGTGGAAGATAGGGTAGATAAATTGATTTTTTTGTGTTTATATATCAAAAACTAGGGATGATTATTGGCAATATATTTATATTTTATGTCCATACTCACTTTTTTTGCATCTCAGACCTCTCACACGTGCGCGCGTATATTAGAAATGTATATTCCTTCAGGTTCTTATTTTAATGTTTAAGAATTATGCTTTAGAACATATTTAATACTCAGCATGTTACGTTTATATTTCATTTATTTAGAATAAAAGAGTAACATAAGTTTGGATTTAAAGTTTTAAAGTTCTACTTTTGCACCCGCTTTGTAAGAGACAAGGCATTAAAGTTTATGACTTATTGAGAAGAGGGTGTTTCACCGAAAGAATTCTGAGGGATTAATTAAAAAAAATAAATCAGAAAACATTTGGAGGTAAAGATTAAAAGTTCTACCTTTGCATCCGCTTAACAAAAAGCAAAACAAAATCGTTCTTTGAATAAGATTTAGATATAAACAATACAAGTAGTACAAGAGCTCTTGTAGGCGTGCTTTTAGCATACTTACAGAGTAATAAATTTCGAACCGTCAACAATGATTTAAGCGATTAAGTTATTGAAGAAACAAGAAAATAAGAACGGAATCCTGAACAGAATTAAATAAAACTTTTACAATGAAGAGTTTGATCCTGGCTCAGGATGAACGCTAGCTACAGGCTTAACACATGCAAGTCGAGGGGTAGCAGGGTAGCAATACCGCTGACGACCGGCGCACGGGTGAGTAACACGTATCCAACCTTCCCATAACTCGGGGATAGCCTTTCGAAAGAAAGATTAATACCCGATAGTACTTTATCAAGGCATCTTTTTAAAGTTAAAGATTTATTGGTTATGGATGGGGATGCGTTCCATTAGATAGTTGGTGAGGTAACGGCTCACCAAGTCTTCGATGGATAGGGGTTCTGAGAGGAAGGTCCCCCACATTGGTACTGAGACACGGACCAAACTCCTACGGGAGGCAGCAGTGAGGAATATTGGTCAATGGGCGAGAGCCTGAACCAGCCAAGTAGCGTGAAGGATGAAGGTCCTATGGATTGTAAACTTCTTTTATAGTAGAATAAAGTGAGCCACGTGTGGTTTTTTGTATGTATACTATGAATAAGGATCGGCTAACTCCGTGCCAGCAGCCGCGGTAATACGGAGGATCCGAGCGTTATCCGGATTTATTGGGTTTAAAGGGTGCGTAGGCGGAATAATAAGTCAGTTGTGAAAGTTTGCGGCTCAACCGTAAAATTGCAGTTGATACTGTTATTCTTGAGTGTACATAAGGTAGGCGGAATTCGTGGTGTAGCGGTGAAATGCTTAGATATCACGAAGAACTCCAATTGCGAAGGCAGCTTACCGGGGTACAACTGACGCTGAGGCACGAAAGTGTGGGTATCAAACAGGATTAGATACCCTGGTAGTCCACACAGTAAACGATGAATACTCGCTGTTTGCGATATACAGTAAGCGGCCAAGCGAAAGCATTAAGTATTCCACCTGGGGAGTACGCCGGCAACGGTGAAACTCAAAGGAATTGACGGGGGCCCGCACAAGCGGAGGAACATGTGGTTTAATTCGATGATACGCGAGGAACCTTACCCGGGCTTAAATTGCAAATGAATATAGTGGAAACATTATCGCCAGCAATGGCATTTGTGAAGGTGCTGCATGGTTGTCGTCAGCTCGTGCCGTGAGGTGTCGGCTTAAGTGCCATAACGAGCGCAACCCTTATTGATAGTTACTAACAGGTTAAGCTGAGGACTCTATCAAGACTGCCGTCGTAAGATGTGAGGAAGGTGGGGATGACGTCAAATCAGCACGGCCCTTACGTCCGGGGCTACACACGTGTTACAATGGGGGGTACAGAAGGTCGCTACCTGGCAACAGGATGCTAATCCCAAAAACCTCTCACAGTTCGGATTGGAGTCTGCAACTCGACTCCATGAAGCTGGATTCGCTAGTAATCGCGCATCAGCCACGGCGCGGTGAATACGTTCCCGGGCCTTGTACACACCGCCCGTCAAGCCATGGGAGCCGGGGGTACCTGAAGTACGTAACCGTAAGGAGCGTCCTAGGGTAAAACTGGTGACTGGGGCTAAGTCGTAACAAGGTAGCCGTACCGGAAGGTGCGGCTGGAACACCTCCTTTCTGGAGTGATTTCGTTCTTAGGTTCGGATTTAGTTTGTACTGCTGTTTATTGTTTATGTTTATATTAAGAAATACAAGAGATTAGAAAGAAGCCGAGCCGAAAGGTAAGAGGTTTTGAACGACAGTCCTATAGCTCAGTTGGTTAGAGCGCTACACTGATAATGTAGAGGTCGGCAGTTCAACTCTGCCTGGGACTACGCGAAAAATTTAGGAGCAACCATACTAACCAAAAGGAAAAAAGGCTTCATAATAATTTCACGGGGGATTAGCTCAGCTGGCTAGAGCACCTGCCTTGCACGCAGGGGGTCAACGGTTCGAATCCGTTATTCTCCACAAAAAAGGCTAACGTCTTTATAACGATCTTTGACATAATGTACAAAAGCAAATAAAGTAAGTAATTTTTAGAGATAAAAAGAGCTGAAGTATATATCGAACCATATGGTAAACGAAAACGTATATCTACGAATAGTTTACAGTGTTTGAAGAAAGTAAGCAAGGGCGCATGGCGGATGCCTTGGCTCTCGGAGGCGATGAAGGACGTGATAAGCTGCGATAAGCTTCGGGTAGGTGCAAATAGCCTTTAATCCGAAGATTTCCGAATGGGACAACCCAATATCCTGAAGGGATATTATCCATCTTATGATGGAGGCGAACGCAGGGAACTGAAACATCTTAGTACCTGTAGGAGAAGAAAATAATTGAATGATTCCGTAAGTAGTGGCGAGCGAACACGGATTAGCCCAAACCATAGATGTTACGGCATTTATGGGGTTGTAGGACCACGATATCGGACTTATATTGGAGAATGGAAGACTCTGGAAAGTGTCACCATAGAGCATGATAGTTGCGTACATGAATCCAATATATACTGTAGTGGTATCCTGAGTAGTGCGGAGCACGAGGAATTCTGCATGAATCTGCCGGGACCATCCGGTAAGGCTAAATACTCCCGAGAGACCGATAGTGAACCAGTACTGTGAAGGAAAGGTGAAAAGAACTTCGAATAGAAGAGTGAAATAGTCCCTGAAACCATGCGCTTACAAGCGGTCGGAGCAGCTTCGTGCTGTGACGGCGTGCCTTTTGCATAATGAACCTACGAGTTACTGTCACTGGCAAGGTTAAGAAATTAAGTTTTGCAGCCGAAGCGAAAGCGAGTCTGAATAGGGCGATTTAGTCAGTGGTAGTAGACGCGAAACCAAGTGATCTACCCATGGTCAGGTTGAAGGTTAGGTAACACTAACTGGAGGACCGAACCGATAAGCGTTGAAAAGCTTCCGGATGAACTGTGGGTGGGGGTGAAAGGCTAATCAAACTTGGAGATAGCTCGTACTCCCCGAAATGCATTTAGGTGCAGCCTTGATAATTACTAATGTGAGGTAGAGCGACTGATAAGATGCGAGGGCTTCACCGCCTATCAAGTCTTGATAAACTCCGAATGCGCATTAGTTCAATATCAGGAGTGAGGGCATGGGTGCTAAGGTCCGTGCCCGAGAGGAGAAGAATCCAGACCATCAGCTAAGGTCCCGAAATAATTGCTAAGTTGAACTAACGAAGTCAGATTGCTAAGACAGCTAGGATGTTGGCTTGGAAGCAGCCATTCATTTAAAGAGTGCGTAACAGCTCACTAGTCGAGGAGTTTGGCGTGGATAATAATCGGGCATAAGCAATTTACCGAAGCTATGGAACCAGTAATGGTTGGTAGGGGAGCATTCCACTCTGCGTTGAATGTGAAGCGTAAGCTTTGCTGGAGCGTGTGGAAAAGCAAATGTAGGTATAAGTAACGATAAAGGGGGTGAGAAACCCCCTCGCCGAAAGACTAAGGTTTCCTGATCAACGCTAATCGGATCAGGGTTAGTCGGGTCCTAAGGCTCAGCCGAACGGCGAGGCCGATGGCAGAAAGGGTTAATATTCCCTTACTACCTTAAGGAGTGACGTGGAGACGGAGTAGTGAAAGTGTCGCCAGCTGACGGAATAGCTGGTTGAAGGGTGTAGATATTGGTTTTCCAGGCAAATCCGGAAGACTAGTCGAACCTGATAGTACCGAGCGCCCTTGTGGCAATTGGATAGTACACGTAATCAGACTTCCAAGAAAATCCGCTAAACTTAATCCTTGAGGTACCCGTACCGTAAACGGACACACGTAGTTGGGTAGAATATACTAAGGCGCTTGAGTGAATCACGGTTAAGGAACTAGGCAAATTGACCCTGTAACTTCGGGAGAAAGGGTCCCTCAGCGATGAGGGCGCAGAGAATAGGTCCAGGCAACTGTTTAACAAAAACACAGGGCTATGCAAAATTGAAAGATCAAGTATATAGCCTGACACCTGCCCGGTGCTGGAAGGTTAAGAGGAGATGTCATCGCAAGAGAAGCATTGAATTGAAGCCCCAGTAAACGGCGGCCGTAACTATAACGGTCCTAAGGTAGCGAAATTCCTTGTCGGGTAAGTTCCGACCTGCACGAATGGTGTAATGATCTGGACACTGTCTCAACCGTGAGCTCAGTGAAATTGTAGTATCGGTGAAGATGCCGATTACCCGCGATGGGACGAAAAGACCCCGTGAACCTTTACTATAGCTTAACATTGAATTTGGGTAATTGATGTGTAGGATAGGCCGGAGGCATTGAAGCATGCACGCTAGTGTTTGTGGAGCCGCTGTTGAAATACGGCCCTTTAATTATTTGAGTTCTAACTCGCAAATGTGAGGACACTGTTTGGTGGGTAGTTTGACTGGGGTGGTCGCCTCCAAAAGTGTAACGGAGGCTTCTAAAGGTACCCTCAGGACGATTGGTAACCGTCCGCAGAGTGTAATGGCATAAGGGTGCTTGACTGGGAGACCGACAAGTCGATCAGGTAGGAAACTAGAGCATAGTGATCCGGTGTTTCCGTATGGAAGGGACATCGCTCAAAGGATAAAAGGTACTCCGGGGATAACAGGCTGATCGCTCCCAAGAGCTCATATCGACGGAGCGGTTTGGCACCTCGATGTCGGCTCGTCACATCCTGGGGCTGGAGAAGGTCCCAAGGGTTGGGCTGTTCGCCCATTAAAGTGGCACGCGAGCTGGGTTCAGAACGTCGTGAGACAGTTCGGTCTCTATCTATCGTGGGCGTATGAAATTTGCGTGGCTCTGACACTAGTACGAGAGGACCGTGTTGGACTGACCGCTGGTTTACCGGTTGTGCCGCCAGGTGCATTGCCGGGTATCTAAGTCGGGATTGGATAAGTGCTGAAAGCATCTAAGTACGAAGCCAGCCACAAGATTAGATTTCTTAGGGTCGTTGAAGACGACAACGTTGATAGGCTGCAGGTGTAAAGACAGTAATGTCAAAGCCGAGCAGTACTAATTGCCCGTACACTTTCTTCTATGCCATATATGGTTGGCTAGATAATTTGGCTCTTTATTGATACTGAAATATTATTATCTTTATTGCTTTTGCATTGTGTTTATCTTAATAATATAATTAAGAAATTAAAAATATTAAGGTAGCTATAGCATCAGGGTTCCACCTCTTCCCATTCCGAACAGAGAAGTTAAGCCTGATCACGCCGATGGTACTGCGTAACAGTGGGAGAGTAGGTAGCTGCCGTTTTATCAAGGAGTTCTGAGTCTGACTAACAAGTCACTCAGGACTCCTTTTCGTTTTTATACATACTACATCTATAACCTAGGATCATGGATCAGTCCGAATTCCTGGGGGAATGTCAATGAATTCCTGAAAACGATCTGGTCATATCCGCCACTCCTCTGAATGAAGCTCTGAAGAATTTAGAATCAGTCGATGTTTTGTGGTATAACGTTAAAAGTTCTATTTTTTGCGTTTAAAAGAATTCTTATGCTCCCCACCCAACTGTTCTTGAAGATTCCGAAATTATAGCTTATCTTTATTTTTTCCTGTTGACAAATTAGATTATTTTGATCTATGTCTTGCTAATCCTTATAAATCTGTCATATCCTTTTCTTGGAAAAAATGGATAATATATCGGTATATTTTTCCTCTTTCTCTTTACAGTCCAATGTTTTTTTCTGAGATTGATGTGCAGAATCTCTCTATTCGTGACAAAGTTGTTTCTTTTCGTATATAATGTCGTCGATGAAAATATACAGAAAGCAGCAAGAATTATAGTCGTGACTGTAATTTAATTGATCCTGGAACTCCGATAGCGTATGATTTCGGAGTTTTCTTAAGGATTACCTAGAAAATCATGCAGTCAGCGCTCAAAACGCAGCCGATCATTGCAAATTAGATGGTAAACTCCTTCAGGAACAATATAAAGAAACATTTGAGAGACTTTCATCTATGGTCTCAGAAATCTCATTTCCAAGAGTACTTTCTTTGTCTCAAGGACATTCTTTGTAATATTTCTATTGATGGAATAGGCTTGATGAGAGAGAACGTTTATGACCGTAACAAATATGTTTTCAGCGTATTAAACAATGGCTTATGGCAATAATATTGCTGAAAGAATGATCAGAATTACCAAAAATAAAAAGAAAATCAGTAGATGCTTTAGCGATGAAGGAGCTAACGTATTTACATAACTACACTCTATCGTAAACATGGCAAAGAAGAATAGGATGTCAATATACAAAGCGTTACTTGCGGTGACAAAACAGCAAGGCTTAGAAATGTATCCATTTATAATAGCTGAGTAGCTAAAAAGTTTATCTTGTCTGATTTCTAACTGTAAGTTTGGCTTTTCCTTAGTTTCTTAATATGAGATATTTTTGGGGTAGATTCTTTATTCTTGTTTTCATAGCATTAATCCTATAGAATTTGCATATTGCAATGTCTTATTATATAGCTAAATTTATGGAGTATGTGACGGACATTTTTGTGTAAAGCGTATTTTGAATTTAAATTGCTTTGCTGACTAAACTCCTTTTATTGGTTATATTAAGATTTGTTATATAACTACTCGCAAATGGCATTATAATTTCTACTTTCAATATTAATAAAGCTTTGATATAGATATAAATTATTAATTTTATCAAAATAATATCTATTTATAGACTTATTTTGAATTTAATATTATATATATTACTTTTGTTAGTGTATTTGCAATAAAATGCTAACTTATAGTATATTATGATTCCATTTAGGTTGCTTATACACGCCGTTTTTATTTGTTTTAGTGAGAAATTTCGAAATGCACTAAAAAAAACTGATTAAAAATTGTAAAAACGTACTGTAGTAACGATTTTGTTCTTATTTTTGTTGCACGTTTTATGTCTGGAAGGTAAATACCATTTAAGAGACATGTTTAAGGTTCTATTTATATATTATGAAATTCATTAAAGATTAAATGTGTTTTATAATGAATTAAATGTGTTTTTTTTCGTAGAAAGACATGTTGCTTTTGTGATACATATTTATATTATATCCTTAGACTTCGTTATATAAGTGAAAATTATTAATTTCTAAAAAAATAAATTGTTTAAAAAAAAACTATTATGGAAACTACTCAAAAAAAATCTAAGAAAACGTCTGTTAAAGGTATTAAAAACGCAGGTTTTGTTATCCTTGCGTGTTTGATTATCGCTGGTTGTCTCTACAAATTTGTACTAGGTGATCCTGCTAATTTTGTGAATAATGATCCAGCTAATAATCCTCTTCCAGGAAAGTTTCTAGGAACTATGTACAAAGGTGGTGTGATTGTACCTATCATCTTAACTTTGTTATTTACAGTTCTATCATTAAGCGTTGAACGTTTTATTGCTATTAAGAGTGCTTACGGAAAGGGTTCTTTAACTAAATTTGTTGCAAATATCAAAACAGCTTTAGAAAAAGGTGATCTTAAAGGTGCTCAAGAAATTTGTGATAAACAAAGAGGTTCAGTTGCGAATGTAGTTGGTGCTACTTTAGTTAAGTATGCTGAAATGGAAAAAGAAACAAATTTAAGTAAAGAACAGAAATTGTTAGCAATTCAAAAAGAATTAGAAGAAGCTACTGCTCTAGAATTACCAATGATGACTGAGAATCTTCCTATTATTGCTACTATTACAACTTTAGGTACTTTGTTTGGTCTTCTTGGTACAGTTATCGGTATGATCCGTTCATTTGCTGCTTTGTCTGCAGGTGGTGGTGCTGACTCTACTGCTTTGTCACAAGGTATCTCTGAAGCTTTGATTAATACAGCTTGTGGTATTGCTACAGGTGCATTAGCTGTTATTTCTTACAACTATTATTCAAATAAAATCGATAAATTAACTTTTAGCCTTGACGAAGTAGGTTTCTCTATTGTTCAGACATTTGCAGCTTCTCATTAATAAGCAGTAAATAAATTTATAAAATAGAAATGACTTATGGCTAAAGTAAAAGTTGCAAAAAAGGACACTTTCATCGATATGACAGCGATGAGTGACGTTACTGTATTGCTCTTGACTTTTTTTATGTTGACATCAACCTTCGTAAAAAAGGAACCAGTAAAAGTAATGACACCAGGTTCTGTTTCTGAAATTAAGATTCCAGAAAAGAATGTCCTCTCAATCCTTGTCAATCCAGAGGGCAAAGTATTTATGGCCTTGGATAAACCAGATGACATGGAGCAAACATTGTTAAGTGTGGGAGAACAATATGGCGTGAAATTTTCGTCTAAGCAGATTAAAAATTTCAGAAAAAATACCACGTTTGGTGTACCAATGAAAAAAATGAGCACTTTTTTAGATTTGCCTGAAAGGGATCAAGATGAAGCCCTTAAAAATGAAGGTATACCTACAGATAGTGTTGATAATCAATTCAAAGTATGGGTGAAAGCAGCTCGTGCTACGAATCCAGATCTACGTATTGCTATTAAAGCTGACCAGAATACTCCTTATTCTGTAATTAAAAATGTAATGAATTCACTTCAAGACATAAAAGAAAACAGATATAATCTGATTACTTCTTTGAAGGCTGTTGAAGCAGAAAAAAAATAGATGAGATATGAGTGCTGATGTAGAACAAAAAGATAGCGGAAAAGGGAAAAAGGGAAAGCAGAAAAAAATGAAAACCCGTGTCGACTTTACGCCGATGGTGGATATGAATATGTTGCTGATTACTTTTTTTATGCTTTGTACATCTTTGAGTAAACCTCAAACGATGGAAATAAGTATGCCTACTAATGATAAAGTAGATGAAGCTCAACAAACTAAAGTGAAGGCTTCTCAGGCTGTAACTTTACTTCTTGATGAAAAAGATAATGTTTATTATTATCTTGGTGAGTTTAAGGCAGGTGATCAATCTTTGTTACAAAAAACATCTTATACTGCAACAGGTATTAGAGATTTTCTTCTTAAAAAGAATAGAAGTGTTGTTGTGAAGGTTAATGATTTGAAACAGCAAAAAAAAGATTTAAAGATTTCTGCTGAAGAATATAGTAAAAAGATAGCTGATGCAAAAGAAGATAAAGGTGCTCCAACAGTTATTATTAAAGCTACAGACAAATCGACTTACAAAAATCTTGTTGATGCTCTTGATGAAATGCAAATATGCTGTATTAGTAAGTATGTAATAGTACCTATTACTGATGGAGAAAAAGCTTTATTGGCAAGTGCTAAATCAAATGGAAGTAATTAAGTTAAACACTAAAATTAAGAAAGTAAAATGGCAAAAATTAATTTAGCTTCTGAAGAATGGTGTGACTTAATATTCGAAGGAAGAAATAAAGGGTACGGTGCGTATAAGATGCGTATGGATGCTCCAAAACGACACAATTGGTCTATGCTAATTATTGTCCTTTTGACTGTGTTCTTTTTATCTATTCCTGAGCTTATAAAATTGGCAACTCCAAAAGAGAAGGAAACGATGACAGAAGTGACTACTTTATCAAAATTGGATCAAGCTGAGGTCAAAGACAAAAAATTGAATAAAGTAGAACCTATTGCTCCTCCTCCTCCTCCTTTAAAGAGTTCTGTGAAATTTGTTGCTCCTGTAATTAAGAAAGACTCTGAAGTTAAAGATGAAGACGAAATGAAGAGTCAGGAGCAATTGCAAGAGAGTAAGGTTACTATTTCTATCGCCGACGTTAAAGGTAATGACGAGAAAAATGGTAAGGATATTGCTGAAATTAAGCAAGTTGTGACTCAAGCTCCTGTTGAAGAAGTTGAGGAAAAACCTTATACAGCAGTAGAACAAATGCCTCAGTTCCCTGGTGGTGATTCAGAATTATTGAAATATATTTTTGATCACTTGAAATACCCAACAATTTCTCAGGAAAATGGTGTTCAAGGTAAGGTTTATATCCGTTTCGTAGTTTCTAAATCTGGTGATGTTAAAGATGCTCAAGTTATGCGTTCTTTGGATCCATACTGTGACAAAGAAGCTCTTCGTGTAATTCGTTCTCTTCCGAGATGGATTCCTGGAAAACAAAATGGTGTGAATGTTCCTGTATATTATGTAGTGCCAATTACCTTTAAATTACAATAAATCTATGAAGTTTTTCAAACTAATACCAATATTATTCTTTTTGCTTCTTTTTTCTTGTACTGATAAGAAGCCTAAAGATGGGTGGACTGATACATTGACATCTGGGACGATTCCTATTGCTGTCGATGAAGGCTTTAGACCTATTCTCGAAGAAGAAATAGCGGTGTTTGAAGGACTAAATTCTGAGGTTCATATAAAACCTAAATATTGTAGTGAGGTTGATGCTATAAATAGTTTATTAAAAGATAGTGTGCGGTTGGTTATTTCCACCCGCAGACTATCTTCAAAAGAAATTCAATCTTTTAATAGTCGTAAGTTTTTTCCTCGTGAAGTTGTTATGGCTTATGATGGAGTTGGTTTAATTATAAATAATCAAAATCCAGATTCTCTAATAACTGTTAATCAGGTTAGAAAAATATTAACTGGTGAGATTACAAAATGGAAAGAAATTTACCCAAAATCAAAATTGGGAAATATTCAAATTGTTTTCGATAATCCAAATTCA
This sequence comes from uncultured Bacteroides sp., assembly GCF_963678845.1. Classification (NCBI taxonomy): domain Bacteria; kingdom Pseudomonadati; phylum Bacteroidota; class Bacteroidia; order Bacteroidales; family Bacteroidaceae; genus Bacteroides; species uncultured Bacteroides sp. The sequence goes on from NZ_OY787466.1 coordinate 114,480, forward strand.
AGTACTGTTCGTTTTGCTAAGGACTCAATTTGTTTAGGTAAACCTTTTGCTTCTAAGGGTATTAATGCCCAAAAAACTAATTTACAGGTTTTTGACTATGTATCAAAAACTCCGAATGCTATCGGAATTATTGGTGCAAATTGGTTAGGTGCTAAGAGTGATACTACAAATTTAACTTTCAAAAATGATGTGCGCGTGATGGCTGTTAGTGAAGAGAATATAGCTGATCCTTCTAATAGTTTTAAACCTTATCAAGCTTATATTGCTTTAGGCGATTATCCTTTTTACCGCACTGTATACGTGCTAATTAATGATCCAAGACAAGGGCTGTCTTCTGGGTTTGCTAATTTTTTGGCCTCTGATAGAGGTCAAAGGATTATTCTTAAGTCTGGTTTAGTTCCTGCAACGCAACCAGTTCGTATTGTAAATGTAAAAGATGAATTTTAATTAATGATTAAAAATTGCAAAGTGATGAAATGTAACTTAATATTTTCTTCAATTCTCTTTTTGACAAGTTTTGCTTTCTCTCCACTTCATGCGAAGGATAGTGAAGGTATTTCTTTCTATAAAGCAGGTTTCCAGAAACAGGCTAAAGCCTTGTTGTTTCAAGAGTTAAAATCTAATGCTTCTAATTCAGCTGAAACTTGTTATTTTCTAGGAAATGTCTATTTTGGAGAGAATAAAAATGATTCAGCCTCATTTTACTATAAAAAGGGGTTGTCGTTTGATGCTGAGAGTGCTTTGAATAATATTGGTTTAGCAAAGTTACAGATTAAATCAAATTCTACTCAGGCAAAAGAGGCAATTGATAATGTGTTAAAAGGTAAAAATAAGAAAAACGTAGACCTTATTCTTGAGGGTGGGCGTGCTTATTTGGAAAATGGTGAGTTTTTAGCTGCTAATGATTATCTAGTAAGAGCTCAGAATATTACCAGAAAATATGCTCCTGTTTTTGTTTTTGCTGGTGATATTTTCGAAGCAAAAAAAGATGCAGGACAAGCTTGTAGCATGTATGAACAAGCAATCTTATTTGATGCAAATTGTCGTGAAGCTTATGTGAAATATGCTCGTGCTTATCGTGATGTAAATCAAGCTTTAGCTGTTGAAATGTTAGTCCGTCTTAAAACTCAAGAGCCTAATTTCTCTTTGGCAAATAAAGAACTAGCTGACCTCTACTATGCTAAAAATGATTTCAATAATGCGTCAACATATTATGGAGAATATATTGCATCAGGAAATTATGATTCTGATGATTTAAAGCAATATGCTATGACTCTTTTTTTAAATAAGAATTATAGTAAGTCGTTGGAGATTGCTCAATTGGGCTTGAAACTTAATGCTCAAGATCCAGCTTTTAATCGTTTTGCTATGTATAATTATGTTGAACTAAAGAAGTTTAATGAGGCTGCTGTAGCTGCTGATAATTTCTTCAATAGATCTAAAAATCCTCAGTTCTCATATTTTGATTATACATATAATGGAAGTTTGTTAGCTGAACAGAAAAAGTATCCTGAGGCAATTGCTTCTTTTGAAAAAGCTATTGTAGCGGATACTACAAAGACTGAGCTTCTATCTACAATATCTGGTCTTTATGAGCAAGCTGGTGATCCTGTAAATGCTATTAAATCTTATGAAAACTACTTAAGTGGTGTATCTAAACCCAATGCAGATTTATTGGTCGAGTTAGGTAAGAAGTATTATTCATACGCAAATACTGATAAAGTTGCTTCTAATGTGAAAACATCATCATTACTTAAGGCTGATAGTCTTTTTGCAAAAGTAGCTGAAATGGAACCAGATAATTATAGAGGAAACTGTTGGAGAGCTAGAGCTAATTCTAATCTTGATCCTGATGCTAATAAAGGCTTAGCTAAACCATTCTACGAAAAAACAGTAGAAATTTGTCTGTTAAAAAATGATCCTCGTTATAATCCTGTTCTTGTAGAATGTTATAGTTATTTGGGCTTTTATCATTTGGTTGTTGGTGAAAAAAGTAAAAGTGCTAGCGAATATGAAACATCTAAAGGGTATTGGAATAAAATTCTGAAGATTGAACCTGAGAATTCTACTGCTTTAAAAGCTCTAGAAGGTTTAAAAGGAACAAAGAAAAAGAAATAATATTATAAAAGTATTTTTAATGAAGAAGTGAACTCTTTGTTCACTTCTTCATTAATGTTTTATTTATAGAGTAAATGTAATATTTGGTGCCTTTTTGTGCCTAGATGTTTTATTATAATATTGCGTCTGGTCAGTTTCTCTTATTATATTATAGCTTTCATTGATCGTACAGTAGATTAATTTTCTGTATTGTTATTTTCTTTGATACCTTTTTTTTCTTTTTTTTGTAATTATATTTATTCTTATTCGCTAACGGGGCATGATTATATGTTTGATTAATATGCGTTTATGTCTTTTAGCTGTATCCGTGCGGATTTTTTTTTCTATTATAGTTCGTTTATTTCCTCCTTTTGAGCCTATATAACTTGTTTATTTGTATTTATAACCCAGAAAAATTATTTTGCGGCCTTTATTCTTGTTTTATAGCAAGTCTCTTTTCGCCGGCACTCGCATAACCGCTAAGTTCAGTGCTTTTTTTAAAGAATTACTTAGACAATAATGCTGTCTGCAGCGAATCTTTGGCTGGACACTATGGATTAGATGGCAAGCTCATTCAAAAGTATTATAAAGAAAATCTGACCGATTTTAGGGAATTGGATTAGTTGTCCCATGCAGAAGATTGCATTCTCTTCCTAAAAAACCTCTCTTATCACCTTTGCATTGTTGAAACAGCGCTTACCTCAGGAGAATTATACACTATTCTCTCAAGTAAAAAAGGTTATGCCTGTAAGGGTACAATCGTAGCTGTTATTAAAGGAGCCAAAGCTGAAGATATAATAAATGTACTCTGCAAGATTCCAGAGAAGGAACGCAATATTGTAAAAGAGGTTACTCTTGATATGGCAGGTAGCATGCAAAAGATTATCAGGTGTTGCTTTCCAAAAGCCATAAAGGTATAGATCGTTTCCATGTTCAACGCATTACAGGATTTACGTATTTCTTACCGCTGGCAGGTTATATCAGATGAAGAAGAAAAAGACCGCCTTTCTTCTTCCCGCTTTTGGGGTGACGACCAATGCCCTTGAGAATATTGTTAAACAGGCTGATTGCAGTAAAATTCATCATAAAAAGCAATCGCTCCCAATCTTTTTGTTCTTTTAGTGGGCGGCTGTCCCCTAAAAATGGCTTATATTGTCGCAACAGCATCGAATAGATGCTGGCAAAAGACTCTTGATAGCGTCTTCTATTTGCTTCTGCGTACTACAAATCGATTCCAAGATGCATATTTCGGAGCATACCCACCCACTTAAATAAAACGTTAGCTTTGCAAAAATCTGTAACCTTCGTTTAAATAGACAGGCCTTTTTCGGTTACTCCATCACGTTTTAGATCAAATCGAGGATGAAAGAGCCTAGAATCGTAAGCAAATTGCTAATATTTCGGAGCATACCCGTTCATTTAAGGTTATGCCTGAAATCTATTTCGGAGCATATCCACCCAGTCCATCAGACAATATCAAATTTGTCTCTCATTTCGGAGCATATCCGTTCATTTGAATGCAATAAATATTTGATTTCTAAGTTCTTTCGGAGTATATCCGTTCACAGAATTACAGTCTGTGCAATTCGGAGCATATCCGTTCACTTTCCCGGATACATGATTTACTTTTGCGGTTTAAACCAATCACTTTTAAAACGCAAAGATATGGCTGGAACAATTACAGCAATGAGTAAAATCAAACAAATTATTCAATTACACAAAGCAGGTATATCCAATCGTTCTATAGCCATACAGCTAGGAATAAAGAAACTGTAAACAACTATATCAGAAAGCTGAAAGAAGATCCTTTTGGTATGGATAGTCTTCTGAAACTTGATGAACCAGTATTAGAACATCGTTTGAGCGCCGGTTCTCCTGCTTATACAGATATCCGTTTTGAGGAGTTCAGGCAACTGCTTCCTTATTTTGAAAAAGAACTAAAACGTAAACATGTAACCAGACATCTTCTTTGGCAGGAGTATATAGCACAACATCCCGGAGGATACCGCTATACTCAGTTTTGTTATCACTTAAGCCAATATGACCTGAAACCGGAACCTACCACCATTTTAGCAGACACATATATCCCCGGAAAGAAATTGTTTGTGGACTTTGCAGGTGACACTTTAGCATACGTAGACAGAGAAACCGGAGAGATGGTAAAAGTCCAGGTGTTCGTAGCCTGTCTTCCCTGCACCGATTACTCCTATGCTATTTGCGTGCCTTCTCAACGAAGTGAGGACTTTATTTATGCCATCGAACAGTGCCTTCTTTCTTTTGGTGGAGTACCCAGAATTCTGGTTCCGGACAATCTTAAGGCGGCCGTAATAAAGAGTGACCGCTATGAACCCCAGATTAATCACACATTGGAGGATATGGGTAACCATTACGGCTTTGTTGTTATTCCTGCAAGGCCCCGAAAGCCCAAAGATAAGTCACTGGTAGAAGATCAGGTTCGCCTGATCTATCGTCGTGTATATGCCAAATTAAGGAATCAAACATTCTTCTCTATCGAAGAACTAAACCAGGCTGTATCGGAAAAGGTGAAAGAGCATAATCAGACCCGTATGCAACAACGTACCTATAGCCGTGAAGAACATTTTCTGGCGGAAGAAAAAGAAACTCTCAAACCATTGCCTGCAACACGGTTTGAGATGAAGTGTTACACTGAATTACAAGTCAGTCCCAATTGTTGTGTCTATCTTGGGCGTGATAAGCATTACTACTCTGTACCTTATCAGCATATAGGCAGAAAGGTTAAAGTGATGTATACAAGAACCTTGGTAAAGATATACTTAGACGGAGAAATAATAGCCTCTCATTCCAGAAAAATTGGTTTTGGATATACAACTCAACAAGCTCATCTGGCATCCAACTCCAATGCTTACAAAGAACGTTCTCCTGCCTATTACATAAACAGATCAAAGCAGGTATCCTCTATTTTAGGAACATTTATGGAGAATCTGTTCAGCAACACTGCTACGCCTCCGGAGTTCCATTATAAAAGTTGTGACGGAATTCTGCAGCTACAAAGAAAGACGCCACCGGATATCTTTGAGTGCGCTTGCAGGATTGCTCTTGAAAACAAGGCATATAAATATGGAACTCTTGTAAATCTTATCAGAAAAGGTAAAATATTAATGGATGAATATGAGGCATGCATGATGAATAACAATAACCGAGTTCCGGATAACCACGAGAATATACGTGGTGCGGGATATTATAAATAACAAATTAAACTTTATGATTATGGATGAAATTTTGAAAGAGCTTCATACGCTGAAGCTTCCCGGAATGGCCAGGTTCTGGCAATCACTTACGGAAACACACCGAATGGACAGTCTGACATTAATTGACGGATTAACTTTGATGCTGCAATCAGAGCGTGAAGAACGCTCAACCAAAAAGAATGAGAGACTCATAAAAGAGGCGCACTTCCGCTACAGAGCCTCACTTGAAGAACTTATGATAGATGCTTCAAGAGGGGTTGATGCTGGCAAGGTTGCCCGTCTTGGAACTGGCGATTACATTAAAAAGGGAGATTCTAACATTATTACCGGTGCTTCGGGTTGCGGAACTCGCTACAGCACTTGGTTACAAGGCTTGTTTTCAAGGCTACAGAGTTCAGTATTATAACATGCAAAAGCTATTAGCCCAATTCAAATTGGCCCGGATAGAAGGGGTGTCAATAAAGCTGTTTGAAAAGATAGCCAAAGCGGATCTGCTTATTATCGATGACTTTGGAATGAATGTTCTGGAAGGTCATCAACAGAATGATTTTATGGAGATCCTGGGGCTCATACCGAAAACCTGTGGGGAATATCTTTTAATTTTATATCTTTGCCCATAAAAAAGATATACACGATGAGTTACGATGATTTACTCCGCTTTATCCTTCCTGATGGTCTGTTTGATTACTTTGAGTTGGTTGACTTTAAACCAGGTGATGAAAAAGTCCATATCCACTTTGATGAACAGAATATTCTTCCAGAAGAATATTCCACTGATAAGTTAGAAAGCAAAGGTTTTTATGAAGAGATAAAGATGTATGATTTTCCGATTCGTGGTCGTAGCTGCATTCTTCATATTCGTCGTCGTCGCTGGTATAATCATACCCAGGAAAAGTTAGTAACCCGCAATTGGGAATTAGTTGCTCAAGGTACGCGAATCAGTGAAGAATTCGCGTCTTTTTTAAAAGCTATGGATCGACTCTCACGCCATTAGCATTGCTTCCTTAGCTATCCATTATGGCCTTGATGAGAAACAATTAGAGGCTCAGTACAAGAATCATCTTAGCAATTTTAAGTCTTGGAATCAACAAGAACATGCTCATGACTGGGTATTGTTTCCTGAGAATATTGGTTCTCAAATTAGTATTGATGAGACATCGCTCTCACAAGGAGAGCTTTACACTATTGTAACCAATAAATCCGGCAAGGGGCGTAAGGGTAGTCTGATAGCTATGGTTAAGGGAACTGATGTTGAAACTGTTTGTGCTGTACTTATGTGTCTATCCCGACGTATTCGCTGGAAAGTTCGGGAAGTTACATTGGATATGGCTTCTAATATGGAGAAAATAATACATCGTTGCTTTCCCCCTGCCAGGCAAGTGACAGACCGTTTTCATGTTCAAAAGCTGGCTTATGAAGTAGTACAGGAGATGCGAATAAAACATCGTTGGAATGCTATAGATAATGAATCCAATGCACTGGCCTTAGCTAAAGCAAAGGGAGAATCTTTCAGACAAGTAATTTTCGAAAATGGAGATACTTGTAAGCAGTTGCTGGCAAGAAGTCGTTATTTACTCTTTAAAAAAGAATCTTTGTGGGGACCTTCACAAAGAACCAGGGCTGCTATTTTGTTTAGGGAATATCCAGATATAAAGAAAGCCTACTACCTCTCACAACAATTAGGGCTTATCTATCATCAGTGTTATCAGAAAGAGGTGGCGTTAACAAGGTTGGCAAGGTGGTATGACCAAGTAGATAATTCCGGCTTCTTATCTTTTGGGACTGTAGCAAGGTCTATTCAAACACACTATGCTAATATTATAAACTATTTTGAGAATCGAGCTACGAATGCTTCGGCTGAATCATTCAATGCAAAGATTAAAGCTTTTAGAACCGCACTAAGAGGTGTAAGAGATATAAAATTCTTTATATTTAGAATATGCAATATTTTTGCTTAAAATATAAATCCCACAGGTTTTCGGTATGATCCGATCCTGGAGGATAGACATGCTCTGAAGTCTACTATTATTGTTAGCCAGTTGCCTGTATCAAAATGGTTTGATGTAATAGGAAATGGGCTCATTGCTGATGCAGCGCTGGATAGAATCGTTCATACCTCACATCGTTTTGAACTAAAAGGAGAGAGTTTAAGAAAAAAGAATTAATTTTGTAGTGTCATATCAAAAATCATTAATCCAAAGTGAACGGATATGACCGAAATGCCTGAACGGATATACTCCGAAATATGCATCCAAGATGTCGCTGCTTATTTGTTTCCGCAAGCATTCCAATCTCCAGTTATCGGAGAGAATTAAAGTGTTTGAGTATACCAAAAAAGCATAACCACAAGATGAGTATGGTCGTTCAGGCTCTTGACATAATGTTCACACCTTATTTTCGGTATGATCCATCTAAAGAATCATGGATCCGATGAGCCAATTAAGACTTCAAGTATCTAAAAACAAGAAAGAGAATCAACTTCTTGATTCTCTTTCTTCTAGTTGCGGAGGCCTGACTCGAACAGACGACCTTTGGGTTATGAGCCCAACGAGCTACCAACTGCTCCACTCCGCGATGTTTGTGGGTACAAAAGTACTGCTTTTATTTTTAAAAACAAATTATTTAGGAGAATAATAAAATAAAAAAGATACTGCCGGATTTACCTACCTTTAAAAAGCAAGAAAGAGAACCAATTTCTTGATTCTCTTTCTCTAGTTGCGGAGGCCTGACTCGAACAGACGACCTTTGGGTTATGAGCCCAACGAGCTACCAACTGCTCCACTCCGCGATGTTTCTGAGTGCAAAGGTACTGCTTTCTACTTAAAAAGCAAATATTTATAGAAAAAATATTTGAATAATAATTAAATATGGATGTAATATGCTCTAACATAGATGTATGGAATGATTGTTAAATAATGCTTCTGATTAATAAAACATTTCTTTTCTTGTATAATAAGAAGAAAAGAACTACTTTTGCTCAAATAAATCAATATTGTGCAGGTTATAAGCCTATGACTATATCAAAGACCAGAGTAAAACTAGTAGATGTAGCTCGACAACTATTCGCAAAAATGGGAGTTGAGAACACTACAATGAATGATATTGCCCTTGCTTCCAAGAAAGGACGACGGACTCTTTATACTTATTTTAAAAGTAAAGACGATATCTACTCAGCCGTTGTAGAGTCTGAATTGGATATGCTCTCAGATAAGATGAAGGCTGTAGCCGAAAAACATATTTCACCGGATCAGAAACTGATGGAACTTATTTATACCCGTCTTGATGCTGTGAAAGAGGTGGTTTATCGGAATGGAACATTACGGGCTAATTTCTTCCGAGATATTTGGCGTGTGGAAAAAGTACGTAAAAGGTTTGATGCGAAAGAAATTATTCTTTTTAAAAACGTATTGACGGAAGGCAAAGAGAAAGGGGTGTTCCAGATAGATGATGTGGAAATGTCAGCATATATTGTTCACTATAGCGTTAAAGGAATTGAAGTTCCTTATATACGTGGCACTTTGGGACGTAACTTAGATGTGGAAACTCGGAAAAAGTATGTTACGAATATTGTTTATGGTGCATTATACAGAAAAGAAATCAATCAATAAATAACGTTTAAATTACAATTATTATGGGATTATTAGATGGAAAAACAGCGATTGTAACCGGAGCTGCTCGTGGTATTGGTAAAGCAATTGCTTTAAAATTTGCTTCAGAAGGAGCAAATATTGCATTCACTGACCTTGTTATTGATGAAAATGCTAAAAATACAGAAAAGGAAATAGAAGCTCTTGGTGTAAAAGCTAAAGGTTATGCTTCTAATGCTGCTAATTTTGAAGATACAGCTAATGTAGTTGCTGAAATTGTTAAGGACTTTGGCCGCGTTGATGTTTTGGTCAATAACGCAGGTATTACCCGTGACGGATTAATGATGCGTATGAGTGAGCAACAATGGGATATGGTTATTAATGTTAATCTGAAATCAGCATTTAACTTTATTCACGCTATTACTCCAGTAATGATGAAACAAAAAACAGGTAGCATTATCAATATGGCTTCTGTTGTAGGTGTTTCAGGAAATGCTGGTCAATGTAACTACTCTGCTTCTAAAGCTGGTATGATTGGTTTGGCTAAATCAATTGCTAAAGAACTTGGTTCTCGTGGTGTTCGTGCCAATGCAATTGCACCAGGATTCATTATCACTGATATGACTGCAGCATTGACTGACGAAGTTAAAGCAGAATGGGCTAAAACAATTCCATTGCGTCGTGGTGGTACACCGGAAGATGTGGCTAATGTGGCTACTTTCCTTGCTTCTGATTTGTCTTCTTATGTTAGCGGACAGGTTATTCACTGCTGTGGCGGTATGAACATGTAATTAGGAGAATGACCGTAATATACGAAGATAACCATATCATTGTTGTCAACAAAACAAGTTCCGAGATTGTTCAGGGAGACAAAACAGGGGATACTCCATTGTCAGAGATTGTAAAACAGTACCTGAAGGAGAAATACAATAAACCCGGTAATGTTTTTATTGGAGTAGTTCACCGGTTGGATCGTCCGGTTAGCGGAATAGTTCTTTTTGCTAAAACCAGTAAAGCGCTTCCTCGCTTGAATGAAATGTTCAAGAATAGTGAAGTGAAGAAAACATATTGGGCTATAGTAAAGAACTGTCCGAAGGAACCTGAAGGCGAGCTGGTTCATTATCTGGTGCGTAATGAGAAGCAAAACAAAAGTTATGCCTATGATAAGGAAGTAAAAGATTCGAAGAAAGCCATTCTTGACTATAAGTTGATTGGTCATTCCCAGAATTATTACCTTCTTGAAGTGAACTTAAAGACCGGAAGGCATCATCAGATCCGTTGTCAGTTGGCAAAAATAGGATGTTCCATCAAAGGTGACCTGAAATATGGCTCTCCACGTTCTAATCCGGACGGAAGCATTTGTCTTCATTCCCGTAGAGTTTCCTTTATCCATCCGGTTTCAAAGGAACTTATTGAGTTGCAGGCACCGGTTCCGGAAGGAAATTTGTGGAATGGATTTGAGATGATTGGGTAATCTCTCTTATGGTTTAAAAATAAAAGAAGAGCCGTTTGCTGGAATAATTCCGGCGAACGGCTCTTCTTCTTGTATCGCTGTTTTTTTATAACTTCAATCCTTCCGAAACGCCAGCTCTATACGCTTCGATCTTTGTGCTCTTATGAATTTTCTTCTTCGCCTTCTTGTCCATATCGGGCAGAAGATATTCCCAGATAGTCTTCATTTTAGTCACTAATTGGTCGTTTCCCTGCAGATGTGCCTCGTAATAATTAAGTAGCAGATTATGAAAACCTTTCACCTTTGCAAGCATCTCCTCACGGGATAAAGTTACTCCCTGCTGGTATTCGTATGCCAGTGCCGGATTGGCCAGTAATCCCCTTCCAATCATTATCCCCGAAAGGTTGGGGAAACGAGTCATTAGTCGGTTAATATCATCAAGTGTGGAAATATCGCCGTTGTAAATAAGCGGATGTTTGCACTCGCGATAAAAAGCCTCGAAAGCATCCCAGTTGGTTTCCCCTTTATACTGTTGTTTTCCAACCCGGGCATGCAGGGTGATTTGCTTCAATGGATACTTGTTCAGCAAGGGAAGCAGAGCAAGACACTCCTCTGGATTTTCCCATCCTAAGCGCATCTTTACCGAGAATTGCATTTTCGGGAACTCTTCCGTGCATTGTAAAAGTGCAGCAACTTCCTCAGGGTAGGGCAGAATACCCGAACCTTTATGTCTTTTTACCAGCATGGGGAATGGACAGCCCAGGTTTATATCAGCTTCTGTATGCCCTTTTTGCCGGAATAATGCTATCACTTTCCCCATTTCATCGGGGGTAGCGGCTATCAATTGCGGAATTATGTGGTGAACGGTATTGTTTTCCGACTCAATGTCTCGCAGTTCTCTGTTGCGGAAACCATCTTTTTCCACACGAACAAAAGGAGTATAGTATGTATCTATGCCACCAAAAATAGTTTCGTGCGCATTGCGGTAAGGTGCATCTGTAAATCCCTGTAAGGGAGCAAAGTGAATGGGAACTTTTTTCTGGTCTTGCATCTCTTCTTTTTGTTGGCAAAGATAGTGAGCTGGGGCGATAAAGCGTCTGTTTTTCACCAATAAAAGGATGAATGACCCTTTGTTTTTTTCAAACAGCCGGCAAAACATCCCGTTTTTCATAATCGGCACGGAAGAGAATACACCTTCCGATTCCTTTTCATAGATAACGAATCCAGTTTTTCATAATCTGCATGGAAGAGAATGCTCTTTTCCATGCTCTTTTTATCGTTATTCTTTTTTGGGGATGAATGTTATTTCTCTTGGAGGTAACTTCATATTTATGGCTGGTTGTCACATTAATCTCTTGGTATGCGGTGTGGAATTCCTTTTTTGTCTACTTTTGCAGAAATATACATTGTTGTAAGTAAGAATGGAACAAATTAAGAATATAGTATTTGACTTCGGAGGGGTGATTGTTAATCTCTGTCGGGAGACAGCCGTGAAGAAGTTCGTAGAGATAGGAGTGGCCAATGCTGATGAATTGTTGGATGCTTATCATCAGGTAGGTCTTTTTCTGGAGGTGGAGGATGGCACTCTCACTGCCGAAGAATTTCGTGTAAAGTTGAGCGCTGTGGCCGGAAAGGAACTGACCTATGAGCAGGTATTTCAAGGCTGGTTTGGTTTTGTGACTGATGTGCCTTTGTATCGCCTTGATTATTTGCTCGAATTGCGTAAGAAATACAATCTTTATATCCTGAGCAATACCAATCCTTATATCATGGGATGGGCAAGAAGTGCAGATTTTACATCTGTCGGCCAACCGCTTGATTATTATTTTGATAAAATATATACCTCGTACGAGATAAAGGAGGTGAAACCCAGTCGTGCTATCTTTGAACACATGATTAAAGATGCTGGATTGCTGCCTCATGAAACTCTTTTTGTCGATGACGGAGCGGCCAACATTAAAATGGCAAAGGAATTAGGTATGCATACCTTCCAGCCAATCAACGGAGAAGACTGGCGCGATGATCTTTCTGCATTGCTCTAAAGTTTTGCTTATTTCGGCATTAAAATAGCTGTTTCCGATTCAGAGGAATAAACTATAACCTTCATTCAGCCGGCATTTATCCGACTTTTTAAGAAGGCTGGCGGAAGCCTTTTCAGGGAACGGTTTATAATTTATATTTCCTTGTACAAAAGAATGCAATATTTTGTACAGAAGATTGTTTTCTTTTGTACAAAACAATTCATTCTTTTGTACAAGGATTTTTTAATGTAATTCGAGAGATTTAAAAAGCTAGTTCGGAGGCTACTCAGCTTGCTTAGTTGTTTCGTTGCTTTTAAATGGAAGTCCTTTTCCTGAACCGCAGATAAAACATCAACCCAGCGCTGGTTAGTCCGAAAGGGAAGGCCATCCATACTCCCTTTACTCCCCAGTTTAAGATAAATCCAAAGAAGTAACCCGCTGGAATAGAGACGAGGAAATAGCTGAAAAAAGCAATATACATCATCGGTTTTACGTCTGCAATGCCGCGGAGAGCGTTGGCAAAAGTAATTTGTGTGCCGTCGCCGAACTGATATAAAAGGAACGGAAAGATAAGAGTCAGAACAGTTCTGTTCACCTCCTGGCTTTCGGTAAACACGGCTCCCAGATAGTTTCTTAGTAAGAAGATGGCTCCTGAAGAAACTACCGCCATCAACAGGATGATGTGAAAGCCTGCATAAGCTGATCTACGCACATTCACAATATCGTTTTTCCCTCTGAAATTACTCACTCTTACCGCAATCGCAGCACCCATTCCGTAATAAATCATAAAGCATAGGCTGGAGATTGTTAACATAACCTGATGAGATGCCAGCGCAATGCTGCCCAGCCATCCCACCATTACGGTGCTAAAGGTAAATGATGCGGTTTCCATTCCCATCTGCAGGGCAATAGGCCAGCCTAGTTCATTGAGTTTTCTGAATAGCTCCTTTGATAATCCGGAGAGCTTAAAGCCTTTCAGGTACTGAGTATATCGTTTGCTGTATAAAAATATGGCTGCAAACCCCACAGCCATAAGGATACGTGCTATAAGTGTGCTTACTCCCGCACCCATTAAACCCAGTTCGGGGAGTCCAAATATTCCATATATCAGTAGATAATTGAGAATGATGTGCAGACCATTGCCCCATAACAGAATCCACATGGAGGTTTTTGTATCGGTAATACCGTCGGCAAATTGCTTAAATGAATTGAATATGAGCACAAATATAAGGGAGGCCAGCAGGATCAGAAAGTATGGACGAATGAAAGGAAGTAGTTCTTCGGGCTGACCAAAACGATGAATGTTGAGGTATACCACAAACATAATAACAGTGATCAGCAATGCTACCAAAGTATTGGCCACAATACTATTTTTCAACGCCTGTCCCGCCCCGGTTTCATCTCCTTTACCAAACAAACTTCCCACGATGGGAGTCAGTCCGTAGGAGAATCCGGTGCTGAATATGATGGCTAGCGTGAATAGGTTATTCACAAAAGAGGCTGCTGCCAGCTCAATGGTGCTGTGATGCCCCACCATCATTGTGTCGGCAAAGCCAAGAATAATCATGCCCAACTGCCCTATAACAATTGGAATTCCTAAACGTAGCAGTGCCTTATAATGTTCTTTGTATGTTGCAAAGAATCCGGTCATGATTCTTTCTTCGCTCTATAATGCAGGGTTGAGCAGTTCTCGCGTACAAATGCCTTACAAGCCAGCTCTTTTAACTGATTAGAAGTTACTTTCCGGTAATTACCCACCTCGTTATTCAAATCTTCCGCTTTGCTTATCAGTTCAAAGAATGCCAGATTAGTGGCAACATTGAGATAATTAATGTTACTGAATATCTGTTCTGATTCGAACTTATTCTTCACCTTCTCCAGTTCATGTTCATCCACAAGCGTATTCTTTAGTGCCTCAAGCTCTTCCCATATAGCAGCTTCCGCCTGTTCCAAGGAAACACTGGGGGCAGGCTTGCCGGAAATCTGGAAAAGACCGGGTTCTACAGTACCTGAGATGTAAGCATCAATGGAGGTAAACACCTGACGGTCTTTCACCAAATGCTGGATCAGTCGACTTGAATTACCGTTGCTCAGCACATCCGATAAAATATCAAAAGCATAATAGTCCGGATGCATGCGCTCTGTCATGTGAAAAACCATGTATAGAGAATCAATCGGAACAGCACGCTCTACTTCCAATCGTCTTTCCTCTGTTTGCTTAGGCTCTTGAGGAAGATTTCTTGTCCTGATATCGCGTGCGGGAATAGGACCAAACCATTTTTCAGTTAAGCGAATGGTTTCATCAAAAGATATATTCCCTGTAATGCAAAGAATAGCATTGTTAGGCGCATAGAAATGGAAAAAGAAATCCTTTACATCATCCAGTGTAGCATTGGCAATGTGCGAAATTTCTTTGCCGATAGTAGGCCATTGATAAGGATGCTCCTTGAAAGCCAGTGGGCGCACAAGGTGAGACACATCTCCGTACGGTTGATTCAGATAACGTTGTTTGAACTCTTCAATAACCACCTGACGCTGAACGTCAAGGCTTTTTGTGTTAAAGTCGAGGCTAAGCATACGGTCTGATTCCAGCCAGAATCCCGTTTCCACATTTTGTTTAGGTAGGGAAAGGTAATAGTTGGTGATATCATTGTTGGTCCACGCATTATTTTCCCCACCGGCCAACTGAACCGGTGCGTCATAATCGGGAATGTTCACCGAACCTCCGAACATCAGATGTTCAAAGAGGTGAGCAAATCCCGTATGTTCCTTGTCTTCGTCCTTGGCTCCTACGTTATATAACACATTGACGGCAACCATCTGTGTGCTTAAATCTTCAGAATGTATCAGGCGGAGTCCGTTCGGAAGAGTATGTCTGTTTACTTCTATCATCTTAATCCAGTACGATAACTTTCATTTTTAGATCTTCTTCGGGGCGGTCGGCGCGGTTGGTCTTTACTTTCTGAATAGAATCAACGATGTCCAGCCCTTCCACTACTTCACCGAATACTGTGTATTGGTTATCCAAATGTGGAGTTCCGCCTACAGTTGTATAAGCTTTTACTTGTTCAGGAGTAAACTTAAAGTCGGGCACAGAATCTGCCTTTGCTTTTGCTTCAGCAATAAGTTCTTCCTGCAATTCATAAAGTCCGTCCTTATCACGATCTAATCTTAGCTTTTTAATCTTAGCAGCATTCTTGCTCACTAATGTGTTGAAAACCTCTTCTACTTTACCATGGTTTATCTGTTGTTCCATGTTCAGAATCTGACCTTGTGAATAAGCTTTTCCAGTAACGATGTAGAACTGGCAGCCACTGGAAGCCTTTTTAGGATTTACCTCGTCACTTTGGCGGGCAGCGGAAAGAGCTCCTTTTTTATGAAAGAGTTGTGGGTAAACAAACTCCGCAGGAATAGTATAACCGGTATCACCTGAACCAAGCATTTTGCCTTTCGCAGCATTTTTTGAGTCAGGATCACCGCCCTGAATCATAAAGTCCTTGATTACACGGTGAAAAAGTGTACCATCATAAAATCCTTCTTTTGCAAGCTTAATAAAATTATCACGATGTTGAGGTGTCTCGTTGTAGAGCTTAATCTTTATGTCACCTAAATCTGTCTGTATCAACAGCATTGTTTCTTTCTGATTTTCCATTTTTTCTTTATTATTTTGGGAGAATCCCGGTAAAAATACTCCTGCGAACAGGATTGTTAGTATCATCAGTAATTGCTTTCTCATAAGAATAAACTGGCTGATTTTGGTGCAAAAGTACGATTTTAAGGCTATTAAGCCAAAACAATAAGACTATAATTAGGACCTTTTATGGAAACTACTGCCTTTCTGATATGTGCAATGCGGCAAGTTTATCTGTTATTGATAGAATACAGCTGTTCCGCAAGCGGTTACCATCAGCATACTTCCGTTTGAACCTACTGTTTCATAATCTAAATCAATACCTATCACAGCATTGGCTCCTATCTTCTGAGCTTGCTCAGACATTTCACTTAGTGCTGCTTCTTTTGCCTGGCGCAGTACTTTCTCATACGAACTGGAACGACCACCTATAATATCACGTATTCCGGCAAAGATATCTTTGAAAATATTAGCACCGATAATTGTTTCTCCGGAAACAATGCCGTAGTATGTGGCAATGGTTTTACCTTCAATACTGTTTGTAGTAGTTAGTAACATAGCTCTTTATTTTTAGGAATTAATATATAGACAACAAATATATGTTTTTTGTATTAATAAATAATCAGAAACGCAAACAAGATATGAAAATAAATGTTTTCTTTGTATAAGGCTTCATTACGACATGAACAGGAAAATAAAGAAATGGTTGAAAGGTGTTGGCATAGCTCTGTTGACTCCAGTTATTCTTTTGGTGATACTCTTCGTATTGCTATACATTCCCCCTGTTCAGAATGTGTTGAAAAATCAGGCCGTTAAGTATGCTTCGCAGAAAACCGGCATGCAAATTTCTGTTGATAAGCTAAGGCTCTCCTTTCCTTTGGATCTTGCTCTTTACAAGGCAAGCGTTGTTTCGCACAGAGATACACTTTTTGTTGCCGATAAACTAATTGTTGATCTTGGTCTGCGTCGGTTCTTTCACGGAGAAGTAAGGGTGGACGGTATAACTCTGAGTGGCGTTTCGGTTAATTCCTCTAACTTAGTGAAAGGGATCCGTGTCCGTGGTGTATTGGGAGAACTATTTATTGCCTCAGATAAGGTGGATTTCCGCAGTGAAGAAGCTTTTATTTCAAGGGCTGTGTTGAAGAATTCCGATTTAAAGCTGTCGGTAGTAGACACTACTAAGACACCAAAAGAGAAACCTTCAAAGCCTTTGCGCTGGAAAGTATTCTTTAAACAACTTCAGCTTCGTAATGTTTCTTTTCGTCTTGATCAGCCAATAGATACTCTTCATCTTTTAACCAAAGTAGATGAGGCTGTACTTCGGGGTGGGAAAGTGGATTTTCTGAAGAGAATTTATAATGTGAAGCGATTGTCTGTTGCTAAGGGCTCTTTCAATTATGATTCCGGAACAAAGGAACCGTCCAAAGGATTCGATCCTTCTCATATTGCTTTTCGGGATGTTTTTATTTCTATTGATTCTTTACATAATCGTGACAGGGAGCTGCGGGCAACTATCCGACGCATTTCTATGTCTGAGCGCTCGGGTATTTATATCCGTTCTTTAACCGGAAATATTATTGCGGACAATCGGGCAATAAATTTACCTGAAATAATTGTGAATACTCCGCATTCTGAGATTGTGGCAAATGCAAAAGCGGACTGGTTATTGCTTGCTAACCCTAATGAGGGAAGCTTTGTTTCTTCCATTGTTGCGAATATAGGAAAGCAGGATGTTCTGCTTTTTGCAGGTGGATTGCCTAAAGCATTCAGTGATTCTTACCCTTTCCGTGCCATTACATTCCGTGCTTTGGCACAAGGGAATATGAAAAATATTCGTTTGTCGCGTTTAACTGCCGATCTTCCCGGTGCTTTCTCTTTTTCTTCCACAGCCGATCTGAAAAACTTATCCAACAAGCAGAACCGTTCGGGAAGAATCGATTTTCGTTTAGCGACCAAAGACCTTGGTTTCCTTGCGACATTAATAAATAAATCGTCCAATGGAACCATACGTGTGCCGCAGGATATGAATCTTCAAGGGAAAGTGGAAATGAAAGGTATGCGTTATCTTGCCGGACTGACACTCAATGAAGGTGAAGGGGAGGTTAAGGCAGATGCAGAATATAATGGAGCACATAAATCTTATACTGCTAAAGTTGTTATTAACAAGTTGCAGGTTGGCCATTTTCTGCCTAAGGAGCAGATTCATTCAATTACGGCTTCTTTCCAAGTGGCAGGAGAAGGTACAGATATCTTCTCTCCCCGCACTACACTCAGCGGTGGGGTTGATTTGCAAGAACTTCGATACGGGAAATCTATAGTTACAGGGCTTTCTCTTCAGGGTGATCTGTTGAAATCATTGGCAAAAGTGACTCTAACCAGTGAGAGTAAGTTGCTGCAAATGGAGGCAAATCTGTCGGTACAACTTCAGAAGAAACTGACGAATGCCGATTTAGTAATGAATGTACGGCACATAGATTTAAAAGGATTGGGGTTAATACCAAGATCGTTAAGGAAGCCTACGCCATTTACACTCATAGCTTTCACTGACAAAGCAAAGACATTGGTCGAACTTCATTCAGGAGACTTGGATATTTCGCTGAATAGTATTGCTCCTTTAATGACTCTTATTAAAGAGACGAGTGATTTCTCTACACTCTTAGTAAAACAGATACAGGCAAAAAAACTTAATCAGCAGGAACTTCGCAGAAAAACGCCTTCTGCCCATCTTCTCTTTTCTGCCGGAAAGAAGAATCCTTTCAGCGAATACCTGGCATTATCAAATATCTATTTCAGCAATGCTTCGGCAGATCTTCACTCTTCACGTACTGACGGGGTACAGGGAGATTTCTCTATCTATTCATTTGAAACAGATAGTGTGTTGCTGGATACCATTCACTTAACGATAAAACAAGATACAGCAGCTATTCGTATGCATGCGGGAATAATAAATAATGCTGCAAATAAGCAATACGTATTTCAGGCGTATGCTGATGGTACAATTGGTAATGATAATGCAGAACTAATGCTGAAATACCTGAATCCTAAAGGCGAATTGGGCGCTAATCTGGGCGTTCGTGCTAAGTTGGAGGAGAATGGATTTGCATTTAATGTATTTCCTGATCAGCCGCTCCTGTTTTTTCGGACGTTTACTGTAAATAAAGACAATCGGATTTTTATAGGAAATGATAAGCGTATCATGGCCAATCTTGATTTGCAGGATAAAAACGGGATGGGGCTATTCTTCCATTCTATCGATAATCCTCTGGCTCAGCAGGATTTAATTGCTGAACTTCGTAATATTGATCTGAAGGAGGTGGTGCATTCTTTACCTTATTTGCCGGATTTAGATGGAATTCTGTCTGCTAAAGCTGAATATCTGCAAAAAGAGAATCGCTTCCAAGTTATTGCTGATGCTGGGGTAAAGAACTTTACGTATACAAACCAGCTGGTTGGTAACCTGAGTATGAAGGCTACTTACCTTCCTGTGGAAAAGAATGTGCATCAGCTGGAAGCTTCGATGGGATATGATGGCAGGGAAGTACTTACGGCGAACGGGGTATATAATGCGACAAGTACAGGCTCTATGAATGTTCATGCAAAATTAAAGTCTCTTCCGCTCAGCATTGCCAATCCTTTTATTTCCGATGGGCTTGTCCGGCTTACAGGAGGCTTGAATGGAGAAGTTACTTTAGGAGGAAGTACACAGTCGCCCCAAATAAATGGTGAACTCAGAGCAGATTCCGCTTCGGCTTATATTGCTCAGATCGGTGCGCGACTGCGGCTTGAAGAAAAAACAATCCGGGTGGTCAACAACAGGCTCACCTTCGATAATTATTCTATCTATGCAGCCGGAAAGAATCCTTTAACGATTGCAGGAACGGTCGATTTTAAAGATTTGCAGCAAATGCGGGCCGACCTGAAGCTTACTGCTAAGAATTATCAGTTGTTCAATGCTTCCCGCACAGAACAGTCGCTGGTTTATGGAAAATTATTTGTGGATTTGAATACCACTATCCGCGGACCTCTCGATGCTTTGGTTATGCGTGGGAATATGCGCCTTTTAGGTAATACAGATGCTACGTATGTGCTGAAAGACTCTCCGCTGACCGTACAGGACAGGCTGGGTGATATGGTAACATTCGTCAACTTCAACGATTCTCTTCCGGTTCCTAAAGAGAAACCAAAACCAGTTTCCCTAAGTGGACTGGATATGCTTATAAATGTTCAGGTGGAGCCGGCAGTAAGGTTAAAAGCTGATTTGTCTCCCGATAGGGAAAACCGGGTAGAACTGGAGGGCGGAGGAGATCTTTCCCTGCAATATACACCGCAGGGTGACTTGTTGCTTAATGGACGTTATACGTTGAGTGACGGACTATTGAACTATACGTTACCGGTGATTCCGCTGAAGTCTTTTGCTATTCAGAATGGAAGCTACGTAGAGTGGTCGGGTAACATAATGGATCCGAAAATAAATTTCAAAGCATTGGAGAGAGTTCATGCTTCGGTAACCAATGAAAACCAGGCCAGCAGGCAGGTGAACTTTGATGTGTCTGTCTCCATTAAAAATACGCTGAAGGATCTTGGTATGTCTTTCGACCTTGAAGCACCTGAAGACATGGCTGTGCAGAATCAACTTTTAGCAATGTCGGACGAGGAACGGAGTAAACTTGCCATTACAATGCTGATTACCGGTCTGTATATGCCTCAGGGTATAGCCTCTTCAGGCTCATCGGGAGGAATAAATATGGGAAGTGCCCTGAATAGCTTCATGCAGAGTGAGATATCTAATATAGCCGGGAGTGCACTTAAAAAGGTAGATATCACCTTTGGTATGGAATCTTATGAAGAAACAGGTATGGCTGGTTCAGGAAAACGAACCGATTACTCTTATCGTTTTGCCAAAAGATTATATAATGATCGCATACGGATTGTGATTGGAGGCAAGATTTCTACAGGTCAGACAGTAGATGAAAAGCAATCATTTATTGATAATATCTCACTTGAATACCGGTTGGATACAAGTGGAACCAGATATGTGAAACTGTTCCACAATAAGAATTACCAGAGCTTGCTGGAAGGGGAGATTATTGAAACGGGAGTCGGTGTGGTACTTCGTAAGAAAATGCGCAATTTGGGAGAGTTATTTATATTCAGGAATAAAGAGAATAAAAAGGAATCGAAATGAAAAAGCTGCTTTATCCGTTACTGATATTGCTTACTGCCTGTTCTACCACCCGTAATTTACCGGAGGGCGAACTCCTTTATACGGGCATGAAGAATACAGTGGTGGAAAATCGGGATGTCTCGGTGGCAGGTGATGAGGCATTGGATGAAGTTGATGCAGCATTGGCGAAGGCTCCTAATAATGCTCTTTTTGGTAGCTCTTCCGTTAGGCTTCCTCTGCCCTTTGGATTGTGGATCTATAATGCTTTTAAGCCTTCTAAAAAAGGGCTGGGACGTTGGATTTTTAAACGCTTCGCGTCTACTCCGGTACTGATTTCTACTGTTAATCCGGACGTCAGGGTAAAGGTAGCGCGAAACCTGTTACGCGATTATGGATACTTCAACGGGAAAGTTTCTTATGAACTGATTCCCGGAAAAAAACGTCAGGCAAAACTGAAATATAAAATAGACATGCAGCAACCTTATTTGCTGGATACGGTAATGTATACTCATTATAGTTTAAGAACGGATAGCTTGTTGCAGCGGCGATTAGTAGATAAAGTGCTTCACAAAGGCGATCATTTCAGTATTTTGAAACTGGACGAGGAACGGCAGCGGCTAAGTGGCTTGTTACGCAATGCGGGGTACTATTATTTCCGGCCTGAATTGATAACTTTCCTGGCCGACACCATTCAGCAATCGGGCAGGGTGAGTTTGAAAGTAACTCCAAAGTCTGGTCTGTCCGCGCAGGCTCTTCGTTCATGGAATATTGGGAAAAGAAACATCATTCTTAATGGCTTTGACGGAGAAACTTCAACGGATTCTCTGAATTACAAGGACTTGACTATTTTCTATCAGGGAAAATTGCGGGTTCGTCCGCAGGTTTTGTACAACCGCTTTAAATTAATGCCCGGGGAGCTTTATTCACAACGAAAACAACTTCGCACACTGGAAAATATAAACCGTCTGGGAATTTTTAAATATACAGAACTACAGTTTGTTCCCCGCGATACGATGGTTGAGAATAACCTGCTCGATGTGTGGATGAACGCAGCGTATGATCTGCCTCTTGACGGAGAGCTGGAATTGAATGTAACTTCAAAATCCAACGATCAGGTAGGCCCGGGTGCATCGTTTACGCTTTCCAAACGAAATGTTTTTGGAGGAGGAGAGATCTTTACGGTAAAACTAAAAGGTAGTTATGAATGGCAGACCAATGCTCCGGTAGGAGGAAGTAGTTCTGTGATTAATTCTTATGAACTGGGTGCGTCAGTGGCGCTTACTATTCCCCGGTTAGTCTTGCCTGGAATGGGGTATAAAGAGCTAACTTATCCGGCAACTACCACTTTCCGTTTGTATGCCAATCAGCTGAACCGTGCACGTTTTTTTAGGCTATTAGCTTTTGGAGGAAATGCTGCGTATGATTTTCAGACTTCCCGGGTGAGTCGCCATTCTGTTACACCATTTAAACTCACATTCAATGTGTTGCAAAATACTACGCAACGCTTTGATTCTGTTACAAATGCCAATCCTGCATTATATCTCAGTCTGAAGAATCAGTTTGTGCCCGCCATGAATTACACCTATACGTATGATGATGCAATGGTGAGAAGCAAGCGGAATCACATTTGGTGGGAAACATCTGTAACCTCTGCAGGGAATGTAACTTCTGGTATTTACCGCTTGTTTGGGAGGAACTTTAACGAAGAGAAAAAACTGCTAGGCAATCCTTTCGCACAATTCCTGAAACTAACCTCAGAAGTTAGGTATACTTATAAGATCAATGCCCGTCAAAATATTGTCAGTCGTCTGTCGGGAGGTATACTTTGTGCTTATGGCAACTCGGAAGTGGCACCTTACAACGAACAATTCTATATAGGAGGAGCCAACAGTCTGCGGGCATTTACCATTCGTTCACTGGGCCCGGGAAGTTACCGCCCTGAGGCAAATAAAGCTTATTCGTACATGGATCAGACTGGTAATTTTAAATTGGAGGCCAACATAGAATATCGTTTCAATATTTTGGGAAATCTTAACGGCGCACTCTTTCTGGATGCTGGAAATATCTGGCTGCTGAAGAAAGATGAGGCTCGCTCCGGTGGACAATTTAACCTCTCCCGATTTGGAAAAGATATAGCCTTGGGCACCGGAGCCGGATTGCGTTATGATTTCTCCTATTTAGTTGTCCGTTTGGATGCTGGAATTGGACTTCATGCTCCTTATGATACCTCTAAATCAGGCTATTATAATATCCCTACATTCAAAGATGGCTTGGGCATTCACCTTGCTATTGGCTATCCATTTTAGAATATCTCTTTCCTTTTTGAACTATTTGTGTCTATATTTGAACTATTTGTTGTACAGTTGTTAAAGATTAATTTGTAAATTTGCAGCGTAAAAAAATTGTTATGGTATAACAACTCTTTAAATATAATGAAATGAAACCAACATTATTTGTACTTGCTGCCGGAATGGGCAGTCGTTATGGCGGTCTGAAACAATTAGACGGTCTGGGCCCAAACGGTGAAACAATCATGGACTACTCTATTTACGATGCAATCCGCGGAGGATTCGGTAAATTAGTCTTTGTAATCCGTGAAACTTTTGAGAAAGATTTCCGTGAAAAGATTATTAAAAAATATGAAGACCATATTCCAGTAGAATTGGTATTTCAGGATCTTAATGATCTTCCTGCTGAATTCAAATGTCCTGAAGGCAGAGAAAAACCATGGGGAACTAATCACGCTGTACTAATGGGTAAGAATGTGATAAACGAACCTTTCGCAGTTATTAATGCCGATGACTTCTACGGAAAAGACAGCTTTTCTGTTTTAGGTAAGGCTCTTACAGAAATGGCCGGAAAGAAGAATGATTATTGCATGATAGGCTATCGTGTAGGAAATACTCTTTCTGAAAGTGGTAGTGTAGCACGTGGTGTTTGTGCCACAGACAAAGATGGTTACCTTACAACTGTAGTTGAACGTACAGCTATTGAACGTATCGATGGTAAAGTTCAGTTCAAAGACGAAAACGGAGAAATGGTTGCTATTGCTGATAACACACCTGTTTCAATGAACATGTGGGGATTCACACCTGACTATTTCAAATATTCAGAAGATTTTTTCATCAACTTCCTAAAGGAGAATATTGATAACCTGAAATGTGAATATTTTATCCCATTAATGGTTAATGAACTTATAAACAATGGCACTGCACGTGTGAAAGTACTTGATACTACATCTAAATGGTTTGGTGTAACTTACGCTGATGACCGTCAGTCAGTAGTAGACAAGATCCAGGCCTTGGTTGATGCAGGTGAATATCCAGCTAAATTGTTCTAATTAGTAAGATTTAGAATTAAGGAAATTATATTAAAGTGAGGGCATCCAAATGATTCTGGATGCCCTTTTTTAGCTTTTTACATAATGGGAATAGCTTGAATTCTTTATGTCTTATGTAGTTAAAAGACTAGAACATGTATCCGATTTTTAGCCCAACTTCATTAATTTTAGTGCTTAGATAACTCATTCTGTTATAAATAATGCGGCAGAAAACAATATGTTTTTTGTTTACTTGATAATTTAATCCAATTCCACCATATCCTCCCCAATAGTGCATAGGAGGCGATACATAATTATCTATAGTTTCGGGACCATTTTTTATAGATTCTCTATAGAGTGAATTCGATGTGCTCGATAATATTGAGTAACTGATGCCAGCTTCGATAGTAGGACTGAACTGTCCATTAGGGTGAGTATACTTAAATCCTAATTCACCTGTAGTTATTAGGGCTTTGAACTTAAATTTTTCATAGATTGTAGACCCGAAAGTATTAGAATCCCAGATATGGTCATTCTCAAATCTAAGACTTGAGAAAGAAATATCGGCCTGTAAGCTTAATGATTTTATCAGTCGTGGACTGGATATATTAAACTGTCCTCCAATTACAGGCGATAAACATTGAACAGATTTATATTGTGTCAATTTTTCCATCCCAAAGGAATAATCTGTAAATTGGGTTCCACTATATAGTGACAAGTTTATTTTTGCGAATTTCTTTTTGTAGTTATTTTCAAACACGACACATTCTAAACCCGGAGAGCACATTTGCTTGTGATATTTCTCAGTTAATTTAATCATAGACTTACGACCAAAATCTACTTTATCAACGTTATTGACTATAGCTTCACAATCTCTGAATGCATAATTCAAAGCTCTTTTATATTTGTCGTCCTTTTTTAATATATTATCAACAACTTTATCTGGCTCTTTTGTGAAAGAGATCATTTTTCCATCTTCATCTTTAAGAAAATAGTAATCCTGATTATCTGTTTCATCGGGATAAAAATAGAGATCTTTTATTCCCTTAACCAAATATTCCAGAAAAACATCATAGCTTTTATCCTTTATATTAATACTCTGAGATATATAGTATTTCGTCTCATCAATAAACATATAACCAAAAATCTCTTTGGGATAAAAGACTTGCTCTTCAGCTTTTTCCGACTTCTTAAATTTGCATATCTTTGAATTAGTTCTATCTGTTCTGAAATCTACAAGCCCCATTATTGTATCCTTCTCATTGGTAATTATAAACCCTCGCTTATAGTTGCTTTGTGCATTTAGAGTGATTGATAAGCAAAATAGGATAAAGAAAATTGATATATATTTCATGTCTGTCTATTTTAGTTTTGTTATTGTGTGTTTTCATTTTCAATTTTGTGTATTTTTTAATTCAACTGTGCCAATATATTTTTCAGAATTGGTTGATTCTACACCGAAATAAATAGTTGCAGTTGAAAATATAGTATTTTTAATGTTACGGAAATAGATGGTTTTCTTGTCAGCCGAATATTCGGGAGTTAAATCCATTTTATTAATAGAAGAAGTGACTGATGTGAGTTTAACTTCTCTGTTGAAAGTGATAAATGGATCAGATGTGAGCAAGTTTGTTTTGTTGTCTTTTCCTATATAATCAATTAGCGTAAGAACAGGACCAGCTTCTTGTATAATTTTTAATGTCTTTGATATTCCATACTCAGCATTGAATGTAATTGTTGCAGTACGTTCTTCGGATGTTTTATTTTCATCATATTCAATTATAAAGTCAGATGATGATTTCGTACATTTAATCCACTCATCTTTGCATTCAAAATTATAATTAACATTAGCCAATATTGTAACATACAGCCGTCCTTTTGTATCCTTAACAGAGGTATCAGCAAGATATGCATAGAAATAAGCACCTTCAGAGTATGTGCTCATTTTGAAATTTATGGTTTTATTAGCGCCACCTCTGGATACAATCTCTTTTTTTACAACAGTATAACCATCCTTTGAATAAGTAACCAGTGCAGATCCACCAGATGGCATATTTATTGTATATTCTCCATTTTGTGATGTTTTAGTATCTATTTTTCCGGATAATGCATCTACTTCTATTATAACATCTGATAATCCTTTGCCTGAAGAATCTGTTATTATACCAGAAATAATTGCCGAATCGCTTGAATCTGATAAAGCGCATGAATTAAAGGATAGTAAGATAAATATCTCAATAATTAGAAAATAAATTTTATGCATACCTTTTTATTTTATTTACTCTTCAAATATAATAACATTGTTTTAATTTGTACGTATAGATAGTAAAATATTTTTTTTAAGATATACTTAAGACTAAAAACAAGAAAATACTTATTCCCGTTCTGATATTATAGTAATCTGATAAAGAACAAATGGTAAAATACGTTTTCATCCCTCACTCCCTCACTATTTCGTTCAACAAGCTGAACAACAACTGATTGCACCGTGATGGATCGATTTTAACCATCACAAAACCATCACAAAAGTCATGAACCCTCACTTTTTCGAGCTCAATCAGTAGATTTTACGCATAATTTGTTTTGAAAAACAAATCAAGCTGAGTTTGGTCCAATTTGGAGAAAAGTGACTCGCAAAAGTGAGGGATGACCCCAAAAGTGTGGGATTCGTGATGGATCAAAATGCTACCATCACTGCCTAATATATTATATTCTAATGTGTTACAAGAGATCGTGATGGAGTGATGGTAACTTTTTAATTTTTGTAGAATCTTTGCAAAGTGCGATGTAAAAAAACTCCCGCCTGCTTTTTTTGAAACGTAATCGGATGTTGAGCAAACTCCCGCCTGCTTTCCAAAAAAGCAGGCGGGAGTTTGAAGCGTTATTCGCCAATAAATCTCAGCTATTCACCAAGGAATTTTATTTATTGGAGAATGCTTTCTTCTTCTGAAAAGACTATTTATCTGTCCCAACCCAGGTAGCCTTGTGCCAAATAAATTCTAGTGGTCCCTGACGGTGACTCTTCATCCACCACGAACTGAAGAAACCTTGTAAGGTTCCAAGGGTAATGCCTATTAGTAAACAAAAAGTAGCTCCGGTGTATTGATATAGGCCTAAGCCAAAACCATAGTAGATAAATGAACCCAGAATTGACTGGATAATGTAATTGGATAAGCTCATGCGACCTATTGAAGAAAAATGAGTCAGAATCTTTTCAAAGGTTCTGGTCTGGAATAAAAGCACAAAACCCGAAACGAGGATTAGCATAAAAGCCAGGTTGTTCCATGAATTAAAGATGGTAAGAAATGGTCTGCGAATGGCTTCACTGTCAAACCAGGAAGCTGCGTTGCTCTTAATTATATATAGGGGAACAAAAGCAATAGCTGCATATATTATAGTTTTTTTCCAGAATATCTTACTTTTAGGAGTTACTTTGAATAATGATTTTCGTCCGGCAAGCATTCCAAGCATGAACAATGATAAGGTCTGGAATACACGTCCATTCTCCCATGACCATTCCATAACAGCAATTCTGCCATTTGAAAGATTGCCTTCTATTGTATTGAATAATGAATCTTTTGGAATATACTCCGCCATCTTTCCGAAAAGAGCCCATGATGCGGGATTTTGCATTTCTTTAGAGGGATCTGATAATCCCGATATCAAATTGATCAGTTCGTAAGGCTGAAGCATTAAGAAGATAGCTATTCCTAGAACAATTTTGTTGCTGAATTTGGCCACCGGAATCAATCCGAATCCGATAATAGCATAAATAGTAAGGATGTCTCCTTGATAAAAAGCTGAATTAATAATGCCAAAGCCGAGTAAAAGAAGCAATCTCCATGCAAATCTTCCTCTGAAATCCTTGCCCGCTTTTTCCTGATTATGAGATTGAATAAAGAACGTTAATCCGAAAAGTAGAGCAAAAATGGCATACGATTTTCCTGCAAAAATAAAAAACAAACTATCCCATACACTTTTATCCAAAGTCTTTAACCAATCAGGGAAATAAGATGGTATATAGTAAAAATCGAAATGTTCAAGGTTGTGAAGTAGCATAATTGAAATAATAGCAAATCCTCTCAAGGCATCTACTACATAGAGTCGTGACGAATTTTGATTCATTAGTAACTAGATTTTTGTGTGTATTATTTTGGCTCTCAAAGATAATACTCTTTTGATAATAATTTGTACTGTTTGATCTGTTTTTTACATACTAATGACCTCTTGTAAAAAAACTAATAAAGTTTATTTCTCTCGTCATGATTATTGTCTTTTGATGCAGGTGGTTAGTAATAAAACTTTGTTGTTTACTAGTTTGCATATTTTTATCTGAAACAATTTTTCAGATGGTAGTAGTATTTGAAACTTAGGATAAACTTCTGCTAATAGTAATGTTTCATTGTCTTGTAAATGGTATCCGAAAAGAAGACCAACATTTTTAATGTCATAGTCAGAAATCTCAGCATATAATACTTCTTCATCTAAATTGTTTAATTCTTGCTTTGTTTCAATATAGATGTTAATGTGTTCTATAAATTGTGAGAATGTTTCTCTATTCATGCGCCAATAATTATCTCTTTTTTTAAGTCGAAGTATCATAAACTTATATTTTTTTATTATAACTCAGGATTATTAATGAGTTAATAAATTAGTTCTCTGTATTAGATCTAATAAAGTTTGTTAAGCTATAATAGAGGTATTATTGAGGTATATTAAAACTTAAATAGAAATGTATGCTAAATAAAATCTTGATTATTAAATTAAATTATTTTTTTATCTATATTATATATTTATATATTACTGCAAATATATGTATATATATTTATATAAAAGAATGGGAGTCCTTTTTTGTTTTATTTATTTAGCTAAAATTATGTTAATATTAAATGTAATATATATTTTGCATTGGTTCTTTCTATTTAATATTACTCTGTTTCTATAAATATCAATATATATATTGATATTTAATGATTCTTGATATGGCTATATAAAATGAATTTATGCATTCTTTTTTTTTAGTAAAGTTATTGGTTGTTTAGTGAATTTAATTCTTATCTTATTTTATAAGTTTGTTTTCCTTTTGTTATATGAATACATAACCCTTTTCTTCTGTTTTTTAGCTATTTATAATTTGAATTATCGAGTTATTTTTATTAAAATTAAGTAAAAACACGGTTTAAATGATTCCTTTTTAGTGATGATAGTGCCGTTAATTATAACTAATTTTCTATATTTGTTTTTGTGGTTAACCTAGATACTTTAAATTTATTAACCAAGTGGTTTCTAATATAAGTTTTCTTAATCAAGCATATTCTTTTGCTTTTTTAGGAGAATCTAAATTTAGTGTTATTTAATATTTATATTTATAGAACAGATAAATAATTATGCTCAAAATTCAGGCTATTTGTAAGGAAAAAGGATTAACCTTTCAAGAGGTGTCCAAACGTTTAGGAATATCATATCAATCACTCTATACGTCAATAAATGGGAATCCAACACTTAATATGTTAAGTCGAATTGCTAAAGTCTTAGATGTTAGAGTTGTTGATTTGTTTGAAGAAGAAGTTGGGGGTGATGACTATAAAATATATATCGAACATAATGGCGAAAAAAGATTAATTTCAAAAGATGATATAAGGTCTCTTTTTAACAGAAATGGGAAGTAGCTTTATGTATACAAAGTTATTATATGTTCTAAGTATTTGTTTTTGTATCTGTTTTTTTAATATTGTATGTTGATAATTTTTATTATGTAGACTGGTCGTTTCATTTTTTTTGTGTTATGTGCTTTTTTGTTTTGATTAAGAAACGTTTAATAAGGCTATTTTTATGCTTTTGTTGTATCTTTGCACTTTAGTAAGAAAAGAGACAACAATATATAAAGATGGTTTCAGTAGAAGGATTAAAAGTAGAGTTTAATGCCAAAGCACTATTCGATGGTGTATCGTATGTGATAAACAAGAAAGATCGCATCGGTCTGGTTGGGAAAAATGGTGCAGGGAAATCTACCATGCTAAAGATATTGGCAGGATTACAGGTTCCCACGGCTGGCATAGTTGCCGCACCAAAAGATGTGACCATTGGTTATCTTCCACAGGTGATGATTTTAAGTGATAAGCATACCGTGATGGAGGAGGCCGAACAGGCGTTTGAACATATTTTTGAGCTTCAAGCGGACATTGAACGGATGAATCAGGAGTTGGCGGACAGAACTGATTACGAATCAGAAAGCTATCACAAACTGATTGACCGGTTTACACATGAAAATGAACGATACTTGATGATGGGTGGAACCAATTATCAGGCGGAGATTGAGCGTACTCTCGTGGGGCTGGGTTTCAGTAGAGATGACTTTTCTCGTTCTACTTCCGAGTTCAGTGGTGGATGGCGTATGCGTATCGAGTTGGCAAAGCTCTTGCTCAGACGACCGGATGTACTTCTTCTCGATGAGCCTACCAACCACCTTGATATTGAAAGTATCCAATGGCTGGAGAATTTTCTTTCTACTCGTTGCAACGCGGTGGTGTTGGTGTCTCACGACCGTGCATTTATTGATGCGGTAACTACCCGTACTATTGAAATTAGTTGTGGAAAAATATACGATTATAAGGTTCCTTATTCACGCTTTGTAGAACTTCGTAAAGAACGAAGAGAACAACAGTTGCGTGCTTATGAGAATCAGCAAAAACAGATTCAGGAAACGGAAGATTTTGTGGAACGTTTCCGCTATAAAGCAACGAAAGCTGTACAGGTGCAGAGTCGTATCAAACAGTTGGAAAAGATTGAACGTCTTGAAGTGGACGATGAAGATAATTCTACGTTGAGGCTTAAGTTTCCACCGGCTGCTCGTTCGGGAAATTACCCTATTATTGCAGAGGATTTGAAAAAGGCTTATGGCAATCATGTGGTTTATCATGATGTGAATCTCACTATTAACCGTGGTGAAAAGATTGCTTTTGTGGGAAAGAACGGTGAAGGAAAATCCACATTGGTGAAATGTATCATGGGCGATATTGATTATGAAGGCAAGCTGACTATTGGACATAATGTCCAGATTGGCTATTTTGCACAGAATCAGGCGCAAATGCTGGACGAGAGTCTCACTGTGTTCGACACTATTGATTATGTGGCAACAGGAGATATCCGCACAAAGATTCGTGATATACTGGGCGCTTTCATGTTTGGAGGTGAAGCTTCCGATAAGAAAGTCAAGGTACTTTCCGGTGGAGAACGTACTCGTTTGGCCATGATCAAGCTGTTGCTGGAAC
Source organism: uncultured Bacteroides sp. (assembly GCF_963678845.1). Classification (NCBI taxonomy): domain Bacteria; kingdom Pseudomonadati; phylum Bacteroidota; class Bacteroidia; order Bacteroidales; family Bacteroidaceae; genus Bacteroides; species uncultured Bacteroides sp. The sequence continues at coordinate 146,253 of NZ_OY787466.1, forward strand.
CGGTTAATCTTCTTATTCTGGATGAGCCTACCAATCACTTGGATATGCGCACAAAGGATGTGCTTAAAGATGCAATTAAGGATTTTGACGGAACCGTGATTATTGTTTCTCACGACCGTGAATTTTTGGACGGGCTGGTTACTAAGGTCTACGAGTTTGGTGGGGGAGTAGTTAGAGAGCACTTGGGTGGTATTTATGACTTCCTGCAGAAAAAGAAAATGGACAGTCTTAATGAACTGCAACGCAAGTCCGAATTATCAGTTTCTCCTACGGCTCAGAATAGTGAATCGGAAGCTGTATCTGAAAATAAACTTTCATACGAAGCACAGAAGGAGCTGAATAAAAAACTTCGCAAACTGGAAAAGCAGGTTGCTGATTGTGAGAAAAAAATAGAAGAGCTGGAAGATAAAATCTCCGCAGTTGAAATAAAAATGGCTACTCCAGAAGGGGCTTCGGATATGGAACTCTATGCAAAGCATCAAAACCTGAAGCAAGAGATGGACAACATCGTGGAAGAGTGGGAGCTTGCTTCTATAGAATTGGATGAAGCGAAAAGTGAATAAATAAACTCTCGAATATTTTTTGTATAAATAACATCACCCATGTGATTTTATTCTTTTCTTTGCGTCAGATTGATTAACTAGAGGATACAAAGTAAATTAAATAATAACGTATGAAATTGAAGAATTATTTACCGCTAATTGCATTCTGTTTGATGAGTACAGGGTGGAATAGCGAAATGAGTGCTCAGCTAGCTCCTGGAGTTAACTTTGATAATCTTGATAAGACCGCTTTACCGGGAACCAGTTTTTATAAGTATGCTTGCGGTGGATGGATGAAAAATAATCCACTGACAGGTGAATATGCACGTTTTGGATCTTTTGATAAACTTGCCGAAAACAATCGTTCACAGTTAAAAGGACTGATTGAAGGACTTGCAAAAGTAAAAAGCCAGCAGGGAACAGTGGCTCAAAAGATTGGTGACCTGTATAACATTGCCATGGATAGTGCGAAGCTGAATAAAGAGGGAGCAGCTCCTATCAAACCTTATCTGAAGAAAATTGCTTCTTTAAAGAGTAAATCGGCTATCTATCCTTTATTGGCGGAAATGCGTACAATGGGGTTTGATCCATATTTTACGGTTTATGTGAGCAGCGACGATATGAACAGTTCTATGAATATGGTTCATACATATCAAAGCGGCATTAGCATGGGTGAACGTGAGTATTACCTGGAAAATGATGCTAAAACCAAGGAAATTCGTGATAAATACAAATTACATGTTGTAAAGATGTTCCAGTTAGCTGGTTATGACAAAGCTTCTGCTCAAAAAGCAATGACTGCTGTTATGGCTATTGAAACCCGATTGGCAAAAACTGCTCGTACAAAGGTTGAACTAAGAGATCCTCATGCAAACTATAACAAGTTAACAATTGCCGATCTGAAAAAACAATACCCTTCTTTTGGTTGGGATATTTTCTTCACTGATTTTGGATTGAAAGGTCTTAAAGAAATCAGTGTTGGTCAGCCTGCTTCTTTAAAGGAAGCGGTGAATATCATCAACACTGTTCCGTTGAAAGATCAGATAGCTTACTTGCAATGGAAATTGATTGATGCTTCTGCTTCTTATTTAAGTGATGTTATCAATGCTCAGAACTTTGATTTCTACAGTAAGACAATGAATGGTGTGAAAGAGATGAAACCTCGTTGGAAACGTGCTGTGTCAGTAGTGGACGGTTCTTTGGGTGAAGCAGTTGGTCAGATGTATACTGAAAAATATTTCCCTGCAGCAGCAAAGGAAAGAATGGTGACTCTAGTGAAGAATCTTCAGGTTTCATTAGGTCAGCGTATTCAGAATCTGGCTTGGATGAGCAATGAAACAAAAGCAAAAGCTCAGGAGAAGTTATCTGCATTCCACGTAAAAATAGGATATCCTGATAAATGGAGAGACTATTCTGCATTGCAGATAAAGAATGATTCATATTGGGCAAATGTAGAACGTGCTAATCGTTTCGAAACTGCTTACATGATTAATAAGGCTAATAAACCGGTTGATAAGGATGAATGGCAAATGACTCCGCAAACTGTGAATGCATATTATAATCCTACCACAAATGAAATTTGCTTCCCTGCTGGAATCCTGCAATATCCTTTCTTTGATATGAATGCGGATGATGCTTTCAATTATGGAGCAATTGGTGTGGTAATAGGACATGAAATGACTCACGGATTCGATGATCAGGGTAGACAATATGATAAAGACGGAAACCTGAAAGACTGGTGGACTGCAGAAGATGCAAAGAACTTTGAAACTCGTGCAGCTGTAATGGCAAACTTCTTTGATAATATTGAAGTTGCTCCGGGTGTACATGCAAACGGTAAGTTTACTCTTGGTGAGAATATCGCCGATCACGGTGGTCTTCAGATTTCTTTCCAGGCATTTGAAAACGCAACAGCAAATGCTCCTCTTGGATCAATTGATGGTTTTACTCCTGAACAACGTTTCTTCCTGGCTTATGCAGGTGTCTGGGCAGGAAATATTCGTCCTGAAGCAATTCTGAGCCGTACAAAATCTGATCCTCACTCTTTAGGAGAATGGCGCGTAAACGGAGCTCTTCCTCAGATTGGCGCATGGTACAAGGCTTTCAATATCACTGATAAAGATCCAATGTATCTTCCTGTTGAGAAGAGAGTCTCTATTTGGTAATAGTAGTTTTTGGTTATAATAGTGTAAGAGGTAAAAGCCCAAGTAATTGGCTTTTACCTCTTTTTTCTTTTCTTTCTGGCTAGAAACAACTACCTTAGCACCGAAATATTATAAAAATGAAAAAGAGGAGATATACCGGTTGGTTTTTGTTGTTGGTCAGCATGTTGGTGCTGATTGTACCGGTATTGCCCCATCATCATCATTTTGAGGATGAGATTTGTTTGCAGGGTGATGCGGATTCTCCTACGAAGCCTCACCATCAGGCAGAACAAGATTGTGACGGCTATTGCATTACCCAACTTCACTTTTCGATTCAGCATCACGATGATGTGAATGTACAACCTCACTTCTGGCAGGTTATTACACTTTTTCCGGCTTCTTTTATACATTCATTGCTTCCTCCGAGGCTCGAATCATTTGACCGTCTTTATTTCTTTATTGAAGCTCTTCATGGAGCGGGCGTTTTCCATGCTATAAATCTTCGCGGCCCGCCCACACTTTAAATAGGTGTGGATTTACTAACTACAATCTGCATGTTTTTGGCTTTAAGGCCAAGTTTAATTAACGAAAAACTGATATTTATTGTTTCTGTATATCATGGTTGAAATTCATTTTTAGCTGTGTAAAAGAATCAATACCTGTTAGTTCTTTGTTCTTTATTTACTAATATCTTATAGTTATTAGTTCTGTATTAATTTTATAAAAGCAGATATTTCATGATAGAACGTATCATACATTTTTCGATAAAGAATAAATTCATTATCGGACTATTTGTTGTAGCCTTGATAGGTTGGGGAACGTATTCGCTTACCCGCTTACCTGTTGATGCTATACCGGATATTACTAATAATCAGGTGCAGATTATTTCACTTGCACCATCACTGGCAGTTCAGGAAGTTGAAAGTGCCATTACTGCACCTATAGAAGTTGCAGTAGCCAATATTCCTGACATTATTGAGCTTCGCTCTATTTCGCGTTTAGGGTTATCGGTTATAACCGTAGTGTTTAAAGACAACGTAGATGTTTACTGGGCACGCCAACAATTAAGCGAGCGGTTAAGAGAGGCAGAAGAGGCAATTCCTCCCGGACTTGCAAAAACAGAACTTGCCCCTATTTCATCCGGTTTGGGAGAAATCTTTCAATACCGTCTTGCCGTAGACAAAGGATATGAACACAAATATACTCCAATGGAATTGCGTACTATTCAAGATTGGGTGGTGCGTCGTGAGATGCTTGGTACACAGGGTGTGGCCGATATTAATAGCTATGGAGGTTTTGTAAAACAGTATGAAATAGCTGTAAATCCAGAAAGGCTTAGATCCATGAACCTTACATTAACAGATATTTTCGGAGCTCTCGAAAAAAACAATGAAAATACAGGAAGTGCTTATATAGATAAGAAACCTACTGCATATTTTATTCGCGGTATCGGTCTTGTGAAAACCCTCGAAGATATTGAAAAGATTGTTGTAAAGTCTAATTCATCTGGCATTCCTGTTTTAATAAGAGATATAGCCACCGTGCAATATGGTAATGCTACCCGTTATGGTGCATTTGTTGTTGACACAACCGAGGCTGTGGGAGGTGTAGTAATGATGCTTAAGGGGGCTAATGCACATGAAGTTATCAATAACGTTGAAACCCGAATTGCATCTATTCAGAAATCATTGCCAAAAGGCGTAAAAATAGAACCGTTCCTTAATCGTTCAGATCTTGTGGGACGTGCTATTAGTACTGTTTCCCGAAATCTTATTGAAGGTGCTTTAATCGTAATATTTATTCTCGTATTATTGCTGGGAAATATCAGGGCAGGGTTAATTGTTGCTTCAGTTATCCCTATGTCCATGCTATTTGCCATTTCGCTGATGAACTTATTTGGTGTGTCGGGTAACCTGATGAGTTTGGGAGCTATCGACTTTGGATTGATTGTTGACGGTGCGGTTATTATTGTAGAAAGCGTGGTACACCGCATTACTCAGGGTAAATTACACAGTTCGGGTGTGAAAGTTCTCTCGCAGGAACAAATGGATGAAAGTGTTTTTGAATCAGCCAAGCGAATGATGAGTTCTGCTACTTTCGGACAAGTTATCATTTTGATTGTTTATTTGCCAATTATGGCATTGGTAGGCATCGAAGGTAAGATGTTCCGCCCAATGGCTCAGGTGGTTACTTTTGCATTGATAGGGGCTGCAATCCTTTCGCTTACTTATGTACCAATGATTTCTGCATTGTTCCTCAGTAAAAAGACAGAGCATAAGCGGAGCTTTTCAGATAAGCTGATGGATAATATTCACAAAGCCTTTAATCCTGTTATAGCTTTTGCTCTTAAACGTAAATTGCTGGTTTCTGTTTCTGCAATTGTATTGTTCCTGTCAAGTCTGTTTGTATTCAGTGGCTTGGGTGGTGAATTTATTCCTCAGCTCGAAGAAGGTGATTTGGCCGCTGGCGTTGTTACTTTGCAGGGAGGCTCACTTACAAATACTGTTGAGATGGTTCAGAAAGCAAATAAGATTTTGCTTGATAATTTTCCGGAGGTAAAGCATGTGGTTTGTAAGATTGGTGCCGGTGAGATTCCTACAGATCCTACGCCAATGGAAACAGGCGACTATATTATTACGCTAAAGAATAAGAGTGAATGGACATCAGCTAAGACACGTGAAGAACTAGTTGAGAAGATGCAGGAGAAACTTATTCCTCTTGCCGGAGTGAAATTCGAGTTTCAACAGCCTATACAAATGCGTTCCAATGAACTCCTTTCCGGTTCCAAGCAGGATGTTGCCGTTAAAATATTTGGTGATGATCTCAATACTTTGGCCGATAAAGCTGCTGATGTGGAAAAGATAATAAAAAAGGTTCAGGGAGTTGAAGATATAAATGTTGAGAAAGTAACAGGTCTTGCACAAATACAGGTAAACTTCAATCGTGACCGTTTGGCACAATACGGACTTTCTATTGATGATGTAAACCGGGTTCTACGTGCTGCATTTGCCGGTAGTCAGGCTGGGGTTGTATATGACGAAGAAAAACGTTTTGATCTGGTAGTTCGTTTGGATAAAGATTACCGCCAGAATCTTGATGATGTAAAGAGCTTGTCGGTTGCAGCACCAAACGGAGAACAAATACCTTTTGAGCAGCTTGCTGATATTTCTATAAAATCCGGTCCGGCTCAGGTTTCAAGAGAAGATACCAAACGCCGTATTACTATTGGATTTAATGTTCGTAACAGAGACGTTGAAAGTGTTATTAATGACGTGACAGCTAAGATAAATAAACAAGTTAGCCTTCCCACAGGTTATTATGTTTCTTATGGTGGTCAGTTTAAGAATCTGGAAGCAGCTAAAGACAGACTTGCTATAGCCTTGCCGGTTGCATTGCTTTTAATCTTTGTTCTGTTGTTCTTTACTTTCCATTCTGTAAAACAGACCCTGCTTATATACACAGCAGTACCGATGTCTGCCATTGGTGGCATCTTTGCACTGTGGATACGTGGCATGAACTTCTCTATTTCTGCGGGAGTAGGTTTCATTGCCTTGTTTGGTGTGGCTGTGCTTAATGGTATAGTGCTTATCTCAGAATTCAACCGATTGGAAAAGAAAGGTGTTGATGATATTACGGAAAGAGTAATTAAAGGATTGCAAACACGTTTACGTCCTGTTATAATGACGGCCGCTGCTGCTTCGTTGGGTTTTTTACCAATGGCATTGTCAACCTCTGCTGGTGCAGAAGTACAAAAGCCTTTAGCTACAGTGGTTATTGGCGGACTTATCACAGCTACTTTGCTTACTCTGATTATTCTTCCGGTATTTTATATCCTGTTCTCTACTCATAGTTTCAGGGCTTTGTTCAAACGTAAATCGACAAAAGTGCTATCCGTTTCGTTGTTTTTACTTTTAGGATCAGCTGCTTTTAATAATGCAGAAGCGCAGAAACCAAGATCTATTAGTTTGCATGATGCTATTCAATTAGCTTTGGAGAATAACTTGTCTGTCCGTTCATCCAGTTATTCTGTAGATGCTCAGAAAGCATTGAAGGGTGCTTCATTGGATTTGGGAAAGACGAATATAGAAGTGCAGTATGGCAGGTTTAATTCGTATACTAAAGATAATAGTTATACCGTGTCGCAATCAATAGCCTTCCCTACGGTTTATATTAATCAGGGAAAACTGGCTGATGCTAAAGTGAAAAGCAGTGAATGGCAGCTAAAAGGTTCACGACTCGAAACAGCTACTCAGGTAAAACAGGTCTATTGGCAACTGGCATACCTGCACTCAAAGCAAAGCTTGTTAAGTTATCAGGATAGTTTGTTTACGGGTTTTTTGAAGGCTGCAGAATTAAGAGCTAAAGTAGGTGAAACCAATAAACTGGAAATGATTACTGCACGTTCTCAGAATCTCGAAGTAAAGAATCAATTGCGCCAGACAAGAGCTGATATTGGTATCTTTAGTCGTAAACTGCAAACACTGTTAAATACCGATATTCAGTTTACTCCTGCCGATTCTGTGTTGAAACGACTAGAGTATATTCCTGTAATGGACAGTCTGGCTATTGCTCAGAATCCTTCATTGGGATATGTGCAACATCAGATTGAGGTTTCACAGATTGAGCGAAAGCTTGAAAAAAGCAGGATGATGCCCGATTTCAGTATTGGATATTCCAGTCAGACAATGGTAGGAACGCAAGACGTAAATGGCATTCAAAGAACTTTTGGAAGGGGAGACCGTTTCAATGCAGTGCAAGTGGGTGTTGCTGTTCCTCTTTGGTTTGTTTCCGGTAAATCTAAAAACAAGGCAGCAAAGATCAATGAAAAGATTGCTCAGACTAATGCCGAAAGCTATTCAAAAGAACTCTCAGGCAGTTATCGCTCATTGATTGATGAATACAGCAAGTACTTAGGTAGTGTAGATTATTATGAGAAACAAGCCATTCCGGAAGCAGATTTAATCATAGAGCAATCTACCCGTAGTTATAAGTCCGGTTCAATGGATTATCTTGATTATGTGCTAAGTCTTGACAGAGCGCTGGATATCAGACAGAATTATCTGGATGCGCTTAATAGCTATAACCAAACCATTATTAATATCGAATATGTTACAGGTAAAACGTTTTAAAATAAATAGTATGTCAAAATATAGATTTTTCTCACGATTCTTTTTTGTGGCTTTCACAATAGCTCTGGTATCGTGTAACGGCAATAAAAAGCCAGCCGAAGAGAGTAAGGAAGCTGAAGTAATTCCCGAGGATATTGTAGAGATGCGTTCCGACCAGATTAAGCTTGCAGATATTCAACTGGGAAAAATAGAGATGCGCTCTCTTAGCGGTACAACAAAAGTAAATGGTTTAGTTTCTGTTGCTCCCCAAAATCTGGCAACTGTATGTGCACCAATGGGAGGCTACGTAAGAAAGACTTCTTTAATTCCCGGTAATCCTGTTCATAGGGGGCAGGTACTTGCGGTTATTGAAAATCCGGAATTCATTGATATCCAGCAGAACTATCTTCAGGCAAGGAATAAGCTTAAGTATGCCGAGGCAGACTATAAACGTCAATCTGAACTTTACAAGAATGATGTGTCGTCTCAAAAAACTTATCAACAGGTCACCACTGATTACAGAAATCTTAAAGCAGAGGTAAACGCGCTGAAACAAAAGCTTTCTCTTATTGGCATTAATCCGGCCCAGCTTACAGAAAGTAATATTCATCGTTCGGCGGTGATAACATCTCCTTTGACCGGATACGTAAAGACGGTGAATGTAAACCTTGGGAAATATGTTACTCCGGCAGACATTATGTTTGAAGTGGTAAATAACGATAAATTATTCCTCGAGCTTACTTTATTTGATAAGGATGCAGCTCAGGTAGATAAAGGAGAAAAAATACGCTTCTTCATTAATAATGAGACAGAACAACACGAAGCTGTTGTATATCAAACCGGTAAGTCTGTTAGTGAAGACAAGACTTATAAAGTGTATGCCAATGTTCTTGGAAAGTGCAAAAACGTACTTCCCGGAATGTATGTGAATGCAGTTATCGAAACATCAGGTCATAGCGTTGCTTCTGTTCCGTCGGATGCTGTGGTTAGCTTTGATGATAAAGATTATATTTTTGTGTTCGACAAGAATAAGCAGGAAGGTGGCAAACCTTTTACCGAATATCGTATGATTGAAGTGCGTAAGGGTGTTACTGATAGTGGATTTACAGAAATTATATTGCCGGAGAAATTTAATATTAGCACTGCGAAGGTGGTTGTTAAAGGGGCATATAATCTGCTTTCTGCCAAGAAAAACGCAGGAGAGATGAGTTGCTAACAGATACTTTATAGATTTGTAAAAACAAATAAGGCAGACCCTTATCGTCTGCCTTATTCTTTTTCCTGTTGTACGCCTTCTTCGAAGGTACTACTTTTCGATAGTTTATCGGATGTCCGTGTTGTTCAATCTCCGCTTCCCTGCTTCCACGGCGGGCAGCCTTTACATATTCCATCAAGGAATTACTTTTCTTCTTTTTCATAACTCTTATAAATTTTCTGCAAAGTTACAGCATTTTTTTGTATTTGCTTTATTTCATAGCTTTTTCATTCTTTCTATGAAAATAGAACTTTTTTCTCATCCATCACTCCCTCACTAAAGTTGATTAATAGCTTTATTTACAGTGAAATAAAAAGTGAGAGATGCAAGTTTGTCCCTCACTCATCTCTCACTTTTCGGCTCTACCCTCACTCTTTTTGAGTAAAAAAGCTGCTTTTAGTGCAATGCTTTCATTAATTCCTCGGCTACAGCTTCTGATGAGGCTGGGTTTTGTCCCGTAATCAGTAATCCATCTTTCTTTATGTACGAGCCCCAATCGTGACCTTTACTGTAATGGCCGCCTAGCTTTTTTATTTCATCTTCCAGCAAGAAGGGAACAATCTTGTTCAGTAGCACGGCCTCTTCCTCAGAATTAGAGAATCCCGTCACTTCTTTGCCCTTTACCAAAGGTTCGCCGTTCGGTGCTTTGGCCTTGATAAGCACACCCGGAGCGTGGCAGACAAATGCTATTGGTTTGTTGGCGGCATAGAATGCTTCAATTAACCTGATGGAAGTTTCATCATTGGCCAAGTCCCACAATGGACCGTGCCCGCCGGGGTAGAACACTGCATCGTAATCTTCCATTTTTACTTCACTCAATTTCAATGAGTGGGCTAACTTGTCTTGCAAAGCTTCATCTTTATTGAATCTTACGGTAGCAGGAGTTTGAGACTCGGGCAATGAACTTTTTGGGTCAATAGGAGGTTGTCCGCCTTTTGGCGAAGCAATCGTGATACTAGCCTGTGCATCTGACAATGCATAATATGGTGCTGCAAACTCTTCTATCCAGAATCCGGTTTTATGTCCCGTGTTTCCCAGCTGATCGTGGGACGTAAGTACAAACAATATCTTCATATTCTTTTTTATTAATTGTTCTTTGTAAATTGTAATGTGATAATAACATTGCTTCTGCTATATTGTTCAGCACTGATGTGCCGGCATTTATCTATTTAAACAGTATTAACTAATGCATTCTCTGCGGGAAACTAACCATTCTCTCTCGGGAAATTACTATTATGGTCATGACCCTAATGTTGCAACCTCCCGACCTTGAAATATTAACCTCACGACCCTAATCTACCAGCCTCGGGAGGCTACGGTTAATGCAACCTTTATAATTGGTTAATTATGAACCGGGTCTGCATTAATTAGTAGGCTAATCTGAATAAGATTGCGTGGAAATGATTACTTTTGCAGCTGATATAAAATTTTAGTTAAGAAGAAGATGCCGTTAAATTTACCTGATAAATTACCTGCCATTGAGCTGCTGAAGGAAGAGAATATCTTCGTGATTGATAATTCACGCGCCAGTCAGCAGGATATTCGTCCACTGAAGATTGTGATTCTCAATCTGATGCCGATAAAGATTACCACAGAAACCGATTTGATTCGCCTGTTGTCAAACACGCCTCTCCAATTGGAAATCTCTTTTATGAAGCTGAAAAGCCATACTTCGAAGAATACTCCCGTAGAGCACATGAAAGCTTTCTATGAAGACTTTGAAAAAATGAAAAAAGAGAAGTATGACGGTATGATTGTTACCGGTGCTCCTGTGGAACAAATGGATTACCAGGATGTTACTTACTGGGGCGAGATAACGGAAATCTTTGACTGGGCCCGTACTCACGTTACGTCTACACTTTATATCTGCTGGGCTGCACAAGCCGGGCTGTATCATTACTACGGCGTGCCCAAATATCCGCTGGATAAAAAGAAGTTTGGTGTGTTTAACCATACCCCAAAAGATTCCCTTAACCCAATTTTCCGTGGATTTGATGATGTGTTCTACGTGCCTCACAGTCGCCATACGGAAATTCGCCGGGAAGATATATTGAAAGTGCCCGAGATTGAGATTCTTTCTGAGTCTGATGAGGCTGGAGTATACTTGGTAATGGGAAGAAACGGAAGAGAGTTCTTCGTGACCGGACATTCAGAATACTCACCTCTTACGCTTGATGAGGAATATAAACGTGACCTTGAAAAGGGACTCGATATAGAAATACCTTGTAATTACTATCGCGATAATAATCCTGACAATGCACCGCTGGTTCGCTGGCGAGGCCATGCCAATCTGTTGTTTTCCAACTGGCTGAATTACTTTGTTTATCAGGAAACTCCGTTTAATATTGACGATATCAAATGATGAAACCAAGAAAAATAGAGTTGCTGGCTCCTGCAAAAAATCTGGAGTGTGGAATAGAAGCGATTAATCATGGGGCAGATGCGGTGTATATTGGTGCACCCAAATTCAGCGCGCGGGCTGCTGCCGGAAATACACTGGAAGATATTGCTGCATTGGTGGAGCATGCTCATTTGTATAATGCTAAAGTTCACGTTGCACTCAACACCATTCTTCGCGATGACGAGCTGAAGGAGACCGAAGAGTTGATTTGGGAACTATATAAAGTGGGGGTCGATGCGCTTATTGTACAGGATATGGCCATAACCCGAATGAATTTGCCGCCTATCGCCCTTCATGCAAGTACGCAGAATGACAACCGTACGCCTGAAAAGGTGCAGTTCATGGAAGCAACCGGATTTGAACAGGTGGTGCTTCCCCGAGAACTCTCCTTGGCAGAGATAAAGAAAATACATGAAGCTACTGATGTTGCTCTGGAAGTGTTTGTTCACGGCGCTTTGTGCGTGAGCTATAGCGGACAGTGCTACGTGAGTCAGGCTCTTTATGGCAGAAGTGCCAATAGGGGAGAGTGTGCACAGGTGTGTCGCCTTCCGTTTAACCTGGTTGATGCTACCGGAAAGGTGATTGTTCGCAACAAACACCTGCTTTCACTCAAAGACCTTAACCAGTCCGACCATCTTGAAGAACTGCTGGATGCAGGTGTTACTTCACTGAAAATAGAAGGACGACTGAAAGATGTATCTTATGTTAAGAATGTAACGGCCTATTATCGCAAGAAACTTGATGAGATAATTGAACGCCGGCCAGAATATATCCGGGCTTCTTCCGGACATTGCAAGTATGAATTTACTCCTCAGCTGGACAAGAGTTTCAGCCGTGGTGCTACCAATTATTTCCTATTCAATCGCTCCAAAGATATGTCCTCTATGGACACTCCGAAATCCTTGGGTGAGGAGATGGGAACGGTGAAAGAACTGCGTGGAAACTACCTTACCGTAGCAGGAGTCAAGTCGTTTAACAACGGCGATGGGGTATGTTTTATCAACGAACAGGGAGATCTCAGTGGTTTCCGCATTAACAAGGTAGAGACTAATAAACTCTTTCCTCACGAAATGCCGGATGTGAAACCCCGCACGGTTCTTTACCGGAATTTCGACCAGGAGTTCGAGAAACTATTGGCGCGTAAATCCGCAGAACGGAAGATTGATGTGGAGATTAACCTCACAGAAAATAACTTTGGCTTCACTCTTTCTCTGAAAGACGAAGATGGAAACGCCGTGAGTGTAACACTTCCCCGCGAGAAAGAGCTTGCACGCACTCCGCAGGCGGATAACCTTCGTAATCAGCTGAGTAAGCTTGGCAATACACCGTTTGAAGCTGCAAGAATTGATGTGGAGTTTCAGGAAAACTGGTTTATCCCGGCTTCAGCCCTGGCAGAATTAAGACGGGAGGCTGTTGATAAGTTGCTTCAGACAAGGAAGATTAATTTCCGCCGTTCATCAAAGAAAATTGTTCCTACCAGTCATCCGTTTACGAAAACCGAACTTACCTATCTGGGCAACGTGATGAATGCTGAGGCTGAGTCGTTCTATCTGGATCATGGGGTGAAGAGTGTTCAGCCTGCCTTCGAAAAAGTTCCGGTAGAAGGCGCCACGGTGATGTTCTGTAAGTACTGCATTCGCTATAATATGGGTTATTGTCCTGTTCATCAGGGAGGAAAATCGCCCTATACAGAGCCATATTATCTGACATACAAGGATAAAAAGTTCCGCTTATCGTTTGATTGCAAGAAATGTGAGATGAAAGTGATTAATGAACAATAAGAAAATGAAAAAGAGAGATCAGGAGATTTTGCAAAATAAACCGGCTGTGTCGGTGTTTAAAGCTGTTCGTCAGACAAGACTGCTATGTGGCGGTATGCGCAGTCTCTTACTCTTTTTTATTCTGTTATTCTCCGTTGCTTTTTATTCCTGTCGTTATGAGAAGCCTAACCTCGACAAAAAGGAGATATCTGATAAGACAAAGGACTCTCTTTCCTATCTTTATAAATATCACTATACGCTGAATAAGAACTTTGAAGTTTGTTCGGATACGGTTATGCTGGCGCAGTTGCCATTTAAGGATAAGTTCCTGATGGTAAACAAAGGCGATAGGGTAGTAGTGGCCGATTTTATGATACAACCCTCGGACACAGTGGACTCTGTATGGGTAAAAGTGGCACGTGACGAGAAAACGCAAGGATGGATTCACGAATCAATGGTTGTTGATAATCTGGTGCCGGTCGATTTTGGCTCACAGGCTATCTTTTTGTTTAGTCATACCCATGCTTCCTATTCTTTAATAGTGGTAGCAGTTGTATTGGCCATATTCCTTTTAAGGGTGTACCTGAAAAAGAAGCTCATGCTGGTCTACTTTAATGATATCAACAGTGTATATCCGCTGATGCTCTGTTTTCTGCTGGCCTTTTCGGCTACCATTTATGAGAGTGTGCAAATGTTTGCTCCCGAAACGTGGCAGCATTATTACTTCAATCCCACTCTAAGTCCTTTTAAAGTACCTCTTATACTAAGCGTTTTTGTGCTTAGTCTGTGGGCATTCATTGTTATCTTCCTGGCTTCTCTTGAAGATTTGTTCCATCAGCTTTCTGCTCCATCTGCTTTCTTATACCTCCTTGGGCTGGCAGCTTGTTGTATCTTTTGCTATTTCTTCTTTATCATTGCTACTTCGTATTATGTGGGATATCCTACTCTGCTCTTCTTCTTCTATCTTCTGGTGAAAAAGATTAATGGACGAATGACGTATAAATATCGTTGTGGTAAGTGCGGAGCGCTGATGAAAGAAAAAGGAGAATGCCCTTCCTGCGGAGCTGTCAACCAATAATAAAAAAAAGAAAACCTCTCCATCAAGGATAGACATAATATCATAGTTCCTTAACCATGATAAAAGCAAGTTATTGCTATGTCTATTCTCAAGAGAGAGGCTCTTGTCAGAAAGGGAACAGGGCGTTTTTCCCAGTTCCCCATTGTCTTTTAGAATCTATATCTTAAATCAACGCCAGCTTGCATAGGTCTGCCTTTTTGCATAAAGGTGTTTGAGCTGGAAACAAAACCGAATGTTGCGTAAGATTTATCGGTAAGATTTCTTCCCCAGAAGTCAACCTGTACTTTGTTCATGGTAATTCCAATCTTACCGTTCAGCAATCCGTAAGATTTCTGTGTCAGGTCGTTGCTTTCTGTCCAGTATATTCTGCCAACGCCATTATACTGGGCGTTGAACACTAATTTATTGATAAAGCAGTTCTGGAATGTGAAAGCATATTCACCGCCAAGGCTGAATGTGTTCTGCGGAATCATTGGTACATAATTGTCCTTGTAGTCAACAGATACAATCTGTTGCTGCTGGTTCTTCACTTGTCCTATGTAATCTTTGAAGGTGGCATGAGTATATCCGTAGGAAGCATTCAGACTCAATGCATTGGTAATGATTGCGCGAGCACTTGCTTCTGCTCCAAGGCTGGCGCTGTGTCCCGCATTTACTGTCATTCTTCCTAAACCACTAGGGGCAAACTTAACTATTTGCTGGTCTCTTGTATCCATATAAAAGGCTGCAAGATCGGCTGTCAGCTTATTGTCCAATAAAGACAGGTGAGTACCTGCTTCATAACTCCAGGTATATTCCGGTTTATAGATAATGGAGCTTTTTACATCAACATTAGATGATGTGTAGTCCGAAGCCGGACTGGCCATCATTAACCCTTGCACAAGGTCGGCAAACATCTGGTAATTATAACCTCCCGAACGATATCCTTTGCTGATGGAAGCATAGACATTGCCCAATTTATTATCATTAAAATCGTATTTAAGTGCAAGCTTGGGGAGTAATTGCAGGTAGTCATCTTTAGCATCACCCGTGAGAATGGTTGTTTGCATTGGCTGACTATTTATGGTGGCATTTGTGTTGTAACTGATCTTTGTTTTCTCATAATCCAGGCGCAGACCAATGCTGGCCGATAGTCCTTTGAACAATATGTTGTTAAAGGTTGATTGATGGAACAGGGCAGCCCCCATAGTAGGAGTGTCATATTCTCCGGGAACGGATAATGATTTTACGGACGGATACATGCGGCTGGCAATTAAAAAGTCACTTCCGAAATTTACCGGCGAGTTTGTGTTCTGTGACTGGTAAAAGCCAAAGGCACCACATACATATTCATATCTCTTATTGGCTGTTGATTTGAAAACAATCTCTTCTGTTACGGTATTTTGCTTCTGTTTCTGAGTGATGGAGTACATATTTGCCGCTGTAAAGTCCTGATCCATGAACATTCTGTCCTTTAGGTTCTGGAAACTGGTCATTGCACTCATAGTATAGTTTCTTGTCTGATAACTGATGTTAAGACCGGCATTCAGCAGTCCGCGGTAGTAGGTGCTCTCTAGATTAGTTGAAACATCGCCTGTCTTACCTGTTGTTTTATCGTATTTAGCATAAGGATAACCTCCCTGATCACTATATTCATAACTTACATTCAAGTCCAGTTTCAAATTCTCCTTTGGTAACCAGATGCTGCGTATTCTTCCGCCGCCATCACTAAACGGATCAGCTTTCTTATTCAGATATACATTATTGAAGAATCCTCCACTTTTATCATAAAAACCGTCTGCCGAGAAAGCAAACTTATCACTTACGCGGTGATAGTGTGTCAATGAAGCTGAATAACTATCATAAGTTCCGGCACTTAATTTAAGGTCGGTTCCCTGATAACTGAAGGGTGATTTGGTGTGTAACTTGATTAATCCACCCATTGCATTCCTTCCATAAAGAGTGCTTTGCGGTCCGCGCAACACTTCAATACTTTCAATGTCCGAGAAGTTGAAGTCGAAGGCCGATTTATCTATATAAGGAATATCATCTACATACAGTCCCACAGAAGGAGTGTTTATTCTGGAACCAATTCCGCGGATATAAATGGCGGAAGTCAACCGGGAACCATAATCAGGAATAAAGAGATTAGGCACAATTCCATTCATACTTTTCAGAGAGTTCACCTGACAGGCCTGCATCTCATGCTGAGAGATTGTTGAAACTGTTACAGGAAGCTGGCGGAAGTGTTTTGACTCTTTGGGAGAAGCCGTAACAACAATCTCTTTTATCCTTATACTATTAGTGGTATCTTTTCCGATAATATCACCTGCCTGTAAATGAATTGCGATTAATAAAACTAAAAGCAGTAATACATTTCTTTTCATTTGTATGTTTTTTAATTCGCCTGCAAAGTACGGGGTAATTAAAAAAACATACAATCCTCATTTATTAGGATTCTATATCCTGTCTGGTGAAACATATCCGTTCATTACGGCATAAATAGTAAGTCCGGAAACCGACTTTATGCCCAGCTTTTCAGTAATGTTCTTGCGGTGAGAGATTACTGTTGTGAGACTGATATTTAGTTTATCGGCTATTTCTTTGTTAATTAATCCCTTAGTGACAAGTATTAATACCTCTATTTCCCTTGCGGAAAGATCATTATCCGATGGGAGAATCTCCATTTTATTAGGATTATCAGAGAAGAACTTCATTAATTCTGCAGTTAACTTGTTCTCTGGCAGGAATATATTTACAATATGATTGGAAGCAGGGAATGTATGATTCCCTGATCCATGCATCATAATTATTGTTTTTTCTTTACGGGGCAGGAAGAATGGATTGTAAAGAATATAGGTCTGTGAGGATATGAAATAGTGTGTATACATATCCGGCGTATCATCTGCAAAGACCGGGAAATCAGGAAAAATACGGATAATGGCTTTGGGCAGCAGTTTCTCCAGTAGATTCCTTAAACCAATGCAAGTAAGTGTATTGGCATCTATAATTGCAATCTCTAAATTATCCATATCTTTCCTTCTTAATTAATTCTCTTTTTAGATAGCCTTGGCGTATTGAGCAGCACTTTCGGCACATCGTTCACCGTCAATCCCGGCAGAAACAATGCCTCCGGCATATCCGGCACCTTCTCCGCAGGGGAATAATCCTTTGATGGTGACATGTTGCAAAGACTCTGAGTCACGAATAATGCGCACCGGTGAAGAAGTTCGTGTTTCTACTCCGATCATCGTTGCTTCATTGGTTAAGAATCCGTGTGAATATTGTCCGAATTGCTGTAATCCTTGTGATAGCCTTTTAGTTATAAATGGTGGCATCCAGAAATGAAGAGGAGAAGATACCAGGCCGGGACTATAAGATGAGTCGGGCAAGGTAGCACCTAATTTACTTCTGGTAAAATCTACCATCCGTTGTGCCGGAGCTGTTTGTCGCCTTCCGCCTTGCATCCAGCATTGATGCTCCAGTTCTTCCTGAAATTCCATCAAAGCTAATGGACCATACTTAGCATATTCCGGGAAATCCTCGGGATGTATCTCAACTACCATACCCGAATTACTCCACTTTGAGCCACGGTTGGATGGAGACATACCGTTCACTACCACTTGTTCAGGTGCACTGGCTGCGGGAACAACGAAACCTCCCGGACACATACAGAAACTATATACGCCTCTGCCTTCAACCTGAGTAACAAAGCTGTATTCCGCTGCCGGAAGATAGTCACCTCTTCCTTCTTTGTTGTGGTATTGTATCTGGTCAATCAGTTCTTGTGGGTGCTCCAGTCGCACACCGACAGCAATTCCTTTTGCTTCAATATCTACATTATTGGCGGCCAACCAACGATAAACATCGCGGGCAGAGTGACCTGTTGCCAGAATTACCGGGCCCAATAAGGTTTTTCCTGTATTTGTTTCTATGCCTTTTACTTCATTGTTCTCTATAATCAGAGCATCCATTCGTGTCTCGAAATGCACTTCACCGCCACATTCCAGGATTGTGTTGCGCATGTTTTCAATCACTCTTGGCAGTTTGTCCGTGCCAATATGCGGATGAGCGTCGACAAGAATAGAGGTGCTTGCCCCGTGCTGGCAGAACACATTCAGAATTTTCTCTGTATTTCCCCTTTTTTTGCTCCGGGTATAAAGCTTTCCATCCGAATAAGCACCTGCTCCACCTTCACCAAAGCTATAGTTTGATTCGGGATCAACAATATGTTCGCGTGAAATCCTGGCAATATCTAGTTTACGGTCGTGCACGTTCTTTCCACGTTCCACAACAATAGGTTTTATTCCTTGCTCAATCAAACGGAGAGCGGCGAAAAGTCCGCCGGGACCTGCACCAACCACAATTACCTGCGGGGCATTCTCTACATTATTGTATGTAGTACGTGTAAACTCATCATCCCTTGGCATCTCATTGATGTAAGCACGCACCTTTAAGTTTACGAAGACCGTACGTTGGCGGGCGTCAATGCTTCGTTTCAGAATACGAACGGCATTAAACTGTTTCAAAGAAATTTCTTTTTCCTTTGATATATATTCTTTTAATCGCTGCTCATTGGCTGCGATCTCAGGTAAAATACGTAATTGTATTTCTTGTATCATCTTTCTTTTTCAGTGTTATCCAAACAGGCAACGGAAAGCTTCTTCTACCTTTCTTACCGGAACCAATTCAATGTTTATTTTCTTTTTGTCCAATCCTTGCAAGTTATGTTTGGGGAGGATAATTCGTTTGAAACCAAGCTTTTCTGCTTCGCCAATTCGTTGTTCAATACGGTTCACCGGGCGAATTTCACCCGACAGACCAACTTCTCCTGCCAAACAAACTTCTCGTTCTATCTCTGTATCCATGTTTGATGAAAGAATGGCGCTGATTACAGAAAGGTCAATGGCCGGATCGCTTACTTTCAATCCTCCGGCAATGTTTAAAAAGACATCTTTCTGAGCCAATTTAAATCCTACTCGTTTCTCAAGCACAGCCAGTAGCATGTTCATGCGGCGAAGATCGAAACCTGTGGCAGAACGCTGTGGCATTCCATAAGCAGCCGAGCTGACAAGAGCTTGTGTCTCAATAAGAAACGGGCGAACTCCCTCAATGGCAGAAGCAATAGCTACACCGCTCATTCCTTCGTGGTCGGGTGATAAGAGTAGTTCCGAAGGATTGTTTACCTGTCGCAAACCATCTTGTCTCATTTCATAAATGCCCAGTTCCGAGGTACTTCCAAAGCGGTTCTTTATGGAGCGAAGAATGCGGTACATGTAATGCTGATCTCCTTCAAACTGAAGTACAGTGTCCACAATATGTTCCAGCACTTTCGGCCCGGCAATGCTGCCCTCCTTATTAATATGGCCAATAAGCAACACAGGAGTATTGGTCTCTTTAGCAAACTTCAGGATAGAAGCTGCACATTCACGTACTTGTGCAATGCTGCCCGGTGAAGATTCTATGGTTTCTGTGGAAATAGTCTGTATGGAATCAATAATAACCAGCTCGGGACGAGTGTTTTTAATGTGAACATAAATTTGTTCCAGTGAGGTTTCGCAAACAATCAGGCAATCTGACGACTGTTGTTGAATGCGGTCGGCTCGGAGCTTTAACTGGCGAGCGCTTTCTTCGCCGGAGACATAAAGAATACGGCGATTGGACATCCGAAGAACTGTTTGCAATACCAGGGTAGACTTACCTATTCCCGGTTCTCCACCAATCAGCACTAACGAACCTGGTACCAGTCCGCCACCCAACACCCTGTTCAGCTCCTCATCCTTTAAATCTATCCGAGGTTCGTCGGATGTGGTAATATCACACAAGGATATAGGCTTTGCTTTGGGCATTTCAATCCCCGAAACAGGACGTTTATTGGTTGCTTCTTTATGCACAATTTCCTCAACGTACGTATTCCACTCCCCGCAAGAAGGGCATTTCCCTACCCATTTCGGTGAATCCTGTCCGCAGTTAGAGCATACATATACGGTTTTGTCTTTTGCCATCGTTGCTGTTTTGTTATATGTATTTGCAAAAGTACCGATATTTTTTCAGAAACAGATTAATTGATAGTAATTTCTCCTGCGATGGAAATATTCATCATTTGCCGCACTTCTTCGGGAGGAAGTCCATGTCCCAGCAGAAACATCAGTTTGGTAACGGCAGATTCCGTGGTACTGTCATATCCGCTTAAAATTCCCGACTCAAGCAATTGTCTTCCAGTCTCATAACGATCCATTTCTACTGTTCCCGCATTACATTGAGTTATATTAACAATCACTATTCCACGTTCATTGGCTTCAATCAGTTGGTGCATAAGCCATGGCTTTCTTGGTGCATTGCCTGATCCGTAAGTCTCAAGAACCACGGCTTTCAGTCCGGGGATGGCAAGAGTGGCAGTCACCACGCTTTCCTGAATACCTGGAAATAACTTAAGAACCACCACGTTTGTATCTAAAGAGAGGTGCGGAGTGAGAGGTTTACCGTTTGTGCATCGATGAATTAATGACGGTTCATATTTAATATGTATTCCTGCGGCAGCCAGTGCCGGATAGTTGTATGAACGGAATGCATTAAAATTCTCTGCATTGATTTTGGTTGTTCGGTTTCCCCTCATCAGGTGATTTTCAAAGAAAATACAAACTTCAGGAACCATTGGTTTTCCTTTGTATTTAGCTGCGGCAATCTCAATGCTGGTCATCAAATTCTCCTTTCCATCCGTGCGGAGTACCCCAATAGGCAATTGTGAACCGGTAAGAATTACAGGCTTATTCAGGTTTTCCATCATAAAGCTGAGTGCGGAAGCTGTAAAAGCCATTGTGTCTGTGCCATGAAGAATAACAAATCCGTCATACTTATGATAATTCTCATAGATAATCCTGACAATATCTGCCCATGCCTCAGGTTCCATGTCGGAAGAGTCGCGGGGAGGATCAAATTGACAGGAGTCTATTTTGAAATCCAGTTTTTTAAGTTCCGGAACATGCTTTTGAAGTTGCTCAAAATTGAAGTTTTCTAAAGCTCCAGTTTCGGCATTCTCTATCATTCCTATTGTTCCGCCAGTGTAAATTATCAATACGGAAGCATTCTCTTGTTTCATTCTTTAAATTATGCCTTTGTTATCATGCAAATATAGGCATTATTCTCTTGTTTTATAACAAAATGATAAATAAGTGTTCAGCAAAAATATAAAAGATCTGGTTTTAAATAAATTCTAGAGTTATTGCCCTTATAAATATTTCATTTATTTTAAAAAGGCGCTTCTAATTCTGATGTCAGAAATTTTGCGAGAATAGTTTGTTGGGTTAAAATAACAATAGAAGGCTGGCAAATATTTGCTCCAATTAAATTATATGATTTTTATTTATTTATGCTTATTACTACTCTGTTTGATTCGTTAAAGCATTCTTATAAAAACTACATCTGTGATTAATCTGTTTTTGCAGCTTTATTAAATGTTAAACTAGGCAGAAAGCTCTTTTCTGATATATTTTACATGTGTTTGTACGATAATACATTCTCTAAAATATTGTTATAATCTATATTTGTACTCTAAAAAAATGTGAAAAGAGGAGACTGAGTTGTAAACCAGGTAATTATTTATTGTGCACTGTTTTGCAAATACCTGATGAAGATATAATTATTGTTTGTATGTAAATATTTAGTATTAATATGTTAATTTAAAGTTTTAATTTTATGAAGCACATACTATTTAGTCTGGGCAGATGGAACACAAAGCTATTTGTGAAACCACCAATTTTAATATTCTTTTTAGCTGCATCTTTTGTTTCCTCTGTGGGGATTCAATCTGCTTCAGCTGCTGAGAATATTGTTCAACAACAAAAGAATACAATCACTGGTGTAGTTACGGACGCTCAAGGGGAATTGATTTTTGGAGCAAACGTAAAGGTGCAGGGTGACAAGCTAGGCACTACTACAAATATTGACGGAGCTTTTAAATTGAATGCTCCTATTGGTGCAAAATTAGTTGTATCATTTATAGGATATGAAACAAAAATAGTAGTTGCTAAAGGTGAGACAATGAAAATTGTCTTGACGGATAATTCAACTATGTTGAAGGATGTTGAAATCGTTGCGTACGGTGTCCAGAAGAAAGTCACACTTACTGGTGCTGTTTCAAGCATAAAAAGCGAAGAACTGGTTCGTACCCCTGTTAGTTCTGTAAATAATGTCTTGGCCGGTCAATTGTCGGGTGTTACAACCATTCAGTATTCTGGTGAACCAGGATCTGATGCTGCATCTATATTTGTTCGTGGTCAGGCAACGTGGACAGATTCTTCACCTCTGATTCAGGTAGATGGAGTTGAACGAAGCATGAGCGATATCGATCCTAACGAAATTGAGAGCGTTACTGTATTGAAAGATGCATCTGCTACAGCTGTTTTCGGTGTTAGAGGTGCTAACGGTGTAGTTTTAATAACGACAAAACGTGGTAAGGAAGAAAAGGCAAAAATTTCTGTAACCACATCTTCCAGTATTCTGACTCCAACCAAGATGGTTGAGCAGGCAAATAGTTATGAATATGCCACTTTCTATAATCAGATGCGTGCTAACGACGGTCTTACAGCAATGTTCTCAGATGCAGTCATGGCTAAATTCAAAGATCATTCTGATCCTATCCGTTTCCCTGATATAAAGTGGGCTAACTATATAATGAAGGATGCAACACTTCAAACTCAGCATAACATAAATATAACTGGCGGTTCTAAAGATGTACGTTACTTTATTTCTGTTGGTGCTTTTACTCAAGGTGGTTTGTTTAAGGAATTTGGTCAGAATTATAATTATGGTTATCAATATAACCGTTTCAATTACCGTTCAAACCTGGATATCGATGTTACTAAGACAACAACATTATCATTTAATATAGCAGGAAATGTAAGTAATGCCGATAAACCAAATACTGGTCAGGGTAGTTCAGGAATGATTAAAGCGATGTATCAGGCTACTCCATTCTCTAGCCCTGGCATTATTGATGGAAAGTACATTAGTACTGCAACTGATTATGATGATGTTCAGTTACCATTTGTAGGTGGAAGTGGAACAACATACTTTGGTAATGCTTCTACGCCAGGAGGTTTTACGCAAACCAACTATAATAAATTGCAGTTCGACTTACTTTTAGATCAAAAATTGAATATGCTGACAAAGGGACTTTCATTTAAGGCAAAAGGTTCTTATAATAATGATTTCTCTATCTCTAAGACTGGAGCTGTTTCTAAAGCCACCTATTTCCCTGTTCTTCAGAAAAACGGAAATATTTTGTATAAGAAATCCGGCGAAAATGGTGCAATCTCTTATACAGAAACAACAGGCAAGGGACGTGATTGGTATTTAGAATCTTCATTGAACTATAATCGTACCTTCGGACTAAATACTATAACAGCTTTGTTACTTTATAATCAGAGCAAGGACTACTATTATAGTTCATCAGATTATCCTGATATTCCTCGTGGTTATGTAGGGTTAGTTGGACGTGTAACTTACGACTGGAATAATCGCTATATGGCTGAATTCAATGTAGGTTACAACGGATCTGAAAACTTTGCTCCGAGCAAACGTTTCGGTACTTTCCCTGCAGGATCTATTGGATGGATTGCCAGTGAAGAAAATTTCTTTAAGCCATTAAAGCCTATTGTAAATTTTATGAAATTAAGAGCTTCATGGGGACTTGTCGGTAACGATAAAATTGGTGGTTCTAGATTTATGTATTTGGCTGATCCCTATGGTGTTAATAATGCTACTATAGCTTCAAGAGGAGGGTATGCTTATAATTTTGGTATTGAAAATTCTACATTATATAAAGGAGCTTATGAGGACTCTAAAAATAATCCGGATGTAACCTGGGAAAAAGCCTTCAAACAGGATTATGGTGTTGATGCTAACTTCCTGAATGATCGTTTGCGTACTACATTTGATTATTATTATGAACACCGTACAAATATTCTGTTGATAGACTATACAGCTCCTTCAATAATCGGCTTTACAGTACCTTATACCAATCAGGGTATTGTTAATAGCTGGGGTTGGGAAGCATCAGCTAAATGGCAGGATAAAATAGGTAAAGACTTCCGCTATTGGGCTGGTGTGAATCTCTCTTATAACCAGAATAAGATTATTGAAGAGAAAGAATCTCCGATGAATAATGATTATCAGTACGCTAAAGGTCATCGTATCGGTGCGCGCTCAATGTATCAGTTAGCGAATTTTTATTATAGTGGTTGCGAGGCTGATTATAAAAGTAAGTATGGTGTAGACTTCCCAACACAGTTAATTCAAAATATAGCAGCAGGTGATGCCGTTTATGTTGACCTTGATAAAAATGGTAAGATTGACGAGAATGATATGACTCGTAGTAACGGATATACAGACGATCCTGAATATTTGATCGGATTCAATTTCGGATTCAAATGGAAAAATCTTGAAGTAAGTTCACAGTGGACAGGTGCCTGGAATGTAACTCGTATGATATCAGACGTATTCCGTCAACCATTTTTAAATGCATCAGGCTCTTTAGAAGGTGGCTTGCTTAAGTACCATCTGGATCATACGTGGACTGCTGAGAACCCTTCACAGGGCTCTTTTTATCCCCGTGCTACATGGGCTAATGCTGCACAGAATTATGCTACTTCAAATTTATATGAGAAGGATGCTAAATACCTACGTCTGAAAACGCTTCAGGTGGCTTATGATTTGAATTTCCCGCTTATGAAAAAGGTTGGACTAAATCAAATGCAATTAGCATTAAGTGGATATAACTTGTTAACATTTTCTCCATATATCTGGGGAGATCCTGAAACAAGAGCAAGTAGTTCACCTTCTTATCCATTACAGAGAACTTATACTCTGAGCTTGAAACTTGGATTCTAATTTTAATAATACTAAAATGAAACTACATAAAAAATTATTTTTCGGAGTTGCCATGGCTACAATTACAGCCATAGGTGCAGGCTCTTGTACTGATGAATTAGCTGTGGGAAATTCATTCCTTGACAAAGCTGCCGGAGCATCAGTAACTCAAGATACCGTTTTCAATAATCCAGAATATACACGTCAGTTTCTGGCTGCAATCTACTCACTGCAATATTATGGACTGCCATATGTTAGTAGTAATAGTGCACCATTAACTGTCAGTTATTTTACAGGAAAATTTGATGCTTTATCTGATTGCTATCAATTACATTCCCCAAATTCAAAAGTCTTTTTGCAATATTATTCAGGTACATTCAATGCAAATACCGGTGGAGGTATCTATGGTTACCTCACAGAGAATGTATGGGTCCTTGTACGTCGTGCATATTTGCTAATTGAGAATATTGACAAAGTTCCAAATATGGAAGATTCAGAAAAGGCTCGTCTGTGTGATGAGGCAAGATGCCTTATTGCTTCCAGCTATTTCAATCTGTTCCGTAATTATGGAGGGCTTCCTATTATAACCAAGACTTTCACCGGTACAGAATCTTCGTATGATGTACCTCGTGCATCAGTAGAAAAAACGGTTAATTTTATGGTAGGTCTTCTCGATAAAACCATAAAAGATGGAAACTTGCCTTGGGGATATACCGGAACAGATGCACAAATCAATACAGGTCACTGGACTAAAGCCGGGGCGATGGCTTTGAAGTGTAAAATTCTTCAGTTTGCTGCTTCTCCTTTGTTTAATGATACTAAAGGTTATTATGGTGGAACAACCCAGGCTGAAAGAGATAGTCTTGTATGGTACGGTGGTTTTAGAGCAGAACTATGGACTCAATGTAAACAGGCTTGTGCTGATTTCTTTACACAACTTAGTGCTAATGGGGTATATGCGTTGACTCAGCCTACAGCTAAAACACAAGAAGCATATCGTTATGCATATCGTTTTGGGTATATAAACGAAGCAAGCACAGAAATACTACATTCAGTGCGTGTTGCTACAAGTGCTCGTGATTCAAAATATCAATGGACGTACTTGAATAATGTCAGGAATGATCGTTATTCGTATACTCCGACACAAGAATATGTAGAGATGTTCCCTTGGAGTGATGGTTCTCCATTTGATTGGAGTGCAGCTCAAAAAGCAGGCAAACTGGACAAGATGTTTATCAAAGGTGATACTGTTGTAGGTAATCAGGACTTGCAGCACAGAGTTTTGACTCGTGATCCTCGTCTTTACGAAACAATTCGTATTAATGGTGTTCCTCAGGCTATTGACTGGAACTCGGGAAAAGCTTCCGGAAACATATATGAAAACTGGGTAGGTGGTTCAGATGCAGGAAATCAGCCTGCCACTGAAACAGGATATTTTGCTACAGGATATGCTAATAATAAATATTATGCAGGAGATGTCTTCTATACCACAGTGCATTATGCTCAGTGGGATGCAATTCGTCTTTCCGATATCTATTTGACTTATGCAGAAGCTTTGTTGCAGGCAGGCAATGACTTTACCGGCGCTTTGACTTATGTAGATGCAGTTAGAGCACGTGTAGGGCTTGGTGGACTTGCAGCTTGCAATCCTAGTGAGAACCTCACATCTAATAAGGCTAATCTGCTTGAAGAGATTCTTCGAGAACGTGCTTGTGAGTTGGGACTTGAAGATTCACGTTATTTTGACCTGGTACGTTATAAACGTTCAGATCGTTTTGAAACAAATACCCACGGTTTACGCATGTATCGTCTAAAGAAAGATGCCAATGGTAATTGGGTTCGTGCTACAGATAAATGGTGGAATGGTGATAAGCAAACAGACAAGACAAATAAAACTGCTCCAGGATTTTATGAACCAACTCATTTCGATTTCGAAAAATTCGAATTGACAAGTGGTTCTCGTGTGCAGTGGAACGGATTTGATGCAAAATGGTATCTTCAGCCGTTCCCACAGTCTGAAATCAATAAAAAATATGGTTTGGTTCAGAATCCAGGATGGTAATCGGTAAAATATTGAAATTGAAATTTTGAAATATTATGAAACAAAATAAAATATTAGTGTTGTCATTGTTGATGTGTTTAACCGTTCCGGCAGTGGCACAACAAGATGATAAAACACAAACTGACGGTAAATACACTAATCAGACAATTGATGTAGGAGCAGACAAAACGTTTACACGTGAAGAGTCAACCGCTTCTGTATCTGTCATAACCGTCAATTCTACAGATAAGCGTAGTGCCAGAAATATAGGTAACTCAATTATTGGTCAGGGTTCTGGTCTTATTTCTTTGCAGAATGCCGGTAATTATGCTGCTGCAAATCCAACATTCTATGTACGCGGTCTTCAGAGTCTTTCCGGAAGCAGTCCGTTAATACTTGTCGATGGTATAGAACGCGATATAAATAATGTTACTCCCGAGGAAGTTGAGTCTGTTACAATTCTTAAGGACGCTGCTGCTGTAGCTTTATATGGTTATAAAGGTGTTAACGGAGCAATATTGGTAACAACAAAACGTGGTAAATACAATAGTAAATCCACAAAAATCTCATTTGACCATGTGTTTAATTTTATGGCAAATAAGCCTGAGTTCGTAGATGCTGCAACTTATGGTAGTGCTGTAAACGAGGCTCGTGCCAACGACGGACTCGCCGCACGTTATTCTAATGATGAAATTGCAGCGTTCAAGTCTGGGCAATATCCATATCTTTATCCAAATGTGAATTGGGTGGATCAGACATTTCGCGACAATGCTGTTACAAATAAATTAAATATAGAGTTCACAGGTGGAGGCCAGAAATTCCGTTATTTCACAATGATCAACTTGATCTCAGATAATGGTTTTATTGCAAATCCAGGTAAAAATGATACGTATTCTACACAGAATAAATATGTGAAAGCGAACTTACGTACCAATTTGGATATAGACCTTACACCTTCCACTAAACTTAAAGTTAATCTTTTTGGCGCGTTGAATGAGGTTAGTCGTCCAGGTAATTCCGTTGATCTTTGGGATCTGGCTTATTCTCTTCCTTCTGCTGCTTTTCCTGTTAAGGATGAGAGTGGAAATTGGGGTGGTAATGCAACTTGGGATGGAACAAAGAATCCTTTAGCTCAGTCAATAGGTGCTGCTTATACTAAAAATAATACGCGTAGTTTATTTTCAGACATAACTATTAATCAGAATCTTTCAAGTGTTTTAGATGGACTTAACGGACAAATCCGTGTATCATATGATAACACTTCAAATATTTTAGAAAATCATAGCAAAACTTATGTTTATGGTAATGCAATTCCTGGTGCATGGGCAAACGGGGCTCCTACTGTAGCAAGTAATTATACAGGTGGTTCTGATTCAGAAATGAGTACCGATGCTTCAACAAATTCTTTTTCCCGTCGTTTCCATTTTGACGGAGGCTTTGATTATCAGCATACATTTGGTAAACATTCGGTATATTCTCAGTTAAAATGGGATTATGAGTCTCAGGATCAATTTGCTATAAATAGCACAATCTATCGTCAGAATTTCTCATGGTGGACACATTATGGCTATAACAATCGTTACTATGTAGATTTAGCTTTGGTAGAGTCGGCTTCCAGTCGTTTGGCTCCAGGGTCGAAATGGGCTTTTTCTCCAACTCTTTCTGCTGGTTGGGTAATCTCTAAGGAGAACTTTATGAAAGATGTTAAATGGGTAGATTTTTTGAAACTTCGTGCTTCTGCAGGTATTATAAATGCTGATTATCTTCCAAGCGATAACTGGACATATTATTTTCAACAGTATGCGATATCTGGAACGTCATATCCGTTTAATTCTGGTTATGGTTCTTCTTTTGGTATGACAACTCTGACCAGATTGGCAACTGAAAATTATACGCATGAAAAAGCTTATAAATACAATGTAGGTCTTGATGCTACTTTGTTTTCAGGTCTTGATGTAACGTTAGAAGGTTATTATCAGCACCGTAACAATATCTGGGTTGAGGCTGGCGGGAAGTATACTGATGTAATAGGTGTAGACGCTCCTTATGAAAATGCAGGTGTTGTTAATAGCTGGGGCTTTGAAACCAGTCTGGATTACAATAAGAAGTTTGGAGAAGTAACTTTCAATCTGGGAGGTGAATTCAACTTAAATCGCAATAAGATCAAAGAACAGTTAGAAGAACCTCGTATTTACAATAACCTTGTTCAGACAGGTCGTTCACTAAACCAGATTTATGGTCTTAAAGCTATCGGCTTCTTCAAGGATCAAAACGATATTGCTAACAGTCCTACACAGACATTCTCAACTGTTAAACCTGGTGATATCAAATATGAAGATGTAAATGGTGATAAAACCATTGATGCTAACGATAAAACCGCCATTGGCTACAGCGCAGCTGCTCCTCAACTATATTTCTCTATTCATCTTGGCGCAGAATGGAGAGGCATAGGGATCGATGCTATGTTCCAGGGCGTAGGAAAATACTCTGCAATGCTCAATACTAAGAGTATGTACTGGCCACTTATCAATAATACAACAATATCACAATACTGTTATGATAACCGTTGGACAGCTGATAATACGGATGCCAAATTTCCACGTTTGAGTTCTGTAAGTAATGCAAATAACTATCAGGCAAATACAGTGTGGCTTGCCGATCGTTCATTCCTTAAATTGCGTAACCTCGAAGTGTATTACAACTTCCCGGAGAAACTGCTGAAGAACACAAAGATTGTGAATGCTGCTAAAGTTTACTTGAGAGGTGTTGATCTCTTTAGTCTTGATCACTTAGCTGTTTCTGATCCTGAGTCTTATGGCGCTACCAATCCTTTGAACAGAAGTGTTGTTGCAGGACTCTCTGTAACTTTCTAATTAATAATGAAATCTGAAAAATTGAAAAATATGAGACTAAATAAATTAATCATGGTAGCTCTTGGAACACTGTCGCTTGCTTCATGTTCAGACAAGATGGACTACAATGAATATAATGTTTATGATAAAGATTATGTTACCAAGAATTTCATATACGTGGGTAACTTAATGACAGCTATATATCGTCAGGTAGACTATGACTTTGGTAACTACTATTCAGGAGCTATTTTAGGTTCAGCATCTGATGAATCTGAGTATGCTGTCAGTGGTAATTCTATTGAGGGTTTCTATAATGGTTCATGGAGTCCATCAAATGCAAAGAGTGCTATCTGGTCGGACAGCTATACAGGAATTGCAGATTGCAATCTTGTTTTGAAAGAATTCCAGGGACTTACTTTTGATGAACTTGTGTTGAATAGCGATTATAGCCAACAAATGTATCGTTATCACAACTATAAGCACGAAGCTCGTTTCTGGCGTGCATATTTCTATTTTAATCTTGTTCGTCAGTATGGTGCTGTGCCATTGGTCACTGAGAATATGACTACTGATCAAAAGAATGCACTTTCAAAAACATCGGCAGATGATATGTTTAATTACATCTTTTCGGAGTGTGATGATATAAAAGATTCTATAGTAAAGGATTATAGTAATTTAGGTTCTATGACTTTAAGCGAACAGGAAACAGGTAGGGCAAATAACCTGGCAGTGCTTGCACTCAAGGCGCGTGCTGCTCTTTATTGGGCAAGCCCCTTATTCAACGCAAATAATGATAAGGAACGTTGGCATAAGGCTGCTCTCTATAATAAGCAACTTATTGACTCTTGTGAAGTACGAGGAATGAAACTTGCTGCTTCTTATGAATCATTATGGGCAACAGACAATTGGAGTAATGCAGCTGTAACATCTGAGATCATCTTTGGTCGTCGTGTTGGTTCTATCAGTACATTTGAAGGTTATAACTATCCTATTGGTATTGAAGGAGGAAATGGTGGTAACTGTCCAACACAGACATTGGTCGATGCTTATGAAATGCAAAGCACCGGTCTTGGCATAAAAGAGACTGGTAGTGGTTATAATGAAAACAATCCTTATGCCGGACGTGACCCTCGTTTCACTTCTACCATTGCAAAGAACGGAGATACAAAATGGCCATCAAGTAATGCTAATGCATTGCAGACCTATTATGGCGGTTTAAATGCCGAACCGTTGACTGGTGGTACCCCAACAGGTTATTATCTTAAAAAGCATTGTCACTCTGCTATTAGTTTAGCATCAAACAGTAAATTTAAGGTTGATAACCATACATGGATTACATTCCGTCTTGGTGAGTTCTATCTGAATTATGCTGAAGCTGTATACAAATATTTAGGTAGTCCTTATTTAACAAATGATGAATTTAAAATATCAGCTGTTACTGCTGTTAATAAGATTCGTGCTCGCGCTAGTATGCCTGATTTTCCAACAGCACTGACAAACGACGCATTTTGGATAAAGTATAAAAACGAACGAATGGTTGAGTTGGCATTTGAAGGTCATCGCTTTTGGGATGTACGCCGTTGGAAAGAAGCTGCTACGTACTTTAAGAGTATACAAGAGATGAAACTGACAAAGAATACTGATGGTACAATCACTTATACCCGTAATACAGTCAGTCGTCAATGGGATGATAAAATGTATTTGTTCCCTATACCTCAGACAGAATTGATGAAGAATAAGAATCTGACACAGAATCCTGGTTGGAATTAAGTCAGCAATAGCAATATAAAGTCAGGGCATCTCTACACTATGTAAGGATGCCCTGATTTTTTTTGTCACAATGTGAAAAATGGCTCGTTTTGTACAAAATGCGAATGATTCTTATTGTTTTTCACAGAACATAATGCTTCGAATGCTAATTTTTTAATCGGTTTTTTCTTGATTTGCAGGCTTTTTATCACAAATATTTCCCAAAAAGTGATAGATTGATAATAATAATTTGTATTTTTGCACCACTTATCATTAAGATAGAAACAAAAAATGGCAAAATACTATCCACATACCACATCCATGTGCACCACAACCCTTTGGGGTTAGGGATAGTTTTGTGTTTCTACGTGAATCACGCTTACAAACGGTAGGCATCAATAAAATCT
Organism: uncultured Bacteroides sp.; assembly: GCF_963678845.1. NCBI lineage: Bacteria > Pseudomonadati > Bacteroidota > Bacteroidia > Bacteroidales > Bacteroidaceae > Bacteroides > uncultured Bacteroides sp. The sequence continues at coordinate 178,438 of NZ_OY787466.1, forward strand.
TATTATTTAGTTCATTCATTTAACTTGTGCCGTGTGAGGTGTGAGTTCCTAAAATTATAAACATGAAAGTAATGAAATTCGGCGGAACATCCGTAGGTTCCGTGAACAGCATTTTAAATGTTAAAAAAATAGTTGAGGCTTCTGAAGAGCCGGTCATTGTTGTCGTTTCTGCATTGGGAGGCATTACAGATCAGCTGATAAACACCTCTAAGATTGCTGCTGCTGGTGATGCATCTTACGAAAAAGATTTTCGTGAAATAGTGCTTCGCCATGTCAACATGGTTAAAGAAGTAATTCCTACAGGCGAAAAGCAACTAGCTGTTCAGAAACAAATCAGAGCACTTCTTGACGAACTGAAAGACATCTTTCAGGGAATTTGTCTGATAAAAGACCTCTCAGCGAAAACTGCCGATACTATTGTAAGTTATGGTGAAAGATTATCATCCATTATAGTAGCTGCGCTGATAGACGGCGCAAAATGGTTCGATTCACGAAAACTGATAAAGACTGAATTCAAGCACGGTAAGCATAATCTGGATAAGGAACTGACCAATGAACTGATCAAAGAGGCATTCAAGGAAATACCTCACGTCTCTCTGATGGGTGGATTTATCTCTTCCGATAAAGTGAGTGGAGATGTAACAAACTTAGGTCGGGGAGGATCAGATTATACAGCTGCGATTCTTGCGGCTGCTCTTAATGCTTCAATACTGGAAATATGGACAGACGTAGATGGCTTTATGACTGCCGACCCTAGAGTTATCAGCAATGCTTATCCTATTAAAGAGCTAAGTTATGTGGAAGCCATGGAGTTATGCAACTTCGGTGCAAAGGTGGTTTATCCTCCTACTATTTATCCTGTCTGCCATAAGAATATTCCTATCGTTATTAAGAATACATTTAATCCCGCTGCACCGGGAACTGTTATTGTTCAGGAAAAATCGGTTTCAGGTGGTAAAGCCATCAAGGGAATCTCTTCTATTAATGATACCAGCCTTATCACTGTAACAGGCTTGGGTATGGTAGGAGTTATCGGTGTTAATTACCGAATTTTCAAAGCTTTGGCAAAAGGTGGCATCAGTGTATTTATGGTTTCTCAGGCATCTTCCGAGAACAATACTTCCATTGGTGTAAGAACTGCTGATGCAGAACTGGCATGCGAAGTGCTTAATGAAGAGTTTGCCAAGGAGATAGAAATGGGCGAAATTAGCTGCATAACAGCTGAGAATGACTTGGCTACAGTGGCTGTTGTAGGAGAAAATATGAAACATACTCCGGGCATTGCCGGTAAGCTGTTTGGTACTCTGGGACGCAATGGTATAAACGTAATTGCTTGTGCACAGGGAGCTTCCGAGACTAATATCTCATTTGTAATTGATGCCAGATCATTACGTAAAACATTAAATGTAATCCATGACTCCTTTTTTCTTTCTGAATACCAGGTGCTGAACCTCTTTATCAGCGGTATTGGTACGGTAGGTGGCAGTCTTATTGAACAGATTCGTTGTCAGCAACAAAACCTGATGCAACAAAACGGACTGAAGCTTAATGTAGTAGGAATCGCAAATAGTAAACGGGCTCTTTTTTGCCGCGAAGGAATTGATCTTAGCAAATTTAGAGAAGAGCTAAAAGATAAAGGAATCCCCAATTCTCCTGAAGTATTCAGAGATGAAGTAATTGGGATGAACATATTCAACTCTGTTTTTGTGGATTGTACCGCAAGTGCAGATGTTGCTTCTATTTACAAGGAACTGCTTTCACACAATATTTCAGTGGTAGCTGCCAATAAAATTGCAGCATCATCTAAATATGAAGATTATGCTGAACTGAAACAGATAGCCCGTCACCGTGGAGTGAAGTTCTTATTTGAAACAAACGTAGGTGCAGGCCTCCCAATAATCAACACTATCAATGATTTGATTAACAGTGGTGATAAGATTCTGAAGATTGAAGCTGTTCTTTCGGGTACTTTGAACTATATCTTTAACAAGATTAGTGCTGATGTTCCTTTTAGCCACACTATTAAGATGGCTCAGGAAGAGGGTTACTCAGAACCCGATCCCCGTATCGACCTCAGCGGTAAGGATGTAATCCGCAAGCTGGTGATTCTGGCTCGTGAAGCCGGTTATAAGATTGATCAGGAAGATGTGGCGAAGAACCTTTTTATTCCCGATGAGTTCTTTAAAGGTAGTCTGGAAGATTTCTGGGGAAAAGTACCTTCTCTCGATGCAGACTTTGAAGCTAGAAGAAAAGTCTTGGAAAGCGAAAAGAAACACTGGAGATTTGTTGCTACCTTCGAGGAAGGTAAAGCATCTGTAGGATTGCAGGAGGTAGATTCTCACCATCCGTTCTACGGACTTGAGGGAAGCAATAATATTATTCTGCTCACAACGGAACGTTACCGTGAGTATCCAATGATGATTCAGGGATATGGAGCCGGAGCAGGGGTTACTGCAGCAGGAGTTTTTGCAGACATTATGAGTATCGTTAATATTCGGTAACTATGAAACATATAATAATATTGGGTGATGGTATGGCCGACTGGCCAGTCAAGTCACTACAAAACAAGACGCTTTTGCAATATGCTAAGACGCCTTACATGGATTTACTCGCAAAGATGGGCAAAACCGGACAATTGATTACTGTTGCTCCGGGTTTTCATCCCGGAAGCGAGGTGGCAAATATGTCTGTTCTTGGTTATAACCTGCCACAAGTATACGAAGGTCGAGGCCCACTGGAAGCTGCCAGCATAGGAGTGGAGCTGGAACCGGGGGAAATGGCCATACGATGCAACCTGATTTGTGTTGAAGGAGAGATTTTAAAGAATCACTCTTCCGGTCATATATCCACTGAAGATGCAGATGTGCTCATTAAATTTCTGCAAGAGAAGTTGGGCAGTGACCGTGTAACCTTTCATACTGGAGTGGCTTACCGTCACTTGCTGGTTATCAAAGGAGGAAATAAAAACATTGAGTGTACGCCACCTCATGACGTACCGCTCCACCCGTTCCGCCCGTTACTGGTTAAGGCTACAGTGCCCGAAGCTCAGGAAACAGCGGACTTGATAAATGATTTAATATTAAAATCGCAAGAGTTGCTCAAGGATCATCCACTAAACCTGAAGCGTGTGGCTGAAGGCAAAGATCCTGCAAACAGCATCTGGCCATGGTCTCCGGGCTATCGTCCAAAGATGGAAACTATTGCCCAGACGTTCCCTTTCATGAAGAAAGGAGCTGTAATCTCGGCTGTCGACTTAATAAACGGAATTGGTTACTACGCTGGTCTTCGCCGCATTCCGGTGGAAGGTGCAACCGGACTTTATGATACCAATTATGAGAATAAAGTTGCTGCAGCGCTTGATGCTCTCCGTACAGACGACTTTGTTTACCTACACATTGAGGCAAGTGATGAGGCCGGACACGAGGGAGATGTGGATTTGAAGCTGAAAACCATAGAGAACCTGGATTCCCGTGCGGTGGGTCCTATTTATGAAGCAGTAAAGAACTGGGATGAACCTGTTGCTATTGCTGTGCTTCCTGATCATCCTACACCATGTGAACTGCGTACACACACTTCGGACCCTGTGCCGTTCCTTATTTATTATCCCGGCATTGAAGCAGATTCCGTACAGACTTTCGATGAATTCTCTGTAAAAGAGGGAGTATATGGTTTATTAAAGGAAAATGAGTTCATTAACGCGTTTTTGAGCAATGAATAAAATCAATAAAATAATGAAATATTACAGTACCAATAAGAAGGCGCCGGTTGCGGACCTTCAGGAAGCGGTGGTAAAGGGACTGGCATCCGATAAAGGACTTTTTATGCCGGAATCAATTAAGCCACTGCCTAAAGAGTTTTTTGATCAGATTGAAACCATGAGTTTTCAGGAAATATCTTACCGTGTGGCAGATGCCTTCTTTGGTGATGATATTCCGGCCGAGACTTTGAAACATATTGTTTATGATACGCTGAACTTTGATGTTCCATTGGTAAAGGTAACAGAAGATATTTACTCTTTAGAGCTGTTTCATGGTCCTACATTGGCATTTAAAGATGTAGGTGGTCGTTTTATGGCCCGTCTTCTGGGTTATTTCATCAAGAAACAAGGGCAGAAGAACGTAAACGTATTGGTTGCCACTTCCGGTGATACAGGAAGTGCCGTGGCCAATGGCTTCTTGGGTGTGGAAGGAATTCATGTGTATGTGCTTTATCCAAAGGGAAAAGTAAGCGAGATACAGGAAAAACAGTTCACCACTCTGGGACAAAACATCACAGCTCTTGAAGTTGATGGCACGTTCGATGATTGTCAGGCGCTTGTAAAATCAGCCTTTATGGATAAGGAGCTGAATGAACACATGTCTTTAACATCTGCCAACTCTATTAATGTGGCACGTTTCCTTCCTCAGTCCTTCTATTACTTCTATGCTTATGCACAGTTGAAGAAACTAGGTAAGGCAGACAATGCAGTATTCTGTGTGCCAAGCGGTAACTTTGGTAACATTACTGCCGGATTGTTTGGCAAACGTATGGGATTACCAATTTCTCGTTTCATAGCTTCCAATAACAAGAACGATATATTCTACCAATACCTGAAAACAGGTAAGTATACACCGCAACCTTCAGTAGCAACCATTGCCAATGCTATGGATGTGGGCGATCCAAGTAACTTTGCACGTGTGCTCGATCTTTACGGGGGAAGTCATGAAGCAATCATAAAGGAAATAAGCGGAGCTACTTATACCGACGAGCAAATAAGTGAGACAGTGCAGTGGGTTTACAATAAAACTCATTACCTGCTCGATCCTCATGGCGCTTGTGGATACCGAGCCCTTTCAGAACACCTGGAACCAGGCGAAACAGGAGTGTTCCTTGAAACAGCTCATCCTGCAAAATTCCTTGAAACAGTAGAAAAGATAATAGGAGAGAAGGTAGATATCCCAGCCAAGCTGCAAGCATTTATGCATGGCGAGAAGAAAACCGTGCTTATGACGAAAGACTTTGCTGCATTCAAGCAGTATCTAATGAACGTATAACCGGAAACTAATCATTTCATAAGGTTACGTCAATCCAAACATGTACAAGATTGGAAGTAAACATGTACAAGCTTACATCCAATCATGTACATGTTTTTTGTATCCTCCCGCCTTTGGTTCCCTAATCTTACTCTTCGTTTTCATTAACCCTATTACGGCTGCTGTTTAATACTTCTAACCCTGCTTTCAGTAGACTCCTTTACGCTTTCCCTCTGATAATGGTTGACTTTTCATGACTGATTTATTCGTTATGCTAGGCTATAGAAAATATTGTATTTGATAATCAGGTAGTTATATTTTATTGGGTGGAGAGGGTGGAGTAAAATAATACTTTTTCCGTTCTGGAAAATATAGATTTGATAATTCTGCAAAATGCGGAATTATTGTTTTTCTATTTCTGAAAGCCTAAAAAACTCTTTTTTACTCCACCCTCTCCACCCCTTTTATAATAGTGTGTTTTGTAATATATTGATTATTAATTAAATATATTTTAGTGGGTGTCAGAGGTGTCAGTAAAATAACACTTTTTCTGTTCTGAGAAATTAAATTTCAATAATTCCGCAATTTGCTGAATTTTTAAAATTCATTTTCTGGAATGGAGAAATACTCTTTTTTACTGACACCTCTGACACCTGGTGATTTTTATTTGGCTTATTTATAGTGGTTTATGGAAATGGGGGAATGTACTTTTTTACTGATGCCTCTAATACCTGATACATGATCTCTTTGATATTCTTTTTTCACAATACATGTTTAAATATCTGAATAGTATAATTTTTCTTTCTATATTTGTAATTATGTATTCTATTTTAATCTATTATACTATGCTAAAAAATGAGAACTGTTAGTGCTTATAAGCAATCATTGATAATCTCAGTTCTTTATGTTGGATTGTCAACTATTGCTCTTTTATCTATGTATCCTGACTCTTGTTTTCATGGTGATTGGATAATCTATGTGTTATTTTTCACTTTTCCAGTATCTATAATCAGTTTTGGGATATTATATGGAGCAGTAGTAAATAGAGCAGTAATACTTGTAATCCAGATAATCATGTTTTTTATAACTTGGTATATTGTTTATAAGAATCTGAATAAATGATATAAAAGAATGAAAACATTAGAATTAATACCCAATAAGTCTGTAGGCATATTTTGTTTAGGAAGTGATGTGAGAAAATATACCCATATACCTCATTATCTGACTAAAAATAAAGAGAATGATTTTTCATATGAGAGTTATGATTTTTATGAACAAGATATTGTTGTATGGGTTGAAAAAGGTAGAATTGAAACTCTTTGCTGTAAAAATAGATGTTATTGGCAAGGATTAAATCTGATAAAAATGCCATTTGATGAATTTCAATCATTATATAATGTAGTACCAGATAAATCTGAAAATATTTATCTTTTAGTAAATGGTAGAGGACAAAATCAAACAGTATATGATTTCGATAAACTAGGACTGCAGATATGGGGGTGGAGAAAGAAGATAGTCACTGTTTTAGTCTCGAATTATCAGGATTGTGAAGATTATGGAAATATTGTTGTTAGCAGTTTCTAATATTAATAAATTAAATGATGAAAAAATATCTAGCTTTAATATTTATATTTTATATTTCTTTTTCTTGTTTTTCTGCGAGTAATTTGTCTTATATGATTAAAGGATTGAAAGTAAGCGGGGTTGATTCAATTATTACACTTAAAATAATAGAAGATGCTAGTTGGGCTAATGAAAGGGTTACAAATGATACTTGTTCAACAGCAGGATATGATAAAGGTATTTACATTAGTACTTATGTTATCTGGAAAAAAAAGGGCAATGTTAAAGAACTCAGCCCTTCATTTTTCTTGATCTAAAAAGTTTTACCGGACAGCAATATTTGAGAATATAGAAAGAGGTGGTTTTCTCCCACCTCCTTTTTATTAGTCCTAAGCATCATTCAAGCCGTCAAGTGCAGACTCCATAAGTATCTTTATGTCGTCATCTGTCATATTCTTTGAAATTTCCGGCATCACAATTTTCAACTGTTTTACAGCTTCATCAATTTCTATATCACGTATATCATAAACCATATCTGCATTTGTTGCTTTATATGTCTTTGCCAAGTCAATATTAGTAAAAGATTTCGCTGAATTTGAATCAGCTACGCCAGCATACTTTGTCGAAGTATAATAGTGAAAATAATACATATTCTCTACTGCCAATACATTTACTGCGACTCCTATATAAAATACTCCAACCGCAAAAAAGGCCACAGGAGAAAATTCAGTTTCATTCGCTCTAGTTAAGGGCACATTTTTCATATAATTCTGAGCCTTCTGAGAAAGACCTAATCTTGCAAAGTCTAACTTTTCAATTTGACTAGCGTAGAACTGTAGGTTAGGACGTGGTTGATCGGGGAAAGTAAAGTTATTCCGTTTGCATAACTTTAAATATTGTTCCGCATCGCCTTCTTCCAGAGCTTTTATTATTTTCTTGTCAGCGAAAAACTCTATGAATTTCACTGATGTAGAATCAAAAGCTATAGCACCCTGATAACCATATTTTTCTAGAATATTCGGATCAGTGAGAGCTGCTTGTGCTACATCTGTGCTTTCCGTTATGTCCTTTGTTAATTGACACACAGCTTTTAAATATGCAGCATCATCACTATTTAAATTAATACGAATTGGAAGGAGATTGTTTTCTCCATGTTAAATATTTTCCGAGTTAACCTTCTCATAAAGATAATCATCTCCATCTGAAGTCGAACACGATGTGAGAGTTGTTGACGCAGCTATTGTTCCTAGTAAAATAGCTCTTGTTTTATTCATGTTTTTTTTCATTTTAAATTAAATTAATTTGATATTATAAAGTAATTTATAGCAAAAAAATCATCCGACATTAAATTTAGATGTAAGACTTGATAACTTCGCTGCGAATATTAAAAAATTATCACAACTCACCAGGTAGTTTCTTCCAGACTTTAACCTTATATAAAACGCCTGTTGAGGATTGCCTACATATGCAGTATATTTACCAACCCCCCTATTACAAAAAATGCCTGTATAACCCCATAATCCACCATTTCCAAATACTCTAACATCAGTAAAATCCTTATATTTTTGTGCAGTTTCAATTACAGCGATATTTGATAGCGGAATATGCACTCTATGTATTAAACATCGTATCACAAGTTTATCACTCGTTAGGAGCAAACTTATTGGCATGAAATATAAACTTGCAATAAAAGTTAATATGACTAGAAAAAATAATATCATTTTGATTATATCATAAGAATCCTTTTGCAAGAAAGCATCATTCCCTAGAAAAATGAGGCAAACAATGATGCCAATAGATGTCAATATGGAAATAATCCAGACACCCTTACTAAAACTTATTTTAAAACTCATAAATTAATTATTTTCAAAACCTAGAAATTTTTCTCGAAATATTTTATATTTAAGAATAACACTTGGAAATTTTTCATGATAATATTGCTTTAAAACCTTTACATTTTCTTCGTTTATGAAAATTTCCTGACATATTTGACACATATGCCATTCACCTGCATCAATAGTTGGCAGATTCCTTTTTGCCATGATAAAGTTATATATTTCACCTGGTCCCTCCGTAAACAACCAAATTTTAAAGAAATCATTGAACTGACTTTGATATATATCTTTCATTAACCTATCTTCGCAGTTTCCAATATACAAGCATTTATTGTATATATTTGTCAATCCACAGCATGAGTACATATTCTTGTTATAAAACACATTTAAACTGAAAAAAATGTTTGTACATCGCAAATCATCTCGAGTTTTTATATTATCCTGAGCCAATTTCTCCCACACATCTTTAGTCTGTTTCTTAAAATACATCCATTTACCCCTGGAAATATAAATATCATGCTGCTTTAGGTCTCCGTATTTCCTTAAACGGGGATCATTTTCTATATTTTTTGACGTTATCGATTTTAATGATGATGATTCTATATTAATAGCCAATGTTATTTTAAGTATGATACATGCGACTGTTACATTAATAACGTTATCAAATTTCACCCAACGCTGATGTTCATCTCCACAACTCAAATTCATCTCTGTTAGACCAAGTGCAACAAGCTCCTCCATTCTTTTATACGCTTTTTTAAAAGATGTGGCCCATGAAACGTTAGAGACTATTCTTACTCCGAATTCTTTACTATGAGCATATGATACAATCTTATCAAGGTCTTTGCCTAGTGTGAAACATTCTCCACCTGTAATTACAAGCATATTTAAATTAGGATATGCTTTTTCGATTCATCAATTACTTTTTTTACTTCCTATACAGTGATTCTGTCTTTATTTTTAGGCGAGCACCTAAAGCAACAGTTATCACACGCAGCAGTACATTTATTGGTCACAACAATAGTAAGCATACTTGGCCGCAACATAATCGAGTTGTCCATGTTTTAATTAATTTTATTATTTTTAGTTAGATATTTTTTTTGGTATTATATGTTTTTTCGTTACAAATGTAATATAAACAATTTAAATTAATAATTATATTGTTATTTTTTTTATTTATGCACTTTTTTAGACAATTTATAATATTACAATAATGCTATAATTGGAACGTTTAAAATATTAATCAACATATCAGACATGAGGATAAGCCAAGCTCTACTTTTTCTTAATAGCTACAATCCTACTCTCATCATTTATGTTGCACGCTCAATGCCAGCAATTGCTGTAATAAAAAAAAGAGACCTATTATAGGATAATAAATGAGGTGGAAAGTATTATTGAGAATGGCTTACATGGTTTTCAATGGCTGTATGGCATAAATTATTTCATTGATTTTTTGTTGTCTAAAGATGCGAAATGGTAGAAAATATGTAGCTAATTTCTTAACTAATACAATTAAAAATATTGCTGTCTGGTAAAATTCATACTTTTGCCCATGTCTATAAAGGATTTTTTAGCAGAAACGAATAAATTAGGCCCTTCATTTTTCTTGATCTAAAAAGTTTTACCGGACAGCAATAATCCTAAATAGGGATTCGAATGTGGCAGTTCCTTATTGCAAATCATAAAAGGCTTAGGCACATTACAAAGAATGTGCCTGAGCCTTTTTTAGTTAGTAACAATTTATTTTATCCCCCTTTTACGGTATATAATATGCCGTGAATGGGGGATTTTATGATTCTTGAATGATCCCTACTTTTGCAAAAAAATAAAGCTGGGATTATCATATTTGAAATTCAGCTAAGAGAGAATTTTTCATTGCATTCACACAATATAATTATTTAAGTATGAAAAGATTGTTACTACTTTTTACATGGCTGTTTTGCGGTATTACTTTGGGGGTAAATGCGCAGAATTTGCTTCGGGGAAAGGTTCTGGATTCAGATGGACAGACTCCACTGATTGGGGCAGTTGTTGGGATTGAGGGGGAGTCAGGCTCCCATGCCGTTACGAATGAGAATGGTGAGTTTAGTTTGAAAGTTGCCAAAGTGCCGGTAAAATTAAAGGCTAACTACATTGGGTATAATCCTGGTATTGTTACAATTAAAGAACTAAGGAAGGATCTGACTATTGTTCTTCATGAGAATGCCACACAATTAAATGAGGTTGTGGTAACTGCTCTGGGCATTTCAAGAGCAAAGAAATCTCTTGGATATTCAGCACAGGAAGTTTCAAATGAGAGCTTAACTCAAGCAAAAGAGAGTAACATTGTTAACTCTCTGGAAGGTAAAATTGCGGGTGTCAGGATTACCAATTCACAAGGTGATATGGGATCTTCACGTATTATTATCCGAGGTGAGACTTCTATTGCTGGAGAGAATCAACCTTTATTCATTATTGATGGAATTGCTATAGATAATTCGCAACTGAACGCTGGCGGTAATTCGCGTGATTTTAAAAATGCAATTGCCGACTTGAATCCGGAAGATATAGAATCTATGAATATTTTAAAGGGACCCAATGCTGCAGCTCTTTATGGATCACGTGCCGCACATGGTGTAGTTGTAATTAAAACGAAATCGGGTAAAGGTAAGAAAGGTTTGGGCATTGATGTTCATTCTTCTACCCAATTTGCTACTATACTGGAACTTCCTAAGTACCAAAATGTTTTTGGACAAGGAGCTGATGGACAATTTAGTTATGTAGATGGTAAAGGTGGCGGTGTAAATGATGGTGTGGACGAAAGTTGGGGACCACGCTTGGATGGCAGACTGATTCCTCAGTTTGATAGTCCTATAGTGAATAGTGTTCGCCAGGCTACTCCTTGGATAGCCCATCCTAACAATGTTCGCGATTTCTTTGAGCTTGGTTATACGCTGAATAACGGTATCTCTATAACAAATTCGGACGATAAGTTTGACTTCCGTTTGGGATACAATAATGAAAAACAGAACAGTATTGTACCTGGCAGTGAATCACGCAAGAATAATATTACATTTAATGCTAACTACAAGGTTACTTCTCGTTTGTCAGTAGGAGCTACTGCTAATTATATAGATACTTATGCACCTAGCTTACCCGGCGGTCCTTTCGGTCAGCGTGCTGCCGGAGTAATGTTACAATTTACCTGGTTTGGCCGTCAGGTGGATATGAATTCATTGAAACAGGATTATAGTCGTAACTGGAACAATAGTTATTATAGCAATCCTTATTGGAGAGCCTATTATAACACCACTTCTCAACAGCGTAACCGTATAATCGGTGATGTTCACTTTAGCTATGAATTGCTTAAAGAATTGACATTCTCATTCCGATCAGGTACCGATTATTACAATGATCGCCGTAAGTATAAGATTAAATATGGAACGAATGGTACTCCTTACGGATCTTATGCGGAAGATGCTTATACGTTGAATGAAAATAATACAGAGTATTTACTGCATTATAATAAAAATCTGAATGATGATTTTTCATTAGATGCTTTGGTGGGTTATAACATCCGTAATAAGTCATTGGAGAATAATTATCAGAAAGCTCCCCGACTGGCTGTAGCTGATCTCTATACTTTAGCTAATTCCCGTGATGCGCTTACCTCTAGTAATACACTCTCACGTTTGCGCAATTATGGACTATATGCTTCTGCTCAGTTGGGCTATAAAAATTTTGCATATTTGAATGTAACCGGACGTAATGATTGGTCATCAACTTTACCTGCCGGAAAGAATTCATACTTCTATCCATCAGCTAATTTAAGTTTACTTGTGACCGAGTGGTTACCTACATTAAAAAGTAGTACGCTTAGTTATTTGAAACTTCGTGGTGGATGGTCACAGGTTGGAAATGATGCTGATCCGTATCAATTGTACTCTACATATACTTCTGAGTCTGCTTTTAATGGCAATCCTCAGTTAACATCTTCCCAATCGGGTAAAAACAGTAATCTGAAACCGGAAATTACTTCTTCTACGGAGTTGGGTTTTGAAGCCGGTCTTTTCAATAATCGCTTGCATCTGGATTTTGCTTATTATAACACTGTTAGTAAGAATCAGATTCTGAATTTGGAAACTACAGCGGCCAGTGGTTACACTTCACAATTGCTTAATGCGGGGAAGATTACTAATAAGGGTGTTGAAATTCAATTGGGTGTTACACCAATTAAGAAAAAAGACTTTTCCTGGGATACCAACATTAACTATGCTTCAAACCGCAACAAAGTTGTTAAGTTAGACGATGCCGGACGAATAAAGAGCTATACAATATATTCCTCAACAGTACAAGTCTTAGCTTCTGTGGGACAAGCATACGGTACATTGTTTGGAACAGCATTCTTACGAGACGGTGCAGGCAATATTATTGTTGATGCTAAAGGACTTCCAAAAGCAGATCCTACACAACGTGCATTAGGTAAGTTTACTCCCGACTGGACTGGTGGTATATCCAATACTTTAAACTATAAGAATATATCACTCTCTTTCCTGATTGATGCAAGTTTTGGTGGTTCTATCTATTCGGGCTCAAATATGTGGGGACAGTATGCTGGTGTTTTAGCAAGTACTTTGCCTGGACGTGCAGCTGAATTTGGTGGATTGTCTTACTACTATCCGGGAAACGATAACTCTAAGAACGCAATAGCTGGCAAAGTTGGCCCGAGTGGAGAGGCTATTTCTGACAACGGTATCATCTTTAAAGGTGTAACAGCCAATGGCACTCCCAATAATCAGATTATTACTGCAGATCAGTATTACAAGTCTTTCTATAGTATCAATGAGGCTTATGTATATAGCTCTGAATTTGTGAAACTCAGAGAGCTGTCTCTTACCTATCGTTTGCCGAAAGGATTTGCCAGCAAAATTAAATTGGTGGATGCAAGTGTTTCTTTGGTTGGACGTAACTTGTGGACAATACATAAAAAAGTACCAAATATTGATCCTGAAGCTTCTTTTGGTACAGGTAACGGACAGGGTGTAGAATCTCTTTCATTGCCAACTGTAAGAACATTTGGTATCAACATTAGTGCTAAATTCTAAATCAATGAGAATATGAAAAAGAAATTATATACAATAGTTCTAGGCCTTACAATCTTTACTTTGTCGGCTTGTAATAATGAATTGACTGACATCAATAAGAATCCTAATGCAACAGAAGCTCCGCTTCCTGCATATTTGCTTACGGCTAGTGAAAAACATGCTGCAGATCTATACTGGGGAAGTAGTAATAATTATAATACAAGCTTGCTTTTTGTTCAGCATTGGGCTAGTATTCAATATACTGAGACTGACTGCTATAACGTGACAAATAGTACGTTTACTTCATTATGGACCGAAGGCTATGCTACTCTGATTACTAACCTGAATGCTATTATAACTTCTGACCAGAGTAATGATAACTACAAGGCAGTTGCACAAATCTTCCGCTCATGGATGTTCCTTGAACTCACCAACTCATTCGGTGATGTTCCTTATACAGAAGCAGGAAAAAGTGTTTTACCAAAATACGATACTCAGGAAACAATTTATAATGGATTAAATGAAGAATTGAAATCAGCCGTTTCTGCTATAAATACATCCGGTGATGGTATTTCAGGTGATGTTATTTATAATGGTGATCTTGCTAAATGGAAGCGGTTTGGTAATTCTTTGCGTTTACGTATTGCTTTATTATTGGCTGATAGAGATGAATCTACTGCAAAATCGATTGCTAGTGAAGTAAAAGATGGTGTGTTTACATCAAATAGTGAAATAGCTCAATTTATATATTCGGATTCTCCGCAACAAAATCCTTTTGCTACAAGTTTCGATACTCGTGACGATTATCGGGTTTCGAAGGTGATGGTTGATAAACTGAAGTCTTTGTCTGATCCACGTTTACCTATCTTTGCTCAATTACCATCGGACACTTCTGTGGGTGATTATGTTGGAGTACCAAATGGTTTAACAACAACTGATGCTAATTCACTAGGATTTGCTAAGACATCCCGACCGGGTACTTATTTCCTGGCAGCTCATTCACCTGCGGTATTTTTTACCTATGCTGAAGCTTTGTTTGATTTAGCAGAAGCTACAGCCCGTGGATTTATTAGTGGCAATGCTGAAACATATTACAAACAGGCTATTCAAGCGTCTTTGAATCAATTTGGAATTACAAATGCATCCGTTATTTATAATTATTTATCGCAGAATGGCGTTAATTATGATAGTTCTAATTATCGTAAATCTATTGGAACTCAAAAGTGGATTGCTTTCTATGGCCAAGGATTGGATGCCTTTACCGAGTGGCGTCGTTTAGATTATCCGGAATTAAAAGCTGGACCGGCAAATGTTTTAGAAGATAAAATGCCTTTGCGCTTCTTCTATCCTTCAAAAGAACAATCACTCAATGGGAACAATTATGCTGAAGCAGTAAAACGTCAGGGCCCCGATCTTCTTATAACTCGTCTTTGGTTTGATGTAAAGTAAGAATTAAGTTCGAGAGAAAAAAGTCTATTTTATTAAATGGCGGAGTTTTAGTTTGTAGGAACTAGAATCCCGCCATTTTTATATAAGAACGATAAATATGGTCTTGGAGTGATACTTCTGTTAATTATTATGTGTTAATAAATAATCTAAAAAATAGCTTATAACAGAGAGATTCTATACATTTGTAAAAAGTAAAATCATGGATAAAGAAAGATATTTTCTCCATTTCAAAGGAGGATTGTATAAGATGATAACTATTGCCAAAGATAGCGAGACATTAGAACGAATGGTTGTTTATCAGGCTTTGTACGGTGAAAAGGGCTTCTGGGTTCGTCCTGAGAAAATATTTTTTGAGAAGGTTGTGAGAGACGGTGTTGAGATTCCTCGGTTTAAAGAAATAACAGAGGAAGAAATCAGCATATTCTAATTGTATTGTTTAATGCTGATTAAATTTACGAATAGATGAAAATAATAATCCTGCAATATACATAAGCTTAATATCTTTTGTTTATCACAGGATTATTAAGTGATAGTTCATTGTATTTTTTCAGAATCTACTACTATTAAAATTTCAAACTAAAGTTCAAACCGTAGTTAGCAACTGAAGGCAAAGCACCACCTTCTAATCCCTGAATATTGCCAGAGCTTGTAACTATTGCTTCCGGATCAAAGTGCTTAACATCTGGTCCCCAAACAGCAAGATTACGACCGTAAGCTGCTATGCGGAATGATTTGATAAAATAAGACTTACTTAAAGGAATTGTATAACCAATGTTTATTTCACGCAATTTCAAATAATCAGATTTGAATACATTTTGTGCAGCCGGTCCTGTAGAATATTGATTACCATAGGTTCTTGCATCAATGCGTTTAGTATTTACAGTTCCGTCAGCCAATACTCCTTTCAATAATACGCCACCACCATTAGCAATAGATTCACGGATATTCACTCCGTTTTCATTTATAGCAGCTGTTTCCTCAAGCATACCAGAATACATTCCCCACATGTAAGAAGTAGAAAAATAATGTCCACCTTTAGAAAAATCAAACAACACACTTAAATCAAAATTCTTGTAACGGAATGTATTAGTCCAACCACCTGTAAAGTCTGGATAGACTTTTCCAAGATTTTGCCTATCAGAAGTAGAATCATAAGTTCCATCTGTATTGATTACCTTATTTCCTTTATCATCATATACAAAGTCGGTACCCCAAATAACCCCGTATTCTTTTCCTTTGATAGCACCAATTCCAACTTTATAAGGAGCACTAGCTAAGCGATAATATGCTACTCCATCAACTAATTTCTTAACTTTGTTTTTATTAGATGCCAAAACCAGTGATGATTCCCAAGAGAAGTCAGAAGTCTTCACCGGTGTTCCATGAAGTGACAACTCAACACCTTTATTACTCATTACCCCAGAGTTTGTAACTTTATGATACGATCCGTATGTTCCAGTTGTTGATAAAGTAATAATCAGATTTTTTGTTTCACTTGAATAGAATGTTGCTTCAAAGCCAAAACGGTTATTCAAAAAAGACATTTCAAGACCTGCTTCATAAGAAATTGTAGACTCTGGTTTTAGATCACTATTTATTGAGGTAGTTTCTGAATTAGCTGTATGAGCATAGCTCAACCCCAATTTACCAAAACTAAGCCATGGAGTTTTATCCTTCAATAATTCAGAGAACACAAAACTACCAGTAACTGATGGTTGCATGTAAGAGTTGTTGACGCTTGGTAATATTGATGACCAGTCATTACGTAAAGACATATCTAAATAATAAGTACTCTTATATCCAAATGTTGCATTTGCAAATACAGAACTAATAGATTTCTTACCTAAATAGTTCTCAGATCTTGCAGGTTTAACAGAATTCTTTAAGTTATAGAACAAAGGAATTGCTAATCCACCATCTGTTTCACCGAATAGATACTCATACCTGCGGTTCATAAAGTTTGAACCAACGTTGGCATCAAATGAGAAATCGCTCTTAAAACAAGAATTGTATGACAACATAAATTCATGGTTTGTTTCAACTTGTTGACGAGATATTTCAGAGTAACGAGATAGCTCGAGAGAATAAACAGCATTACGCTCATATTGTTTATCAACAAAGAAATCAACATTTGCTTTATACTGGAACTTTAAGTTATCCAGAATTTTGTAGCTCAATCCAACATTACCATAAATACGGTTACGTGAATCATTTTCATAATTCATATAACGTGACCAATATGGGTTATTGCTATACGCAGGAGTTGGGTCATCCCATCCTGCACGGTTCCAGTTTACCTGATGTCCGATTGAGTTTATATACATACTCTTCAATTCTTTCATATCAAGTTCACGGTGTCCCCATTGAATGAATTGCTTCATAACATTGTTATCACTGTTTCCGGTTTCTGGACGTCCTTTTGCTCTTGAATTAAAGTAAGTTACGTTAGTGAATACTTCCAAACGTTTATCTGCACTTACAGTAGAAGCTGAGACATTAAAAATATTCTTTGTTAAAGAGCTGTTAGGCATATAACCAGTAAGATCTGAATTTGTATATGATATACGTACATTCGCTCTATCTGTAGCCTGACTTACAGCAATGTTATTAGTAAACGATACACCAGTTTCAAAGAAATCATCGATATCATGTTTAGGAGTATTCCATTTGGAAGTTGTTGGATTTCCAACTTTTCCACCATCTTCCCATTTTGCTAAATCAAGCCATGAAACGAATTCCTGACCTTCGTATTTATCACCCCAACTTGCATCAGTAGCCATATCCGGATACAAATAATTTTTTCCGTTGATAGCTATGTTTTTGAATCCATAATAACCACCGCCATATAGCTTTTGCATCTTCGGTAATTTATTCACAATTTCTAAACCAACAGAAGAGTTGAATGTAACACCATATCCATCTCCTTTTTTTCCTTTCTTTGTAGTAATCATCACAACACCGTTTGTACCACGAGAACCATAAAGAGCTGAAGCATTAGGGCCTTTCAATACGGAGATATTTTCAATATCGTCTGGGTTTATATCCTGAACCAGGTTGCCATAGTCATAACCACCGGCACCAGTTTGAGTATTTGTACTATTATAGTCTGTACCTTCAATCGGTACACCATCAATTACGAATAATGGCTGGTTATTTCCAGAGATTGATTTTACACCACGAATGAGTATTTTAGAAGATCCACCCATAGAACCAGATCCACTTTGAATCTGTAATCCGGCAATCTTACCTTGCAATGAGTTAACTGGGTTACTCACACCACCACGAGCCTTCAACATTTCATCTCCAGAGATCTCAGAAACAGCATATCCCAAAGTTCTCTTCTGTCGAGAAATACCTAAAGCCGTTACAACTACTTTATCAACAACTTGAGCATCAGATGCAAGAATAACTTTCACAGTTGGTTTGACTGCAACTTCTACTGATTTCATTCCAATAAATGAAACGACTAAAGATTTTGCCGGACCTGGAACATTAAACAGCGTAAAATTACCGTCAATATCACTGATAGTTCCAACAGATGTGCCCTTCACTAAAATGGACGCTCCAACAACAGGTTGCCCATCATCTTCCCAAATAATAACTCCTGTTACTTTCTGATTTTGGGCGGTTACTAGACAAATTCCTACAAAAAGGCATGTCAATAGCAGCATTAATTTTCTTTTCATAAATTCACTCGTATAGCTAAATTTTATAATTACACTTACTTTACTTCAACTTTTTGCAAAGATATTAAAAGTTTGTTTAATTTTAAAAAATAGGAATGTAAAAGTGTTTCCTTTTTTGTATTTAAATTGTTGTTTTTGTTTTAGATGCTTTAATTTAGGGTAATCTTGATGTGTTGTTGAAAATATGATATTAAGTTGTCAAAAAGATATTAATATCGCTAAAAGTTAAACGATATGTGATTTATTTTGAATCTTGTTTGAAGTCTATTGTGTTATAAAAATGAATTCTTAAATGTACATGTTGATTTTTCTTTTTTGGAAAATTGATCACTGTTGTTATTGTAAAGAATCATTTTTTTTGAGAATTTGATTTACTATTAAGTAATACAAATGACCCATATATATTTATAAGTTTTCCTTATAAATATGTAAATAGAAAACATGGACTATCTGACTTTCTAGATAGCCCATGTTGAAACATTATTGAAAACCATTATTCCGCATTCTTCTTCAACCATTCCAATCTGCGCATATCAGGTAAATGTTTCACTTTGAAATGCTCGAATTTTACATTAAATCCTTTACCGTCAGGACAGGCAGCCATGATTCCAACCATAACAGGAGTGTTATCTTTTAGCCATGCATTCCGCATCATTGTGTAATTCTTGTCATCAAATGAATAGAATATTTCAACAGCATCTAGTCGTCTGATGGCTTTAATCCAAATATAAGGAATAGGCTTGTCTATTGTAATAACACTCCAGTCGCTTGTTTTATGAGTAACTACAGTGCTCAGGTTGAATTTTCCATCTACGAACTCAATACCTGCTTTGATATAATTTTCAGAGTCAATGCGGAGCATTAATCCTGCTTGGTCGAAACGAGCTTTATACTCACCTGTAATCTTAACTTTAGCTTCGAATTCGCCGCCGTATGTTGAATAATAGAAAGGGGCATCATCAACCGTAAACCCATAATGCGAGATACGCCAATAATCGCTTTGCGGAGTGATATACATTGAAACTGCTTTATCTTTAATATCCCACTGTTCCGGTTCATTGAACCATTGCATTTTTTCTAATGTCTGAGCAGATAGCATTTGCATTATAAGTAATGCAAATAATGTTGAAATAGTTTTTTTCTTTGTTTTCATATTTAGTTCGGCTAGAATAAAATAACCATGTGTTTTAATTACCTTTGCAAAGGTAAGTGCTTGTATATAAAAAGGCAATACTGATTAATAACCATTCTTTTATCTACTATTTATGGATGTTATACACAAGTTGAATGATGAATTGCTGAAACAAAAATTCACAAAAGGACAAGATTTATCTCCCCAGCTAAATGAATATAGACAAATAGCTTCAAGTTATGCGCAGATAGAAAATTCAATAGCTGTATTAAGCGATATGAAAACAAATACAAGTTATGTATTTTATGGAGGAGTTGCAGAAAGATTAGGCCTGGCTAAACGAAGTACTACGAAAGTTATTCATTCTATATGGGAAGAAGAGATCTTTAGTCGCATTCACCCGGATGATTTATTGGAAAAACATCTTCATGAACTTCGTTTCTTTAATTTCTTGAAGAGTGTACCAGCGAAGGAACGTTCGGATTATCATATTGCCAGCCATATACGAATGTGTGATGACTCTGGTATATATGTTAAGGTTCTGCATAGAATGTTTTATATAGCCAGTCAATCAAACGGTAGTATCTGGCTGGCCTTATGTCTTTACAATTTATCGACAGACTCTTTTTCTAGGAATATTATTATCAACTCAGCCAATGGGCGCATTCTTGAATCTAGTAATCAAACTACCAATAATATATTGTCTGACAGAGAAAAAGAAATTTTGCAGTTAATTGATAAGGGCAAAATAAGCAAGGAAATAGCTTCCGATTTATCCATAAGTATAAATACTGTAAATAGGCATAGACAGAATATATTAGAGAAGCTTCATGTGGGTAACTCTATTGAAGCATGCCGGATTGCAAAAGGGCTGAATTTGTTTTAAAGAAGTCTGAATATTGCGATTAGCGAAGCTCTATTTTATACTTAAATTTTAAAGGCTAATGTTCTTTTTAATTTCATCGAGTTCAACTAGTTTATTGACTATAGCATAGATAGTTAGACCCGCAGTACTGTGAATTTCGAGTTTACGGGTTATATTTCTTCTATGTGAAATAACTGTATGTGTTGAGAGGAATAATTCTTGTGCGATTTCTTTGTTTGTAAGCCCTTTTACAACACATGAGATGATTTCTTTTTCGCGCTGACTTAAACTGTTTGTCTCATCAGAAAGTTCTTCTAAAGAATCGAACAACTTATCAAGTTTCTCTTTTAATTGATCCACATTATCATAAAGACTAATCGTGTCATTGTAAGAACGCAATAAGTTAAGATCAATGACTGAACTTAATAGGGCTAAACAGATTAGTTTCGGATTTTCGGTTTCTTCCTTTAATTTTGTAATGTCTAAATTCCCCCAAAATGCCGGATTAATAATTAAGATATCGGGTTTGTGAAGGTGCAGGTAACTATTAAGCGTATTGATAGAAGTTATTTCAACCGGCTGAATACGAAATCCTGGAATTCGTTTTAAAACGACGGTGATGCCGCTACGAATTATAACCGAAGGTTCTGCAATAGCTATTTTTAGCAATTCTTTGTTCATCTTACTGCTTTATTTTTCGTTCAATGGCCTCAATAGATGGCACAAATAAATAATCTTCTACCCGGTTGTGTGAGGCAAGATCAATCTCACATGACAGGATATCAAATAATACTTCAGTAAGTAAATGGTTATTTCCCTTGGCAGGATAGTATTTAATAAGGATGTTTTTTAGCTCTTCGAGCTTTGAATCGATATCGTTATGCCGTTGTTGAAAAATAGAAATACTGTATTTCTTGTTTTTTTGTCCTTTTTTAAGTTGCAATACGTATGGGAAAACCACATTATCTTCGTAGTTCATATGTTTTTGCACTTCGGCAACATATTCATCGAAGAATTTTGTAAAAAGAATGCTATATGGAATGCTTTGTTCTCCAGTATTAACAGCCTGAAGTAGTTTAGTCCGTATGGCTGGCAGTTTAAAATCCAGGAAGTAAGTGTGAGCATTTTTCAGATAATCGATAATTGCTTCAATAGAAATATTGTCATATACATTATCTATCTCAAAATTATCTTCCGACAGAAAATTCACCACAACTAAAAAGGTAGTACAGTCAATGCCACTTGTTTCGCATACTTCTTTCACGGTTTTATCTCCAAATCCCAATGATAAACCGAAACGGCTGATTACCAATAATAATGAATGATTTTCAATGATTAAGTCACTCATTTTTTCATTCTCTGAGAATTTTTGTAGTTTCTGCATATAATTGCCTTATAAGTCCTGAAATTTAAAAGAAGTTATAATCTGCCTTTGCTGCAAAGATATCTATTTATAATTATTCTAAAGAAAGAATGCTCAAAATTTAGATTAAAAAGGTAAAAAATTAATAGAGATAGTTTTAACAAAAATAAAACTAGCGCGATTCAAGTATTTGTAAATACTCGCATCACGCTAGTTTATCCGATCGATACATAAGTCTGATAATAAACAGACTCAATACTGGTTATTGTATGTTCTTTCGAATTTTTGTAAGGTATTTCTTTAATCGGTCTGCATCTTTTGCAGTGATAATTTCCAGAATCTCTTTCAGCTCTCTGCGAATATTTTCCACTTGTGCCGGAGTACGAGGGTTGAAAAGAATCTCCTGAAGCAGATAGTCGTCTTCACTCATTAAGCCTTTGGCAATGGCCATGTGTTTCTTGAAGGTGGTGCCCGGAGCTTCCTGATGTTTCATTACAGCTGCAAATACAAAGGTAGAAACAAACGGGATAGACAGTGAATAAGCTACCGTATCATCGTGTTCATCAAAGCTATATTCAAAGATGTTCAGACCAAGTGTGCTGTACATATCTTTGAAAAAGACTTTTCCCAAATGGTCGCTTTCCGAAATAATGATGGCGCTTTCACTGGAAAGGTTGCTGAGGCTGGCGAATGTGGGGCCAAACATGGGATGTGTGGATACATAGCGAAAGCCGCTTTCCTGATAGAACTTTCTTAATCCGGTTTTTACACTGGTGATGTCACTTAAAATACAATCTTTGGGCAATACAGGTATAACTTGTCTGAAAGCTTCGAGGGTGTATTTAATGGTAACTGCATTGATAACCAGTTCCGGCTCGAACTCTTTGATCTCTTCCAGTGTGGTGAATCGATAGGTGTTGTACACAAAGCGGAGCTGTTGCGGATTAACATCAAACACAGCTGTTTCGTGCTGGAAACTTAATACATCTGTAAAAAAAGAGCCCATTTTACCGGCTCCCAGAATTAGAATTCTCATGACTGATGTTTATTTGTTTAGTATTTCCATTTGTTGACGAACAGATTCTTCATGAATTGCTTCGAATACAGTCTTCATAAACTCACTATCCATACCAAATTCTTTACCTTGTGCTCCTCGTTTAGAGATGATTTCATCATAGCGGCCGGATTGAAGAACGGTCATGTTGTGCTCTTTCTTGAATGTACCGATTTCACGGCTGATTCTCATTCTTTTTGCCAGAATCTCAATCAATGAATTGTCACATTCGTCTATCTGTCTTCTGAGCTCTGCAAGATTCTCAGTGGTTTGCGTCTCAGTTCTGATAACCAGCATGTTGAGGATGTAATCCAATATGTCTGGCGTTACTTGTTGGGAGGCATCACTTAAAGCAACATCCGGATTGCAATGTGATTCAATGATAAGTCCGTCAAAGTTAAGGTCCATTGCCTGCTGGCTTAATGAAGCAATCAGTTCACGCTTTCCACCAATGTGGCTAGGATCACAGAATATAGGAAGATTAGGAATACGGCGACGTAATTCTATTGGAATATGCCATTGAGGAAGGTTACGGTATATCTTTTTATCGTATGTGCTGAATCCTCTGTGAATTACTCCCAGACGTCTTAATCCTGCGTTGTGAAGGCGTTCCAGGGCACCAATCCATAATTCGAGATCAGGATTTACAGGGTTTTTAACTAAAACAGGAATATCTACGCCTTGTAGTGCATCTGCAATTTCCTGTACGGCAAAAGGATTAGCCGAAGTGCGGGCTCCGATCCATAGAATGTCAATGTTATGTTTTAATGCTTCTTCCACATGTTTAGCTGTTGCTACTTCTGTAGAAACGTACATTCCGGTTTCTTTTTTTACTCTTTGTAACCAGGAAAGTCCTTCTACACCTACACCCTCAAAGCCTCCTGGTTTGGTACGTGGTTTCCAGATTCCGGCACGGAAGATTTTGATTCCTTTACTTGCTAATTGCTTAGCTGTTTCCATAACCTGTTCTTCTGTCTCTGCACTACATGGACCTGCAATAACGATTGGTCGTTTAGCTTCCACACCAGGTAATAAAATTGATTCTAATTCCATCTTGAATATTTTTATTTATTTTTTATTTGCTTATATTTTTGATTCTTTCCAATGCTTTTGCCAGCATCTCTTTATTACAACAAAGAGAAAGGCGAATGTATCGGGCTCCGTTACTTCCAAAAATGAATCCCGGTGTGATAAAGACATTGGCTTCATAAAGAACCTTGTCTGTAAGTGTTTCCACATTTTCACAAGAATCGGGCACTTTTCCCCAAAGGAACATGCCTACCTGATTTTTGTCATAGGTGCAGCCTAAAGCATGCATTATTTCTCCTGCCAGTCCTCTTCTTTCACGGTAAACGCTGTTTATTTCAGTATACCATGACTCGTCACAAGTCAGTGCTTTGGCTGCTGCCATCTGCAAAGGACGGAACATTCCCGAGTCGATATTGCTTTTTACTTTCAACACCCACTGTATAAACTGTGCATTGGAAGCAAGCATTCCCACACGCCAGCCCGGCATGTTGTGGCTCTTACTCATGGAGTTGAACTCTATACAGCATTCTTTTGCTCCCGGAACACTTAGTATACTTAAAGGATGATCATTGAGGATAAAGCTATATGGATTATCGTTAACAATCACAATGTTATGTTTGCGTGCAAAAGAGACTAGTTGCTCATATAATTCCATTGAAGCTCTAGTACCTGTAGGCATATGAGGATAATTTGTCCACATCAGCTTCACATTGCTGAGATCCATCTTTTCCAGCTCTTCAAAGTTGGGTATCCATCCGTTTTCTTCTTTCAAATCATAAGGAACAACCTTTGCACCGAGCAATGTGCTTAGTGATGTATAGGTTGGGTATCCCGGATTGGGCACCAGTACTTCTTCTCCTGGGTTTACAAAAGCAAGGGTTACATGAAGTATTCCTTCTTTTGAACCAATTAAAGGCTGTATTTCAGTATTGGGATCCAAATCAACGTTATACCATTGCTTGTACCAGTCAGAGAATCCTTTGCGAAGTTCGGGTATTCCCACATAAGGCTGATAGCCGTGTACATCACTACGCATTGTTTGTTCACACATGGTTTGCAATGTTACTTGTGAAGGAGGAAGATCGGGACTGCCGATTCCTAAACTAATAACGTTTTTTCCTTCAGCATTCATTTTTGCTACCTCTTTCAGCTTTTTAGAGAAGTAGTATTCGCTCACGCTGTTCAACCTTGAGGCTGGAGCGATATTATATGCTACTTGATTTTCCTTCTTCATATTCTCCTAAAGTTCTTAGTTCTTTGGTTAATGGAGTGATTGCATCAATTGCTTGTCTGTATCTTAAGTAATCATTAAATGTAAGATCTACGTAAAACAGATATTCCCATTCCCGGCCTATTATAGGCAATGATTGTATTTTTGTAAGATTGATGTTATAAAAGGAAAGAATGGAAAGAACCTGAGAAAGACTTCCTTCAGTGTGTTGTAATGAGAAAACAATATTTGACTTATTTATGTTCAGGTCTTTTCTGAAATCGTCAGCCAACCAGGGATCGGCTACTAAAAGGAACCGGGTGAAGTTATGCTTGTTTGTCTCAATGCCTTCCTGCAAGATTTTCATTCCGTATAGTTGGGCTGCGGCTTTGGAGCAGATGGCGGCATGTCCTTTCAGGTTCTCTTTCCGGATTATTTCCGCGCTTTTTGCAGTATCTTCTGCCTCTACAACTTTGAAGTTTGGATGGCTGTCGAGAAACTCCTGGCATTGCATCAAAGCGATAGGGTGTGAGTTTACTTCTACAATATCGTCCCAGTCTTCATCGGGCAGGCAGACAAAACTGTGTGAAATGCGCAGTTTGTATTCACCTATGATCTGCAGCTGATTTTTACGCAACAACTCATGGTTTTGTAACAGACTTCCGGCAATGGTGTTTTCTATTGCTACCAGTCCCATAGTCTGACTGTCAGCTTTCACCGCTGCAAATACATCCTGAAAATGACCGCAGCAGATTAACTCTATTTCTTCGTTTGGAAATAGTTTATGAGCAGCTATATCATGGTATGAACCTTTTGTTCCTTGTATGGCTATCTTTTTCATAATAGAGTATTATATATAATAAAAAAATCCCGTCTCCAATAAGGAGCGGGATTTTTGTTTATTTTTAGTTTAAATCATTTATTGTTCTAACTGATACATACAAATTCCCGCTCTACTTTCTGGCTAAAGTAAAAGTAATAAAAGAAAAAGAATGTATAAGTAAATGACTTCATATTCGTCTTTTGTTATTATTCGAGTGCAAATGTACGACTTTTATTGAAAGAGCAAACAATAATAATGAATTTTTTTATAAAAAAGAGCTTTTTGTTTCAAATGGTAATTTTTAGAATAATTTTGCTCCAGCATATATGTCGGTAAAGTTGTTGAACTGGCCTTCCAGACTTTTCTCTGCTTTTGGATTTAGTTCCATTGCTTTCTTAATATCTTCCATAGAACCTTCTTTGTCATCATTAAGGAACTTGGCGCGTCCGCGTTCATGGTATGCTTTACTGAAGTCTTCTTTTAGTTCTATGGCTTCATCAAAGTTCTCAATAGCTTCATCGTACTTCTTTGCAGAAATTAGTAGCTGTCCTAAATACAGGTAGGCTTGCTCATTGAATGGATTAAGCTCAATTACATGTTTATAATCTGCAGTAGCTTCTTCAGTAGAAGTGTGCTCCTTTATTTTTCCACGAACCAAATAAGCTGCTTCTTCTTCGGCGTTTAGTTCAATGACTTTTTCAATATCTTCCATTGCGCTTTCATGCTCATTAATACCTTCCAGTACTTCGGCACGCATAAGATAAGCTTCTGTGAAATCATTCTTTATTTTTATTGCTTCAGTCAGATTGATAATTGCATTTATATCATCATTCAATGCATGGTTTCCTTTTGCAAGAAGTAAATAAGCATCTGTGTCTTCATTATTGATGCGCAATACATCCAGACAGTTTTCAATAGTTATCTGATAATGTTCTGTGGTATAATTAATATTAGCCAAAGTGAGGTATGTGGATGCCACATTTGGGTCAATATCTATCATTCGGTGCAACGTTTTTCTTGCTTCACCTAATTCACTTTGATTAATATATGCCTTTGCCAGATAGCTCAGTGTTTCAAAATCGTCCTGGATGGCTAATGCTTCTGTATAACATTTGATAGCGTAATCAATATTACCGATGCGTTCGGCTCTCATTCCATCATATTTGAATAGCTCGAAGTTCTTTTTCTCTGCTTTAGCTTTCTCATTTTCAGGTTCTACAGAGTCTCCAGTGAAGAATGTTTTAAAAAAGTTTGCCATATAATTTATTGTTCGTTTTTTTAAGGAGGTACAAAAGTAATCAATTTGTTGAATTATTTATCATTCCATCTTTGATATTTAATCTCCCTTCGTCTAATAAATATTGAATAACAATACTTACTTTGTCGGGCTCAATGTTTAATTTGCGTACAATCTCAGCCGGAGTCATACTTTTATCTTCCAGTGTTGCAAATATTTGAGAAGTAAGTTTGTCAAATTCGGACTGTCGTAAGCCACTTTCATTCTTTTGCAGGCAGATATCGCATTGACCGCAGTTGTGATCGTTCTTTTCTCCGAAGTAGCGGAGCAGCATACGACTGCGACAGGCATTATCTGCATTAACGTACTCTATCATCGCATTGATGCGTTTTACATATCTTTCTTTTCTTTCCTCATAAACTTCCTTTGGAATATGAAGATGGCGAAGTTCTACCCGTTCTCGTGTATATATTATATAAGGTGTTTTTTTACGAGGTATGTAGTCGATGATTCTTCGCTTGGTTAAAAAGATCAGTATTTCATAAACTTTTTGCTGTGTGAGATTGAGCCTTGTAGCCAGTGAGTTTTCATGTATATAGGCATAATCAGTAAAAATACCTGTATAGGAGCGAAGTAGAGCCTGAATAAGAGTTTCTACTTCAGGACCCATTTCTTTGAATTTATACAGTTCATCACGACCAACGGTGAAAATGAGTCGTGAAGCATTATCCTGTTCATCTGTATATTCTATATATCCTGCTTGTGAAAGGATTTTCAGTGCACCGTCTGCTGGTACAGGGAAATGCTTAAAATTACGGCAGAATTGTTCCAGACTAAAGTCGTACATTCTTCCCAGTCCATCACCCATGGCCATCTGGTAATAGAAGTTCAGGTGTTCATAGATTTGCTTGATGTACTCTTTTTCGGGGAATGTATCTGATATACGCTTGTTAAGTGTAGTCTTATCAGATTTGGAATATAGAATTACTGCATAGGCCTTTTCTCCGTCACGACCAGCCCTACCTGCTTCCTGAAAGTAGGCTTCTGGTGAATCAGGCAGGTCAACATGGACAACCAGTCTTACGTTTGCCTTATCAATACCCATACCAAAGGCATTGGTGGCCACGATAACCCGGAATTCTCCTGTTTGCCATTGCTTTTGGCGGAGGTCTTTGGTTTCGTTACTTAATCCGGCGTGATAGAAATCAGCTGAGATGCCTGCTTTCCGTAAAATCTCGGCTGTTTCCTTTGTTCTTTTACGACTTCGTGCATATACAATGGCTGTGCCGGGTACTTTGCTGAGAATGTGCAAAAGTTCATCTTGCTTATTGTCTGTTTGGCGAACTATGTAGGCCAAATTTTTTCGCTCAAAACTCATGCGAAAGACATTCTCTTTTGCAAAGTGTAGTCTTTCCTGAATATCTTTTACTACCCCAGGGGTAGCTGTTGCGGTTAATGCCAGTACAGGAATGCCGGGAACTAGATTCCGTATGTCGGCAATTTTAAGATATGCGGGACGAAAGTCATATCCCCATTGGGAAATACAGTGAGACTCGTCGACAGTAATCATATTGACTTTCATACTCCGCAACTTTAGCTGGAATATTTCCGTGTCAAGTCGTTCTGGAGAAATATAAAGAAACTTGTAATCGCCAAAGATGCAGTTCTCTAATGCGATAAGTATCTCTTTCCGTGTCATTCCAGAATAGACTGCTACTGCTTTTATACCCCGGCTTCTCAGATTTTGTACCTGATCTTTCATCAGGGCAATAAGCGGGGTAACAACAACACATATCCCTTCCTTGGCAAGAGCCGGCACCTGGAACGTAATAGATTTACCGCCACCGGTAGGCATTAGTCCCAGCGTGTCTTTTCCTTCACCAATGCTGTTGATAATATCTTCCTGCAGATCCCGGAAATCAGAATATCCCCAGTATTGCTTTAGTATGTCGCGGTAATTTGCCGGCATATTTATTCTGTAGGCTTTATGTCTTCAATTATAAGCTGAATTTCTCCATGCTTATGGGTGTTTTCTTCAATGCTGTAACAGATATCAAATGAACGCTTGGTTTTGATGTAACGCACATGTGAACTTTGTCCGAAAGCAATTCCGTTCATTACATTATTGGATTTATTGTCCACTAATTCAAGCTTAATGTGCTCCTGTTCTCTGCCTACTACTTTACTGGTCCCATAATCATACACATGACAAGTACAGAATATAGGTCTATGATTGTCCGGCCCAAAAGGGTTGAACTTCTTTAACTCAGAGAAGAATCGGGGTGTAATATCTTTAAAATCAATTTCCGAATCAATATCAATTACTGCACTTCTTTGTTCAGGTAAAATATGGCTGGAGACGAACTCTTCAAATCGTTTAGTGAATTTCTCCACGTTCTCAATTTTCATTGAAAGCCCTGCAGCATAAGTATGTCCTCCAAAATTCTCAAGCAAATCGCGGCAATTCTCAATGGCTTTATATACATCAAATCCGGAAACAGAACGAGCAGAGCCTGTAGCAAGATTCTCAGTGCGTGTTAATACAACTGCTGGGCGGTAATAGATTTCAGTTAATCTTGAAGCTACAATACCGATAACTCCTTTGTGCCACTCCTCATTATAAATCACAATGGAACGGCGATCTGCTAAACCTTCCAGACTGTCAACAATATTGTTGGCTTCTTCGGTCATACTTTTATCCAGATCTTTACGGGTTTCGTTATACTGGTTGATCTGATTACTTTTCTCCAATGCTAAGGAATAATCTTTCTCTATCAATAAATCAACAGCCTCTTTGCCATTCTGGATTCTTCCTGAGGCATTGATGCGTGGACCTATCTTGAAAACGATATCACTCATCGTGATTTCTTTATCGTTTAATCCGCAAATATCAGTGATTGCTTTCAGTCCAATACTTGGGTTTGCATTCAGTTGCTTTAATCCATGGTAAGCAAGAATACGGTTTTCTCCCATGATAGGTACAATATCAGAAGCAATGCTTACGGCTACCAGATCGAGCAGTGGTGTCAGCTGATGAAAATCTATTCCATTGTTGATGGCAAATGCCTGCATAAACTTAAAACCAACCCCGCAACCAGACAGGTGAGTGTACGGATAAGTATTATCTTTCCTCTTGGCATTCAGAATGGCAACAGCGGGCGGAAGAACATCATCTGGCACATGATGATCGCAAATAATGAAATCAATGCCTTTTTCTTTGGCATACGTAACTTCCTCGATAGCTTTTATTCCACAATCCAAAACAATGATAAGGCGAACGCCTGTTTTTGCAGCATAGTTAATTCCCTGAACAGAAACGCCATAACCTTCGCTGTAGCGGTCGGGGATGTAATAATCAATGTTTGAATAGAATTGTTGTATAAACTTATAGACTAGCGCAACAGCTGTTGTACCGTCCACATCATAATCTCCATAAATCATTATACGTTCTTTCCGTCCCATAGACTGGTTAAGTCGTTCAACTGCCAGACCCATGTCTTTCATTAGAAAAGGGTCATGTAGGTCCTGTAGTTGTGGGCGGAAGAATTTTCTGGCCTCTGCGGCAGTCTCAATTCCTCTTTGTACAAGAAGTTTTCCTAGAATAGGGTTTATCCCCAATTCATCGGCTAAACTTTGGCTAAGTTCTTTCTGTTCATGTGTAGGAGGTTGATAATTCCATTTGTGACTCATTATATATTTTATTTTTTCTTTTTCTTTTCGCAGTGCCTCGCATGGAGGCGGGGGCCATATCAGGCATTATGAAACAGAATGTTTCATTTTGTAAAGGTACAAAAAACGTTTGTCGTTACATTAATCATTTGCCTATTTTTTTAGAATGAGTATAAAAAACGATCTAATAATAAAAATGTTTTGTACAAAAGAGCTTAACCTTCTGTACAAAACATCATACACTCTTCTATACAAATCATTTTTCTTCTTTTATATAGACTACTTGGATTTCTATTAGAGTAATTCTATCAGTTTGTTTGCAATTTCAGTTTAAGTTCTTATTCCATGCTTTTCTTTAAAATAATCTTACTTGCATAAGCGTTGGATACTTCTTTGCAGAATTCAGAAAATTCGGAATATTCTTTTATGGCATATTCGCCAGAACGGAGAAATAGTTGGTTGGTGATAAGTATTTTATTCCCATTCAGGCCGATTGTTGCATTGAACTTACCGAATTTCTTGTTTATTTCCAGAAGCTTGGGTAAAGATTCTACTGTGTAATTTTTGGGAATCTCAAGGGTGATGGTGTCACTATCCATATATCCATAACCGATGTGTATAGGGTGAATCCGTTTCTTATTTGCTAGTTTCTTTGGTCCCTGTCGAAAAACATTTATTGGAATAAAGAGTCTGTTGCCTGTTTTACTACCATACTTTTCACAATCCACTTTGTAATTCAATGTAATGGACGGTTTTGCAGATTTTTCTTCCTTGTAAGTAATACTGTTGACTCTTGCTTGTGGTAATTGTACATCTTCACGCAGATAGTCAATCTGTTTGGTGGGGCTCATCTTTGTAAACCCAAACATACTTTCGTATTGAAATAAGTGACTGGAACGTGTAACACTAGCTGTTGCACTTCCCTGATCTGTTAAAGTGATAATTGCATTATGACTCTCTGTGTTCAGTGAGTCTTTGTAAGTAGGTAACCTATATAATTCACCTCCTGTCTCTTTAATAAGAATAGCGTCGTGTCCGGCAATGCTGCTGTGAACGAAACCAAAGGGAAGTTCTGGATTTGTGCATTCCAGCCAAAGAATTTCATCTTTCAAAGGCACCTGAAGAATTACATGATTCATTTGATTTGCACTTGCATAATCTTTAAATAACCTGCTTCTTTCTGTACTGATTACTGTATATGTAGAGGATATTCCTAATTCTTTGAGCATAGCCCGCATATAGTTTGATAAACCTTTACAGTCAGCAAATCCTGTTTTTACAACTTCTTCTGCAGGCATGGGCTGAAACCCTCCAATACCTAACTGGATACTTACATATCTGGTCGTTTTTGCTAGATAATCATACAGGACCTTGACTTTTTCATGGTCGGATTTGCAATCTTTGGTTAATTCTATAAGCTTCTTTTTTGTTTCATCTGAGAGTATATCACGGTCTTTTAATAATCCATACTGCCAGTTCCCATAAGTCTTCCAGCTGCTCAAATCACCATGTGTATTGTCGAAAATGAAGTCCTTGGGAACGATATAAAGCAAAGGGATCAATGTGGCTATTGATTCTGTGTATGGCTCATCTTCTATAGCCTTAAGGTTTGTGAGCATCCATTCTTTATAAATACCCTCTTTACCTTTCTTTATTTCTGGTGCAATTTTTATGTTGAGCACTTTGTATAAAAAATCAACATTATCAGGCGCATAGAAATGATAAACAGCTTTTTCTACAGATTGGTTGTAGCTGCTTTGAGGTGCGAAAGTAGGGAGCCCTATTAATCCGTTCTTGTACTTTATCTCCCATTCATACTTTACTGTAAAAGGGTAAGCTACAGCATCACAGTCATAATAGTATCTCTTTTGATCTGATGCAAGATCGGAAGTATATTCTGTGGACTTCAAATCCGACTGTTTTATTTTACGGATAAGATTGCCGTTAGCATCATATATACCACCTCGAAAGTTGCGCAATTCTTCAAACTGGTCGCAAGAACAAATGAAATTGGCTTCATCATTACCTTTGCTTTCAAGAATGGTGGTTATCGTTGTAGATTTTTGCTCGCCGCTAACAATTGATTTGTAAGTGAATTCCTGATCGTCTAGCCTCACAACAGAATAAGCATTTTGTTTAAGGGAATCCGGGATTTCGGATAATGTCAGTTTTTCTTGTGCGTTTAAGGCTCCGCATATTAAAATAGAACCTAAAACAGCACTTATTCTCTTGCTATACATGGTATAATCTTTTCTGTTTAATATTATATTTTTATTTTTGTGCTGTGTTTGCCGGTTGGTGTGTGGCTTTCTTTAAAACAATTAATTCATTGTTCTTGTCTACTATAGTACCCCACAGCTGGCGTAAAGAACTGTATTCTTCTTTTGTGTAAAGAATTCTTTTTAAAGAGAAGATATATCTCACAGAAATTTGATTGTTCTCAAATTTTGTACTATAAATGCAGGTACATCCCTCATTTTCTAGATTAATCTTAACTGGTTTCGGCATTTCTTCCACCTGATATCCTTCGGGAATAGTTAAAACACTTGTAAGTTTATATGTGTATGGATAATTGAACTCGATAGGGAACTTTCGTTCTTCTTTAATAAACTGGTTTTTTGTTAAATGAGGAAAAACCATTGGATTAAGATATATATGCTCATCATTTGATGTTGTCTCTTTAGTGAAAGACACCCTTTCCTGTACGCTGGGCGAAAGACTGTTTATATCCTTAAAGGAGCATTCCTTTATTGAAATTCCATCTTCAGTTTCTGTCTTTTCTATAAAAGAAGTACTATCTTTTGCAGCCTTGAATGCAGATCTGAAACTTGCAGCTTGTTCTCCAATATACGAAATCATTCTTTCGCCTTTTATTACTCCCTCAGGACTGATAGATCCTGAAATAAGTGTATTAACTGAATGTCTGCCAATATTGGTTAGATCTACCCATGTTCCGGCTTCTTTTGTATGGAATGTTCTTGCCCTATCTACCATAAGAACGGGTGGCAGTATATTTATATCGCCATTTTTTACAGAACCATCTAAATAAACAGTCGTACTGTCAGTGTCGTGGATTCCTACAACAAATGTATTTAATTTGTTTATACTAGGATATGTGTAAGGAAGCCTTCCCAGGTCTCTTTTGCTCATCATTACAGGAAATGCATCTATGCCTGCATCCTTTAACATACTAATAAGCACAAAATTAATATCTGCATTGCTTCCTGTTCCGTTCTTGATCGCTTTTTTAACATTTTCTCCATTAAAACCATACTTGTCATTCCATGTGATTTTGGTCTTTAGAAACTTGAAAATGGTTCGGATCTTTTCTTGTGCAGTGAGGTTCGACAAATTAATGGCGTGCATTTCTTCTTTATATGGATTTCTTAATTTAAGTGTACCACCAAAATCTTCATCATCTTTTAGTAATTTATCAATATCTTCCCAGGTAGTAGTGTAAGGTTTATACAATGAATTGGGGAATTGTATACCTTGTAATTCAAAACTTACCTGAGCGCGGAAGTCATCAGTGCACCACACATTGGGCTCGTCCTTTAATGCAGGTAGGTCATTTACGGAAAAAGTCAGTTGTCTGCAAGTACAAGTCACTTGTTGGAAATGACCTTCGTCATCTTTAACAGTAAAACCTTGGTTAGCTGTGTTTTCTTTTGTTTTTAATGGTTCGGTGCTTCTGGTTTCGATATTAAATTTATAATATTCAGGGATACGAACTTCATAATTTGCATAAATTACTGGTATACTTTGCTGTATAACCATATCGGAAAGCTGATAATAAATCTCGGATGATAGTTTGTATTTGTATTCAATTACAGTCCCGGCTTTAACTGATGGTATGGAAAACTTAATTTGCTTCCAGTTGTCATTGACTTTCTCTTCAAAGATATAGGTTTTATCCATCTTTGTTTTTACGATTTTCCCATTCTCTATATTATAAGCATACGCTTCTATCTTTGATACATATTCTTTCGGTGAATTGCTTTTTCCATTGTCATAAAAAGGGATAGTCACATTCGCATATTCGGTTCCTTCTGATTTTAGAACTTTAATTTTTGTCTCATAATAGTATTCTACCTCAAAACCTTTGGCTCCGTACTCATAGTTAATATCAGCGTTCTTATAGATTGTAACAGCTGAAGCTGTAGTGTCTTTTTGATAAGACTTCATGGTAACCTCGTTATTTGTAACTTTGCCGTATTTGAAATTATATTCTTGGGCAGATAAGAGCATAGCAGGTAATGCTATGAAAAATAGAGTTAAGATTCTTTTCATAGAATAATTGTTTAGATTAAATTTATATATAAACTTAAATTCATGTTGTTTTTATAAAATGTAAAAGCGTTTTTCTTTATTTCAATAAAGATGTTAGCTCTTGTTTAATGTTTGTTGTCCTACTTTCTTCAAGACAATTAGTTCGTTGTTTTTGTTAACAATACTGCCCCAAAACTTACGTAAGGTAGTATATTCGTCCTTTGTATAAAGGATTTTTTTTAAGGTGAAAGTATATCTTACCATGATTTGATTATTGACAGACTGAACGTTATAAATGCAGGTACATTCCTCTTTTTCTAGATTGATCTTAACGGGTTTCGGCATCTCTTCTACTTGATATCCTTCTGGCAGAGTTAAAATGCTAGCAAGTTGAAATGTATATGGATAATCGAATTCTATGGGAAGTTTACGATCTTCTGCTGTAAATTGATTTTTAGTTAAATGAGGGAAAATCATAGGATTAAGATAAATATATTCAGCATTGGCTGATGCTTCTTTAGTAAATGATAGTTTTTCTTGCACACGGGAAGAAAAACTGTTTATATCCTTAATGGAGCATTCTTTTATTGAAATACCATCTTCAGATTCTGTCTTTTCAATAAAAGCGACACTGTCTTTGGCTGCATGAAATGCATTTCGGAAACCTGCAGCTTGTTCTCCTGTGTAGGAAGCTGTTTTTTCTCCTTTGATTATTCCCTCAGGGCTGATAGATCCTGATATAAGAATGTTAACTGAATGTTTGCCTATATTATTCAGATTTACCCAGCTCCCTTTTCCGTTCTCGTTATAAATTCTTGCGCGATCTACCATAAGTACAGGAGGAAGGATGTTAATATCACCATTTTTAACAGAACTATCTAAATAAATATTTGTACTGTCAGTATCATTTATGCCTACAACAAAAGTGTTTAGTTTATATACACTAGGGAAAAAGAGAGGGAGCCTTCCATCATCTCGTTTACTCATCATAACAGGGAAAGCATTTATTCCTGCATCTTTTAGCATACTAATAAGAACAAAGTTAAAATCGGCATTGCTTCCTGTTCCTGATTTAATGGCCTTTTTAACATCATTCCCATAAAAGCGATAATTTCCATCCCATGATATTTTTGTTTTGAGAAACTGAAAAGTTGCACGTGTTTTTTCTGTGATGGTGGGTAAAGATGTTATATTCAAAGCGCGCATTTCTTCTCTATAGGGATTCTTCATATTAAGAATACCTCCAAAATCTTCTTCTTTTTTTAGTAATTCATCTATGTTTTCCCATGTGCTTGTATAAGGTTTGTATTCAGAATCGGGAAATTGTGTCCCTTTTAATTCAAATGTAACCTTTGCCCGGTAATCATTGGAACACCAAACATTAGGCTCATCTTTTATAGCTGGGAGATTAATGACTGTGAGAAAGATTCTACGGCAGTTAAAACCAACGGTGAATGACTGGTTATTTTCTTTTTCTACTAAAATAGTTTGGGGCACAATAGATTCTGCTACTTTTATTTGATCTTTACCTCTTAACTCTGCGTTGAAATCAAAATATAGTGGAATTTGGATGTCATAGTTGCTGTAAATTACAGGAATGTCTTGTTGAAAAACACAATCGGCAATCTGATCAGGAAATTCTGAAGTTAATTTGTATCTGTATTCAATTACAGTTCCTTCTTTTACAGCTGGAATGGAAAATTTTACTTGTTTCCAGTAAGGGTTAACTCGTTCTTCAAAAATGTAACTTTTATCCATTTTTGTTTTCTTTATCTTTCCGTCCTCCATATTATATGCGTATGCTTCAATTTTTGATACAAATTCTTTTGATGCATCACTTTTATCTTTATCATAAATAGGGATAACTATATTTGCATATTTAACTCCTTCAGATTTTAAAATTTTTATCTTGTTTTCATAATTATACTCTATTATAAAAGCATCTTTTTTGTATTCATATTTGGCAATTACATTTTTATAGATTGTGACTGCAGAGGCTGTAGTGTCTGGCTTATATGTTTTCATCGAAACCTCATTAGAGGTTATTTTGTCATAATTATAATTGTATTCTTGGGCAAATATTACGCTAATAGGCATAATAAATAATAGAAATAGAATAGCAATTCTTCTCATATTAGGTTAGTTTTAAAGAGATATAGTTAAGAGTATAAAAATATATTATTTAATTGTTGCGATAAAGATATTTGTTTTTTTTATCAGAATCAAATTATTTCGATATTTTATGGTAAAAATAATAATATATATATTTTGATAAAAAGAATATAAGGTAATATAATAAGTTACAAAGAACAGAAGAGTGTAACTAGAAAAGGCACCGAAAAGTCGGTCATACAGCCATGAAAGATTGAAATAACGACAAGATCTTTTCCGCAGAATTGAGTAATGATGGGTAGGGTGGTGTCTGCTGTTGTTGCTCCTCCGACAGATATGGGAGCAAGTTTTCCGAAATATTTCACAAGAAGAGGGGCGCATAATAAAGCGGTTATCTCTCTCATTATATTGCATAACAAGGCTATTGTGCCCAGTTCTGCACCGCGGTATTCTGTAATGATTATACTGGATAGTGAATAGTAACCTAATCCTGAACCTACAGCACAGCAATCACTGATGGAACGATTGGAAAGAAATAAAGACGTAATGATACATCCTGCCAATGTACCTAAGATGGTCATTAAAGGTAGCAGGGTGTATCGTATATTTAATTGCCTGAAATTTTTCAAGGTGCTTGTATCGCTTCCTATGCTTATGCCGACAAAGAACATTAATCCGCAAAGTGCATAGAAGCTTATATCAGCGTGAATAATACTGTCTGGTAAAAGATTGTAGTGGCTTACAATGATGCCAAGTATAAAGAAACCTACAATGGTAAGACTTCCCTTCATTCTTTCTCTTCTTTTTTCTGATTGTTCCTGGAAATATAAACCCATAGTGCCCAGGATGCCAGTATGCTTCCAATAACACCTGATATCATTAGCAGCAATGCTTCTAGTCCGAAGTTATAGATTCCTTTGATAAGTTTATTGTTTCCTCCAACTTCCAGTCCAAGTAAAAAGAGTAGTAGCCAGATAAATCCGGTGGCAATACGATTTACAACTCCAGTCTCCTTGTTTCGCAATCTATATCCGATAAATATTCCTGTAGACATAAATAAAATAATGGCAATAATGAACATTGTATTCCTTTTTTTTAATTAGTCTTCCACCCAAAGTAGATCACTCATAATTCCGTCTGAAATAAAAATACCGCCTTTACTGAGGAAAAGAGTGTTGTTTCGTAACTCCAGTTTGCCTGTATCAAGATAGGCTTTTGCATTATCAAGACAATATTGTTTTAATTCTATTCCAAATTCCTCCTTTAATCGGTTTAAAGGCAATCCCCACATGGTGCGCAGGGAGGTAATTACAAAGTCATTGTATCGGGTGGTGATGCTTAACTTTTCTATTTCAACTGCAAGGATGCCTTTTTCTATTCCGTCAATATATTGATCCAGTGAAGAAATATTCCATTGGCGTGTGCTTCCGTCAAAGGAGTGTGCTGAAGGGCCACAGCCCAGATACTTCTTACCAGTCCAATAACTGGAATTGTGTCGCGAATACTTATCGGGCATACAGAAGTTGGATATCTCATAATGCTGAAATCCTGCTTGAATTAGGCGGTCAATCATCAATGCAAAGAAATCAACGCTGGATTCTTCGTCCGCCTCTTCTACTTTATGTTTAAGCAACATTTTATATAGAGGAGTTCCTTCTTCATAAATTAAATGGTAGGCAGAAATATGTTCCACGTTGAGGCTGATAGCTTGGTTCAGATCAGCTTCCCAGCTCTCCGCTGTTTCTCCCGGTAAACCGTACATTAGGTCAATACTGATATTTTGAAATCCAGCCAACCGGCATTCTTTAACCGCTCTGATAGCTTGCTCGGCAGTGTGCCTCCGTTTAAGCAGGCGTAATGTCTGTTCATTGAACGTCTGTATACCAATGCTGATGCGGTTAAAGGGTAGGGAAGATAACTCTTTTATATATTCAGGACTCAAATCATCCGGATTTGCCTCGAGTGTAATCTCACTGCATTGTTCCAGATTGAATTCTTTCTTTATGGTGCTGAATATCTTTTCAAAATCCTGTCTGGATAATTGTGAAGGAGTGCCTCCGCCAAAATAAATAGTCTCCACCGGTTCATTCCCCAGATATGATTTCCGGCTTTGCAATTCCTTGCAAAGCGCAGAGAGATAACGATCTTTTATTTCACTTCTTGTAGTAGAATAAAAGTCACAATATATGCAGCGAGTTTTGCAAAAGGGAATATGTATATAGATGCCAGCCATACTTTTTGATGTTTTAGTATACAAAAGTAAGGCTTATTTGATAAAAAAGATTCATTGAAAGATAAATTAAATATCTCGCAAGGGTGATTTAGGGAATTCTTCACCTTGGTTAGTTCTTTTATTAAGTTCTCATTCTTAGGAGTTGACTTATTAGAAATAAAGACTACTTTTTAAAAAGTAGTCTTCGCCTTAAATATACAGAGCTCTCAGTATAAAGATTATTAACCATACAGTTGTGTTGAATAACATAGTTGTGTAACACGGGTAAATAATTGTTTTTGAAAAATTTAATTAATAATTTGCGCTCACATAAAAGGTATGCGAGGAACATATCCGAGTTAATAATTTAAATCTTATATATTATGAAGGTATATCAGACTAATGAAATTAAGAACATTGCCTTATTGGGAAGTTCAGGCTCTGGGAAAACCACTCTCGTTGAAGCGATGCTCTTCGAGAGTGGTATTATAAAACGTAGAGGAAGCATCGCCGCCAAGAATACAGTTAGTGATTACTTTCCTGTAGAACAGGAATATGGCTATTCTGTGTTTTCTACTGTTTTCCATACCGAGTGGAACGGGAAAAAACTGAATATGATTGATTGTCCAGGTTCAGATGACTTTGTGGGTGGTGCTGTTACAGCTTTGAATGTTACAGATACTGCTATCCTTTTAATCAACGGACAGTATGGTGTTGAAGTGGGAACACAAAACCATTTTCGTTACACTGAAAAATTTGAAAAACCCCTAATTTTCCTTGTTAATCAGCTTGATAATGATAAGTGCGATTATGATAACGTCCTCGAACAATTGAAAGATGCTTATGGCCCTAAAATTGTACCTATTCAATATCCCTTAGTTTGTGGCTCGGGTTTTAATTCCTTGATTGATGTCCTTTTGATGAAGAAATTTA
Organism: uncultured Bacteroides sp.; assembly: GCF_963678845.1. Lineage (NCBI taxonomy): Bacteria > Pseudomonadati > Bacteroidota > Bacteroidia > Bacteroidales > Bacteroidaceae > Bacteroides > uncultured Bacteroides sp. Next base: position 218,957 of record NZ_OY787466.1, read on the forward strand.
CATGGAAGCCCGAAGGTGGGGTTCCTGTTGTTGAAGATATTCCTGCCGAAGAAATGGATAAGGCTATGGAAATGCATAAAGCTTTAGTTGAAGCTGCTGCAGAGAACGATGAAGCATTGATGGAGAAATTTTTTGAGCAAGAATCATTGACAGAAGATGAAATGCGTCTGGGTATCCGCGAAGGATTGGTAACACGTAGTATCTTTCCGGTTTTCTGTGTATGTGCAGGAAAAGATATGGGCGTTCGTCGATTGATGGAATTCCTTGGAAATGTAGTGCCTTATGTTTCTGATATGCCAAAAGTAACGAATACGGAAGGAAAAGAAATTGCACCGAATGTAAATAATCCAGTCTCTCTTTATTTCTTTAAAACAAGTGTGGAACCTCATATTGGTGAAGTGTCTTATTTTAAAGTAATGAGCGGAAAAGTGAAAGAAGGAGACGATCTTACAAATGCAGACAGAGGTTCAAAAGAAAGAATAGCCCAGATATTTGTCGTGGCCGGAGCTAACCGTATCAAGGTTGAAGAACTCCAGGCTGGTGATATCGGTGCCACTGTGAAACTGAAAGATGTGAAAACAGGAAACACCTTGAACGGTAAGGATTGCGATAACAAATTTAACTTTATAAAATATCCAAATTCTAGATATACCCGGGCAATAAAACCCCTAAATGAAGCGGATACAGAAAAGATGATGAGCATTCTTAATCGTATGCGCGAAGAAGATCCTACTTGGGTTATAGAACAATCAAAAGAGTTGAAGCAAACATTGGTGCATGGTCAGGGAGAATTCCATCTTCGTACATTAAAATGGCGTTTGGAAAACAATGAGAAGTTACTGATTAAATATGAGGAACCAAGGATCCCTTACCGTGAAACAATAACAAAAGCTTCTCGTGCAGACTATCGTCATAAGAAACAATCAGGAGGAGCTGGTCAGTTTGGCGAAGTGCATTTGATTGTAGAACCTTATAAAGAGGGAATGCCTGTACCCGAAATATATAAGTTCAATGGGCAGGAATTTAAAATAGCTGTAAAAGGGAAAGAAGAAATACCGTTGGATTGGGGTGGGAAGTTAGTGTTCATTAACAGTATCGTGGGCGGATCTATTGATACTCGTTTTATGCCTGCTATTTTAAAAGGAATTATGGCTAGAATGGAACAAGGCCCGCTTACAGGTTCTTATGCCCGCGATGTTCGTGTCATTGTTTATGAAGGGAAAATGCATCCGGTCGATTCTAATGAAATATCCTTTATGCTTGCCGGCCGCAATGCTTTCAGTGAGGCATTTAAGAATGCCGGACCAAAAATTCTGGAACCCATTTACGATGTGGAAATATTTGTGCCTAGTGACAAAATGGGGGATGTGATGGGAGATCTTCAGGGGCGCCGTGCCATGATTATGGGAATGAGCAGCGAAAAAGGATTTGAAAAATTGGTAGCTAAAGTCCCATTGAAAGAAATGTCCTCTTATTCAACCTCATTAAGCTCGCTTACAGGTGGAAGGGCATCATTTATTATGAAATTCTCAAGCTATGAGCTTGTTCCGGCTGATATTCAGGATAAATTGATTAAAGAATTTGAAGCTAAACAAGTAAAAGAAGAATAATTCAATTTTTGTATTTAGAAAGATTAAAGTCGCCGTTCATACGTGTCCGGCGACTTTTTTTTAACAATGTTTGATATTAAAAGGCGTTTTTGTAGTGGGAAACTTAATTTTATATTATTTTTGCAACTATATCAGCACTTTTTTTGTTATAATATACAAATTATTAAATAAAACGTGCTGTTCGGTTAATAATAGAAAACGCTCAGTTAAAACAGGTTAATCTGTTTTGAGTGTTAATTTAGGTATGTTAAATTTGTTGTATGAAAAAGTCAACAATCTGGATATTAGGTATTGTAATGGGACTTTCTTTTATTAGCTTGCTTTATCTTCAGGTAAGCTATATAGAAGAGATGGTTAAGATGCGAAATGAGCAATTTGATGAATCTGTCAAACGCAGCTTATATCAGGTTTCTAAAAATCTGGAGTACGATGAGACTTTGAGATATTTGGAAAAGGATGTGGCTGAAACGGAACGTGTGGCTTTAAGTTCTCAGGCTGCTCCCTCTGCTGTTGCAGTTAATAATAAAGAAACTTTGGCGCACCAGTCTTCGCATTATTCAATGACGTCCTCTTCTTCCGATTTTGAGCTGAAAACAACCATGACAAAGCCTTCAGGATTACCAAAGGCTATGATCTCAAGGAAGCACGGAGAAAATAATATCCTTCAGACATCTAAGTCTTTACAGGAAGCTATAAAGAACAGATATCTTCATCAAAGGGTTTTATTAGATGAAGTAGTTTTGAATATTCTCTATAAGTCTAGCGATAATACATTGGATGAACGTGTTAATTTTAAAAATCTGGATGGATATTTAAAATCCGAGTTTGTGAATAACGGAATTGATATACCTTATCATTTTACGGTCACCGATAAAGATGGAAGGGAGGCATACCGATGTCCGGATTATGAAGATGTAGGAAGTGAAAACTCCTATACCCAAATACTTTTTCCAAATGATCCGCCTTCGAAGATTAGTTTTATGACGGTGCATTTCCCTTCAAGGCGGGATTATATTTTTGATTCTATTAGTTTTATGCTTCCGTCTTTGGCATTTACATTGGTATTGCTTATCACATTTATCTTTACTATTTATATTGCTTTTAGGCAGAAAAAGCTGACTGAGATGAAGAATGACTTTATTAATAATATGACGCATGAATTTAAAACGCCAATATCTACCATTTCTTTGGCAGCTCAGATGCTGAAAGATCCGGCGGTGGGTAAGTCTCCACAGATGTTTCAGCATATATCTGGCGTGATAAATGATGAAACGAAGCGGCTGAGATTTCAGGTTGAGAAGGTACTTCAGATGTCTATGTTTGAACGTCAGAAAGCAACTTTGAAGATGAAAGAAATTGATGCAAACGATCTTATTTCGGGAGTAATCAATACATTTACTTTGAAGGTGGAAAAATATAATGGAAGGATTGAAGCAAATCTAAAAGCTGAAGATCCAAATATCTTTGTGGATGAGATGCATATTACTAACGTGATCTTTAACCTGATGGATAATGCTGTTAAGTATAAGAAACCTGAAGAAGATTTGTTGCTTACTGTAACTACTTGGAATGAACCAGGTAAATTGTGTATATCCATTGCCGATAATGGTATTGGAATAAAGAAAGAAAATTTAAAGAAGGTCTTTGATAAGTTTTACCGGGTTCATACCGGTAATTTACATGATGTTAAAGGCTTTGGATTAGGACTTGCTTACGTAAAAAAAATAATTCAGGATCACAAAGGTACTATACGTATTGAAAGTGAACTGGGTGTAGGGAGTAAATTTATTATTGTATTACCTTTATTAAATAATTAACAATATGGACGAGAAAATGCGTATTTTACTTTGCGAAGATGATGAGAATCTTGGCATGCTTTTGAGAGAATATTTGCAAGCTAAAGGATATTCCGCAGAGCTGTATCCTGATGGAGAAGCTGGTTATAAGGCTTTCCTGAAGAATAAGTACGATTTATGCGTATTTGATGTTATGATGCCAAAAAAGGACGGATTCACTTTGGCGCAGGAAGTTCGTGCAGCTAATGCTGAGATTCCTATCATATTTCTAACAGCTAAAACGCTTAAAGATGACATACTTGAAGGCTTTAAAATTGGAGCTGACGACTATTTAACTAAACCATTCAGTATGGAAGAGCTTACTTTCAGAATTGAAGCTATTTTGAGAAGAGTAAGAGGAAAGAAGAATAAAGAAAGTAATGTTTATAAGATTGGCAAGTTTGTTTTTGATACTCAGAAGCAAATCCTTTCTATCGATGGTAACCAAACAAAGCTTACAACAAAGGAATCTGAATTACTTGGGCTTTTATGTGCTCATGCTAATGAAATCCTGCAAAGAGATTTTGCTTTGAAAACAATATGGATTGATGATAACTATTTCAATGCACGTAGTATGGATGTGTATATCACAAAACTTCGTAAGCATTTGAAAGAAGATGAATCTATTGAAATTATTAATATTCACGGAAAGGGATATAAACTGATTACTCCTGAAGTGGAGGCTTAAATGATAAAAGTTTCTATTAAGAACAAAGGCCGGAAATTTCTTTCCGGCCTTTGTTCTTAATAATGAGATAATAATTTAGTCCTTTGTATTATGAAAAATAGCCCGAAGAACTTCCTGGCTTATTTCCAGATCCTTTAATGTTATTCCGCGCAAAGCTTCTTTTAATGTCAGTGCAGCAACTAGCCTTGTCTTTTCTTCTATTTCACGTCCTGTTTTAGTCAGGTGAATGAGGTTGGTTCTTCTATCTTTTTTATCAGAAATGCGAACTACCAGGTGTTGCTTTTCCATATTGTCAATCAAGCGGGTCATGCTAGGCTTGTCTTTAAAGGTTGCATTGCACAACTCTTGTTGGGTTACCCCGTCTTTCTCCCATAGAAAAATAAGAACGGTCCACTGCTCTGGGCTGATTTCTAAATTGTTTTGCCTGAAGTTACGAGACAATTTTCGGTTTATTGCTGCCGATACTTTGCCATTTAATATAGCAAAAATTAACTGAATATCAAAATTAAATTGTTCGATCATGAAATTATTGTTTAAACAACCTTGCAAATATAACATTCTTATCTTAATTAATATAAAGCAATGGATAAAAAACGATAAAAATAAAAAAGGATTAAAATGGTTTGTGGTTAAGGATTAAATGATTATCTTTGCGCTCTCATAAAACAAATATTTATTTTATTAATTAAACGAGTATGAATCAATACGAAACCGTTTTCATTTTGACTCCCGTTTTATCTGATGTTCAGATGAAGGAAGCGGTAGAAAAATTCAAAGCTGTTCTGCAAGCAGAAGGAGCTGAGATTATTAATGAAGAGAATTGGGGACTCAAGAAGTTGGCTTACCCAATCCAAAAGAAATCAACAGGTTTTTATCAGTTGGTAGAGTTTAAGGCTGAACCATCAGTTGTTGAAAAGTTAGAACTAAGCTTCCGTCGTGATGAGAAAGTTATCCGTTTCTTAACTTTCAGAATGGATAAGTATGCTGCAGAGTATGCTGCTAAGAGAAGACATGTAAAATTAACTAAAAAGGAGGATTAATCATGGCACAACAAAATCAATCAGAAATCAGATATTTAACTCCACCTTCAGTAGACGTTAAGAAAAAGAAATACTGTCGTTTCAAAAAGAGTGGTATCAGATATATCGACTATAAGGATCCTGAATTCTTGAAAAAATTCTTAAACGAACAAGGAAAAATTCTTCCTCGTCGTATTACTGGTACTTCTTTGAAGTTCCAACGTAGAATTGCACAGGCTGTGAAGAGAGCGCGTCACTTGGCGTTACTACCATATGTAACTGACATGATGAAATAATAAGGAGGAGATAGTATGGAAATTATATTGAAAGAAGACGTAGTAAATTTGGGTTATAAGAACGACATTGTAACTGTTAAGTCTGGTTATGGCCGTAACTTCCTTATTCCTACAGGAAAAGCGATTATCGCTTCTCCATCTGCAAAGAAAATGTTGGCTGAAGATTTGAAGCAACGTGCGCACAAACTTGAGAAAATTAAAAATGATGCTGAAGCAGCTGCTGCTAAGCTTAAAGAAGTTTCTCTGACAATTGCTACTAAAGTTAGCTCTACTGGAACTATTTTTGGTTCTGTATCTAATATTCAGATAGCAGATGCGCTTGCTAAACTTGGCTTTGAAGTTGATAGAAAGATTATTGTTGTTAAGGACTCTGTTAAAGAAGTAGGTTCTTATGTAGCTGTAGTTAAGCTTCACAAAGAGGTTTCTGTAGAAATTCCTTTTGAAGTAGTTGCTGAATAATAAATTTCTTTTAAAGATAAATAAAGAGGCTGTCTCATTGAGATAGCCTCTTTTGTTTGCTATATCCTGGATATAAAAGAATAGTTATGTGTAGCCATACTTTTGATTGGTGAGGTGTCTGTTCAACTCCTTTTTATCCTGAAAGTGTAATTCTGTCATGGCTGGCTATTGTGGGATTTTAGGCTTGGCGTAAAGTGATAAGTACCGTTTCTGTGATAGATGGCTGCTGTAGTTAAATAGTAGAAGGGCGTAACAATTGGTTATATAAGGCTATTAGAGTGTTTTTGAAGCTTGTTGTGATATCTTTGTGGGATATTCGGAAGGATAATGCTAACTTTGGTTTTGTTAAAGGAAAGGTATGGGCATAAAAAAAAGTCTGGTGCTCTATGAGCACGCCAGACTTTCAATTCTCTCTACGAGTTCGTTACTTACTTAGCAGGAGTAGCTGCTGTTGTAGTAGTTGCTGCGCTATCAGCTGTTGCTGTAGTGTCAGCTGCTGCTGCTGCTGCTGCTTCAGCTTCTGCTGCTGCGATAGAATCAGCTACACGGATAGAATCAGCTTGTTTTGCAGCTTGGTCTGCTGCTTTGTTACCACAAGATGCGAAAGAAACTGCTGCAATAGCAACGAACATTAATACTAACTTTTTCATTTTCTTTGATTTTTAAATCTGTAATACAATTAATTGCTTTATTAAAACGTTGCAAATGTATGCACTTTTTTGATAGGTTGTATCAAAAAGAACAATTATTTTATATTTTTTTTTGAATATTTTTTTCTATTCTCATTTGTTCTACCATGGTCATTTATTTAATTATCTGCTATACTGTTATATAGATACCTCTTTATGCTCTTTTTAGGGGTCTTCTCAAATGCTGTAGGATAGATCTGAATTTGACTAACCTTTTCATAATTTGCGATTATTTTATTTAGATTCTTCAAATTCTCATCCATTATTGTTTTAAGATTGTCTTCGTGGTTAAGGCCAAGAGAATCTAACGTTTCATAATCCGGATAAACAAGCCCTATAAGCTTTTTATTTCTTTCGATGATTAAGCTTTCCATTATAAATGGTAAATTATTTAATTTAGCCTCTATTTCTTCTGGAAAGATATTCTGTCCGCTTGAGCTTAAAATCATCGTTTTGCTTCTTCCTCTGATGTATATATTGCCATCTATATCAATAGTACCAAGATCTCCGGTTTTAAGCCATCCATCTTCAGTAAAAACTTCTTTAGTAGCTTCTTCGTTTTTATAATATCCTTTCATTACGTTTTCACCTCTTACCTGTATTTCTCCGGTTGAGTTATATGCGTCTTCGGAGTCAATTCTTACTTCCATTATATCCAGAATTTTTCCGGAAGCACCAGGGATAAATTCATTCCAGGGGCTATAGCCAATTAACGGGCCACATTCTGTCATTCCGTAACCAATGGTAAAAGGAAATTTTATTTTATAAAAGAATTCCACTACTTCCGGATTCATAGCTGCTCCGCCAATAATAATCTCCTTAAATCGTCCGCCAAGAGCATCAACCAGCTTTTTACGAATCTGAGCGTAAATCTGTGCATCTAATAATGGAATGTTTAAGGCCCATTTCATCCCTTTTTTACTTATAAGCGGTTGTATTACGTTTTTATAGATCTTTTCAATGACAAGTGGAACTGTTATAATCAGATTAGGGCGGACTTCTTCAAAGGCTTTCATAAGAATCTTTGGAGAAGGGGTTTTCCCCAATAAGGTAACATGTGTTCCTACTGCTGTGGCTGTAAGAAAGTCAAATGCGCATCCGTATGCATGAGCCAATGGTAGGAATGATAATACGCAATCTCCTCGTTTAAGTAATTCGGTACGTATTCCATATGTTACATTCCCTGCAAGATTGTTTCCTGTTAACATTACTCCTTTGCTAAACCCGGTTGTTCCTGATGTATAATTAAGCAGTATTACTTTCTCGTTTGATAAAGTAGTATATTCAATATTATCTTTATTAAAACCGTTAGGATATGTTTTGCTCATGGCTGCATCCAAATGCTTGATAAACTTTTGAACAGTCTCGCCATCACGTTGATGTAGACATCTGAAATCGGTTAATGAAAATACTCCTCTTATCTCATTTAGTTTTTCTTCTTCCAGAGTTTCCCAGATGCTATCACTGGTAAATAAGAATACAGATTCTGAATGGTTCACAATATGGTGTACATCATCGGGGTTAAAGTCTTGCAGAATGGGAACTACAATGGCACCAAAAGTGATTGTTGCCATATAGGCTATACACCAACGGGAATTGTTTTTCCCAATAATTGCTATTTTGTCACCTCTCCTAAGGCTGCAATGGTGAAATAAAAGATGTAGTTTGGCTATTTCTTCGGCTACTTCTCCATAGGTATATGTTGTGTTTTCACCATAATCTGTGAAACAAGGTAATTCCCAGTTTTCTTTGAAGCTATTTTCATATAGCTTAATAAAGTTTTCTTTTATCATTGTTTGATTCTTGATAATTTGTGCGAAAATAGATATAAACTTTCGTTCCCGAAAATGTTTCTATAATAAAGTAAATAGGTGTATAACAACTTTTAATTATAATAATGTGTAACTTTGCACCGGATAACATTTTTAACAGATTATGATAGATACCACTATATTTCAGGATAAAACAGCTGTTTATTATACTTTAGGCTGTAAATTAAACTTTTCAGAGACCTCTACTATTGGTCAGACTCTTCGGGAAGCAGGTATCCGAACTGCCAGAAAAGGAGAGAAAGCGGATATTTGTGTTGTTAATACTTGTTCGGTTACAGAGATGGCCGATAAGAAATGTCGTCAGGCTATTCACCGTTTGGTAAAACAACACCCTGGTGCATTTGTTGTTGTAACTGGTTGTTATGCACAGCTTAAGCCAGAAAATGTGGCCGAGATTGAAGGTGTGGATGTTGTATTAGGTGCAGAACAGAAGAAAGATTTGCTTAAATATTTGGGTGATCTGCATAAACATGATAAAGGAGAAGCGATTGCTTCAACTACAAAAGATATTCGTTCATTTGCTCCGTCTTGTTCAAGAGGAGACCGTACCCGTTATTTCCTGAAAGTACAGGATGGTTGTGATTATTTCTGTTCTTATTGTACCATTCCTTTTGCCCGTGGCCGTAGTCGTAACGGAACAATTGCTTCAATGGTTGAGCAGGCTGAAAATGCTGCTTCCGAAGGAGGGCATGAGATTGTTCTTACAGGAGTAAATATTGGTGATTTCGGAAGAAGTACCGATGAGAACTTCTTTGATCTTGTAAAGGCATTGGATAATGTGCAGGGAATTGAACGTTACCGTATCTCCTCAATAGAACCAAACTTGCTGACCGATGAAATTATTGAATATGTTTCTCAGTCACGAAGTTTTATGCCTCATTTCCATATTCCACTTCAGTCGGGTAGTGATGATGTGCTGAAGCTGATGCGCCGTCGTTACGATACTTCACTCTTTGCCGAAAAGGTGACAAAGATAAAAGAAATTATGCCCGATGCATTTATCGGTGTAGATGTCATTGTTGGTACACGCGGTGAAACAGACGAATACTTTGAACAGGCTTATGAATTCCTAAAAGGATTAGATATTTCTCAATTACATGTGTTTAGTTATTCAGAACGTCCAGGTACACAGGCGTTGAAAATAGAGTATGTGGTTTCTCCTGAAGTAAAACATCAAAGAAGCCAAAGATTATTGGCTCTTTCTGATGAAAAGACTAAAGCTTTTTATGCAAAAAGAATTGGTGAAACAAAGACTGTTCTTCTTGAAAAACCTAAGGCTGGTTCACCGATGCATGGGTTCACAGATAATTATATCCGAGTAGAGGTAGAAAATGCACCTAAACTAGATAACCATCTGGTGAAAGTTTCTTTGGGTGATTTTAATGAAGACAATACCGCTTTAAAAGGAACTATAATTGAATAACGGATGTCGAAAGTAGTCTACATATTTGCTTATATAGGTATATGGCTTTTGGCTATAATGCCTCTTGAAATACTCTATAAGATATCTGATTGCCTTTATCTTTTTGTTTATAAGATTGTTGGTTATAGAAAGAATGTTGTAAGAGAGAATCTTAAAAACTCATTCCCGGAAAAAACAAAAGAAGAATTAGAAACCATTGAACATAAGTTCTATCACTATATTTGTGATTATATGTTGGAGAGTATGAAGATGCTGCTCCTTTCTAAAAAAGAATTGTTTCGGCGTTTAACATTTCATAATACAGATCTTTATCTTGAAATGCTTGAAAAGCATGGAGGGATAATAATTATGATGCCTCACTATGCCAACTTTGAGTGGACCGTTAGTGTGGGCTCTTTTATGAAAGAGGGAGATATACCTATGCAAGTATATAAACCCATTAGTAATAAATATATTGATGAATTGTTTAAGCATATTCGTTCTCGTTTTGGGGGGTATAATGTTCCTAAACACGATGCAATTCGCGAAGTAATAAAGGCAAGGCGTGCAGGAAAAAAGCTTGTGCTGGGTTTGATTGCCGACCAGTCTCCTAATCCAAGTGGACTGCATTTTTGGACAACCTTTCTAAATCAGCAAACTTCTTTTATGGATGGAGGAGAGCGCATTGCTAAAATGATGGATTTCCCCGTATTTTATTGTGAGATAAAAAAAGAAAAACGAGGCTATTGTGAAGCTACATTTGAGCTAATGGTGGAATTTCCTAAGGAGACTGCTCACGGAGAGATTACGGAAATGTTTGCACGCAGAGTGGAGCAAACAATTCTTCGTGAACCCGCATATTGGTTCTGGTCTCATAAACGATGGAAACATAAACCTCAAAATAAGGAATAATGAGCAAAGTTGCAGTTGTTATATTGAATTGGAACGGAAGCGAGATGCTTCGTACATTTCTTCCTTCCGTTATTAGTTATTCTGCAATTAGCGGAGTAGATGTTTATGTGGCAGACAATGCATCGACTGATAATTCAGTCTCGGTTCTTACTAAAGAGTTTCCTTCTGTAAAGCAGATCATCCTTGATCAGAACTATGGTTTTGCCGATGGTTACAATAAAGCCCTGGCTCAGGTTGAAGCCGAATATTTTGTTCTTCTTAATTCAGATGTGGAAGTAACTGAGCATTGGCTGGAACCAATGATTACTTATCTGGATGCCCATCTGGAAGTAGCTGCTTGCCAGCCAAAGATTTTAAGTTGGCGGAATAAAGATTCTTTTGAATATGCCGGTGCCTGCGGAGGATATATTGACCGATATGGTTATCCCTTCTGCAGAGGACGCATCATGGATGTAGTAGAGAAAGACAATGGACAATACGATGATATTCTTCCAGTGTTCTGGGCTACCGGGGCATCGCTTTTCATCCGTTCTTCTGATTACCGGGAAGCTGGCGGGTTAGATGGACGTTTTTTTGCTCACATGGAAGAGATTGATCTTTGCTGGCGATTAAGAAGTCGTGGCAGAGAATTGGTTTGCATACCTCAGAGTGTGGTTTATCATGTTGGAGGAGCTACCCTTAAAAAAGAAAATCCCCGGAAGACTTTTCTTAATTTCAGGAACAATTTGCTGATGCTTTATAAGAATCTGCCTCAGAACGAATTGCGGTATGTAATGTTTGTCCGCGGAATGTTGGATTACTTAGCCTCTCTTAGTTTTTTGTTGAAAGGAGAAGCTGATAATGCTGCAGCTGTGTTACAGGCAAGAAAAGAGTATTGTGCTTTAAAAGAGGAATTTAAACTTTCCCGAAAAAATAATCTCAATAAAAATTCACTTCAAGTTATTCCAGAACAAATAAAAAACAGTATTTTAGTGCTGTATTATTTGAGAGGAAAGAGATCTTTTTCTCAACTTGATAAATTTCTACCTAATAAATAAATGAATATGGAAAAACTAATTAGAAAAATAGGTCTGGTGGCTCATGATGGTATGAAAAAAGATCTAATAGAATGGGTTGTTTGGAACTCAGAACTTTTGATGGGACATAAATTCTATTGTACAGGTACAACCGGTACATTAATTCGCGAAGCTTTAAATGAAAAGCATCCTGAAATAGAATGGGATATTACAATATTAAAATCGGGTCCACTAGGTGGTGACCAGCAAATGGGATCTCGTGTTGTGGATGGTGAAATTGATTATTTGTTTTTCTTTACCGACCCTATGACTTTGCAGCCTCATGATACAGATGTGAAAGCTTTGACCCGTTTGGCTGGAGTGGAAAACATCGTGTTCTGTTGCAATCGTTCTACTGCCGATCACATTATTTCCAGTCCTCTCTTCGTTGATCCAGAATATCAACGTACTCGCCCAGATTACTCTAATTATACAAAACGTTTCGAGAATAAGACTTTGGTTTCCGAAGCAGTTGAAAATGTTGAAAAGAGAAAAATAAGCAAAGGTCATTAATCACATAGCTTTAATAATAAAGAATGCAGGCGGATAAATCTGATTTTATCTGCCTGTTTCTTTTATTGTCCATTCACCAATAAATAAAATCCATTGGTGAATGGCTGAAATTTATTGGTGAATAACTGCTAGAATAACTGGCAAGAGATTCTTATTTCGCTTTTCTGCAAAATTCCACATAAAAATAAAAAGCTACCCTCACTCCCTCACTTTTTTAAATAAGTGATTGATTCTGTGTTGTGTATCCGGTGATGGAAGCATTTTTATCCCTCACTTTACCTTCTGTTTTCGGGTCATCCCTCACTTTTTCGAATCATTTTTCGTCTTTTCGGAACACATTTTTATCCTTTCAAGGCAAGACCTCGTAAAGTAGATCTCAACGTATTATTGCAATTCAATCGAAACTTTCTTACATCAAAGAGATATTAATAAAGGCCGAAGCTGTGGGGATAGATAATGCGTTTTTTCTGTTAGCAATTAAATAATTCGGTAATATCTGAACAATGATTATAATTCTTGCTAAAAAAAATATTCATTTTTGGCATTCTTCCTTATAAACCATTATATTTGGCAAACTATTTGTCATGTATATAATAGTATTAACTAATAAAAAATAAGAATATGCCTATTTCATGGATTATATTTATTGGTATAGCTTTAGTTAGCTTTATAGTGCAACAGTCGTTGCAAAGCAAATTTAAGAAATATTCTAAGATTCCTCTCACAAACGGAATGACAGGCCGTGATGTTGCAATGCAAATGCTTCACGATAATGGAATTTATGATGTACAGGTTACCAGTACGCAAGGACATTTAACTGATCACTATAACCCTGCCAATAAGACAGTAAACCTCAGTGAGAGTGTATATTCAAGTAATAGTGTGGCAGCTGCAGCAGTTGCGGCTCATGAATGTGGACATGCTGTTCAGCATGCTCGTGCTTATGCTCCTCTTACTTTACGTTCTAAGTTAGTACCTGTTGTTACTTTCGCATCTTCATGGATGCAGTGGTTATTACTGGCCGGCATTCTTATGGTAAACTCTTTTCCACAACTTTTACTAGGGGGAATTATTTTGTTTGCCATGACTACTTTGTTCAGCTTTGTCACATTGCCGGTTGAAATCAATGCCAGTAAACGAGCATTAGTTTGGTTAAGCAGTTCAGGCATTACTAACTCATACAATCATGCTCAGGCAGAAGATGCACTTCGCTCGGCAGCTTATACTTATGTGGTTGCAGCTCTTGGATCTTTGGCTACATTAATTTATTACATTATGATTTTTATGGGAAGAAGAAACTAATTCAATTTAAAAGAAATAAAAACAGTCGAGGTTTATTGCCATCAATAAACCTCGACTGTTTTTTATTCATGTTAAGTGAATTTTAATCTTAATTCTCCGGCGATTGCCAGAAGTACTCTGCATTGTCTGTCACTTCGGTCTGCTTATCTTTTATTTCCAGATAAGAAGAAGGGCATAGCATTATGGTAGCAGGAGAAGGCTTTCCCTCTATTTGAGTTTCAGTGTTGTATTCACTATGCAGAACGCATTCCATCCGATAAAGATTTTTAGTCATATAATAATCAAGGTAATGCTCTTTTGTTTCTTTCTTTTTATTGTTCCAGTTGGCATCCTCATTAATCTGAAGAGGAGCGCCGTTAATTAACCGCTCACGTACTTCGGCAATGCCAAGCATTGTCCCTTTTTCATCGGTAACATATGCATTGAATGTAGGGTCTATCCATATCCATTTATCTAATATGTTAGAATAAACGATGTTGATAACATGGCAATCATCTACGTATTTCTTAGGTAGGCAAGTTACATAACGTGATTTGAATCCCATAGCCAGATAACATTCATTCAATATCTGAGCTATCATGCGGCAATTAATACCGCGGTTCTCATCCCGGCAAATCTTTACCAAATCAATCGCATTCTTTAATCTTGGATTTATGGACCTTCCATCGTGGCGCACCACATTATGAGCCCAATGAAGCAGATTTTTTATTTTAGAAATCTCATTTCCGCTGCCGGCAATGCTATCCAGATTGAAATATTCACGAATCTTTACCAAGTTACGGTCATTGGGAGCTAAATAAGTAAATTTGGGTAAGAGAGTCTCTGTTTTGTTTGTATAGTTACCTGCTTGTATTAAGATACTTTGAAAATCATTTTCAATTCGTATCTTTTCCATCAAAGAAATAAATTTTTTGTTTGTTCTGATGTTATTCAGATCTGCATCTTTGCAGGCGTGTTTATAGTTAGTCCAGCCATTTTCTGCAGCTTTGGCAAAAGCTTCTACAGCCTTTTTCTTTTTATTCATAACTGACTCGTAGCAAGCAATATTGTAATAGAGAACGCCAATAACCGGATTTATCTTTTTTCTTATTTCTTCGGGGTAGGAGATCACTTTTTCTATAATTGCATAATCCAGTTCTTCTGCCTTTTTATAATCTTTAGCATCTCTGGCTTGTTTGGCCAAATGGCTTTGTTCTGTGAAGTACTTTTTCACTTCATCCATAGTGATCTGGGCTTTTGCAATAGATATGCCACAGATAAATAGTAGTATGCAGACAAATGTTCTCATAGTTTTATCTTTAATAAGTTTGTCTCTGATATTTTGCCTATCGTATTATATACGCGTTAAGGTACTAATAAGTTTTAGTAAATAGCACCTTTTTTTTATAGAATCAATAATTTAGTGTAACTTTGCGCCACAAAAAGATAATTAATTATGGCAAAACCAAGTATACCCAAAGGAACGCGTGACTTTTCGCCTGTTGAAATGGCAAAACGTAACTATATATTCAATACAATTCGTGAAGTTTTTCATCTATTCGGATTCGAACAAATTGAAACTCCCGCTATGGAGAATCTTTCTACCTTGATGGGTAAGTATGGAGATGAAGGTGATAAATTATTGTTTAAGATACAAAATTCTGGTGATTACTTTTCCGGGCTGACGGACGAAGAACTCCTGTCACGCAATGCAGCCAAATTGGCAAGTAAGTTTTGTGAGAAAGGACTGCGTTATGACCTTACTGTACCTTTTGCCCGTTATGTAGTAATGCATCGTGATGAACTGAGTTTTCCTTTCAAACGTTATCAAATTCAGCCGGTATGGCGTGCCGACCGCCCTCAAAAAGGTCGTTACCGCGAGTTTTACCAGTGTGATGCCGATGTAGTGGGGAGTAACTCTTTGCTTAATGAAGTAGAATTGATGCAGATGGTTGATTCTGTTTTTACTCGTTTGGGAGTAAGAGTCTCTATTAAGATAAACAATCGCAAGATTTTAAGTGGAATAGCAGAGATAATCGGCGAAGCTGAAAAGATTGTTGATATAACTGTGGCTATTGATAAACTCGATAAAATAGGTTTGGATAATGTAAATGCCGAGCTCTCTTCTAAAGGAATCTCTGATGAAGCTATTGCAAAGCTGCAACCTATTATTTTATTGAGTGGAACGAATGCAGAGAAACTGAATACGCTGAAAACAGTCTTGGCAGGTAGTGAAGTAGGAATGAAGGGAGTAGAGGAAAGTGAATTTATCCTTTCTAAACTTTCTCTTTTAAATATAAAATCAGAAATAGAACTAGACTTGACTCTTGCCCGTGGATTAAATTACTACACAGGAGCTATTTTTGAGGTAAAAGCAATGGATGTACAAATAGGAAGTATCACCGGAGGTGGTAGATATGACAATCTGACAGGAGTATTTGGCATGGCCGGAGTTTCGGGCGTTGGAATCTCTTTCGGTGCAGATCGTATCTTCGATGTTCTTAATCAGTTGGAACTTTATCCGAAAGAAGCTGTGAATGGAACTCAGCTTATGTTTGTGAACTTTGGTGAAAACGAAGCTGCTTATTGCTTGTCATTGTTGGCAAAAGCTCGTGAAGCAGGAATCAGAGCAGAACTATATCCTGATGCAGCTAAAATGAAAAAGCAAATGGGATATGCTAATGATAAGAAGATTCCTTTTGTTGCCATTGTAGGTGAAAATGAAATGAACGAAGGCAAAGTAATGCTTAAAAATATGGAAAGCGGTGAACAGCAACTAGTGGATATTGTTCAGCTAATTGCTGCTGCTACTAAATAGGAACTATTATTTCTTTTATAAAAAAGCCAATTTGTCAGTTGTATAACACAAATTGGCTTTTTTAGTTCCTTAAACTTACCCATAATGTCTTTTTTTATAGATGTTATTTCTTTGGCATAGTTTTAGCAGTAGAATTAACGTTATAATCAATATAAAAGTCAAACAATAAAAATATTAAAGAACTATGAACATTAAACCATTAGCAGACAGAGTGCTTATTCTTCCTGCTCCTGCAGAAGAAAAGACAATCGGTGGTATTATCATTCCCGATACAGCAAAAGAAAAACCTTTGAAGGGTGAAGTTGTGGCAATAGGTCACGGTACAAAAGATGAAGAAATGGTATTGAAGGTAGGCGATACAGTACTTTATGGCAAATATGCCGGAACAGAACTTGAAGTCGAAGGTGCTAAATACCTTATCATGCGTCAAAGCGATGTTCTTGCAACTCTCTAATTCAAATTTTTCATTAATCATTATTAATTCTTAAAATCATGGCTAAAGATATAATATTCAATATCGATGCACGCGACCAACTTAAAAAAGGTGTTGATGAGCTTGCAAATGCAGTAAAAGTAACTCTAGGACCTAAAGGTCGTAACGTAATTATCGAAAAGAAATTCGGTGCTCCTCATATCACTAAAGATGGTGTAACAGTAGCTAAAGAAATTGAATTGAGTGATCCTTTCCAAAACACAGGTGCTCAGTTGGTAAAAGAAGTTGCTTCTAAAACTGGTGAAGATGCTGGTGACGGAACAACAACTGCAACCGTTCTTGCTCAGTCTATTGTTGGCGTAGGTATGAAGAATGTTACTGCAGGAGCAAATCCAATGGATTTGAAACGCGGTATTGATAAAGCTGTTGAGGCTGTTGTTGCATCTCTCAAAAAACAATCTGAAAAGGTTGGCGACAATTATGATAAGATTGAACAAGTAGCTCGTATCTCTGCAAACAACGATGCAACTATTGGTAAACTGGTTGCTGATGCTATGCGTAAAGTTTCTAAAGATGGTGTAATCACTATTGAAGAAGCTAAAGGTACAGACACAACCATTGGTGTGGTAGAAGGTATGCAATTTGATCGTGGTTACCTTTCTGCTTATTTCGTAACCAATACTGAAAAGATGGAATGTGAAATGGAAAAACCATACATTCTTATCTATGATAAAAAGATTTCTAATCTGAAGGATATGCTTCCAATTCTGGAACCAGCAGTACAAACTGGTCGTCCATTATTGATCGTTGCTGAAGATGTAGATAGTGAAGCCTTAACTACTCTAGTAGTTAACCGCCTTCGTTCTCAATTAAAAATTTGTGCTGTAAAGGCTCCAGGATTTGGTGACAGAAGAAAAGAGATGTTGGAAGACATTGCTATCCTTACAGGTGGTATCGTAATCAGCGAAGAAAAAGGAATCAAACTGGAACAAGCAACTCTCGAAATGCTTGGTTCTGCTGATAAAGTAACAGTTTCTAAGGATAACACTATCGTGGTAAACGGTGCAGGTGCAAAAGAAAATATTGAAGCTCGTATTAATCAGATCAAGGCTCAGATCAAGACTACAACATCTGATTACGATAAAGAAAAACTTCAGGAACGTTTGGCTAAATTGTCAGGTGGTGTAGCTGTACTTTATGTAGGTGCTGCTTCTGAAGTTGAAATGAAAGAAAAGAAAGACCGTGTAGATGATGCCCTTTGTGCAACTCGTGCTGCTATTGAAGAAGGTATTGTTCCTGGAGGTGGTGTTGCTTACATCCGTGCTATTGATGCGTTGGAAGGTATGACAGGTGACAATGCTGATGAAACAACCGGTATTGAAATCATCAAACGTGCTATCGAAGAACCTCTTCGTCAGATTGTAGCTAATGCTGGAAAAGAAGGAGCTGTTGTTGTTCAGAAGGTTCGTGAAGGAAAAGGTGATTTTGGTTACAACGCACACACTGATATTTATGAAAATATGTATGCTGCCGGAGTTGTTGACCCAGCTAAGGTTACTCGCGTAGCTCTTGAGAATGCTGCTTCTATTGCAGGTATGTTCTTAACTACAGAATGTGTTATCGTAGAAAAGAAAGAAGATAAACCAGAAATGCCAATGGGTGCTCCAGGAATGGGCGGCATGGGTGGAATGATGTAATTCTTCCTTTTATCACTATAATTATTAAATAGAAAAGGCTGCTCAATGAGCAGCCTTTTCTCGTTTAATAACTTTAAGCTTCATTTTTCATCTTTTTGGAATACTTTATTCTACTATGAATGCAGCAATTTGAATGAATGTGCAAAAAGTAGGCAACTCATCAGAGCTGCTTATACATTCTTTTGTATTAATTATAACCGATCCTGCATCTATTAATGAGGTTAAGGCAGTAATTATTTAGCGCTTGCTTTAAATACCTGATTCAACTTATCTCCTGTAATTTTAATCAGATAAAGGCCTTTTGGTAAATTACCTAAGTCAATAGTTTCTTCTTGTTTGCTTGCCATCTCTGTTATTTTTTTGCTAAGAAGCTTTTGTCCGTTTACATTAAATACATTGATCTGTACGTTTGTATCTCCTTGTGTAAACAAGAAATTAAGCAATCGTTGATTGTCTTTAGTTGAATACATTAATATTGGTTGAGTCAATGCAGGTTCATTAATTGTGATGGATTGTTTAATTACCTCAAGAAGACCATTATAGGCATCAATCTTACCGTAACCCCAAGTATTATTCCCGTTAGAGCGTAAATTCCCGGTATAGGAGTCGTTAATTGATGTTTTCTGAAGGATACTTTTTACTTCAGCTGGTGTAAGGTTAGGGTTAACTTGTAACCAAGTAGCCAAAACACCGGTTACGTAAGGAGCAGACATTGAGGTACCTTCCATCATACCATAATAATAAGTATTACCGTCAACAACTGATGCTTTCACTCTATCTGTTGTACCTGAGGTGTCATAGTTCGATATGGAGGATGCTAAAATACTTCCAGGAGCTGTTATCTCAGGTTTTATGCGTCCATCAACTGTGGGTCCCATACTAGAGAAAGTTGCTAAATCATTTAATGTTTGGTCTGTATTATAAGTTACATTATTCAGATCTGTATACGAGGTATTGCTAACATAAGCCCCTACGCTAATAATCTGTTTGCCCGTTCCTCCAATCTCATCTATTGAATAATTTCTGTCCCCATCAGACCAACCGGCTTGATTATAATTGGTAAAAGTGTAAGCCTGAGCATCTGTCCATGCATGTACAGATCCCTCTGTAGCTTTAATGATGAGTTCAAGACGGTTGTTCGCTGCAATTGAAGTCAAGGAAGAACTAATAAACATGTTGGGCTTCTGAGTTTGTGGATTAATACCACAATAAAAGTTAAGATAGCCGTTAGCTCCATTTGTAGTACTAGTATTAGTCTTTTTTAATCTGATCTCATCAGATGTCTCTTTTGATGCATTGTATTCCGGACTAGTATATATTGTTTTTTTGTTTATTGTATCATAAACGCAAACTTGTACTTTATAATTCTTTCCTACTTCTCCCCATATATCACAAAAAATATTATTTGATCCATAGAATGTTTTAAATATGGTATCGGTTTGGCTAAAATTCTTTGAAATATGTGTCTTGCTATTTCCTTCATTCCCGGCAGCACCAACAAGTAAGTGGCCTTTTCCTTGTAATTGATCAGCTAATACATCAAAGGTTGATGTTCCATCGTGAGGGCCAACAGAAATTCCTAAACTGAGGTTGATAACGCAAGGTTTGCCTACGGAAGTGGCATAGTCATAGATATACTTTATACCGTCTGCTACATTTGTATCTACTCCCGTTTGTGATACCATTACAATATCAGCATCTCCAGCAATGCCATAATAAGTATTTCCATTTGATCTGTCAGCTCCTGTAGCAATACCTGCAACATGAGTTCCGTGAGATATGTCTGTTGTATCACGTTTAGCAGCTAAGATTTCATCTTGAGTACTTAGTTCTTTACCATAAGTAAATCCTGCAGGCGGTGTTCCTTCAAGCGCATTCTGATTCCAAACTCTTTTTACGCGATACTCTGTGTGATCTTTATTATAGAAATTAGGATGTCCGTATTCAAACCCGTTATCGATAATTCCCACAACTACATCTTTCCCAAAGTATGGTCCGGATAATGGAACAGTTCCTGCTTGTACTTTATCGACATTGGAGGTTATCCGGGCTTTGTCCATTTTTCTGTGAACAGGAATACCCATTTGCACATATTTAACTTCGGGTAAAGCTGCAACAGTCTCAAGCATGTTAGAAGGAACCTGCGCAGTAACGATATTTTTGATACGCGTATTTACTTTTACACCTATTTGCTCCAATGCTTGCGTTTCGGCATTCTCCTCAAGATAAATAAAAGTGCTGACATATTCCTGCGAGCCCGATTGTTTTACTCCAGCTTCTTTTCGAAGCGCCTTTATTTGTGTGGGAGATACATCCGGTTGATTAATTCTTGTGAGAAAAGACCTTGTGTAAGGAGATAGCTTTCTGGAAATAACCTGAGCTTGTGTAGTGGCAAGAAAGGATATCATGAAGTAAAAAAACATTAGTGTAATCTTTCTCATATATCTTTGCGTCATATTGAATTTCGTATTTATATTGATGTGCTTAAATTGTCTTTACCTTTTTACCAATCTCGATATATATAATTCCTTTGATTTGAATAAACTGAGGAATCTTTCCAATAGGGACTGAGAAGGTCTTTATTTTATTACTGTATGTTACAACGTTACCTCCTAAGTTTTCAACATCTGTTTTATTAAATGTGCTGTCTGTGTGTAAAAAGCCGGAAACTAAAAAATGTTGATTTTGCTCTCTCAGAGAATAGCGCTCTATTAAGGTTTGCGATGGAATATATTGCTCCAATGATTTTCCGTTAGCTTCTTCTATTAAATCTTTCCAGAAAGATTTAAAGCTATTAGATAATTGTGCTTTACTTATAAGCATTGTCTGGCTGTTATCTGTGCGGATGCTTTTGTGATATGATGAACACCCAGCTAATAAAATTGCAATTACAGCACAACAGAGAAACTTTGGCTTCATTAATATAATTTTTATTTATTCAAAACGCAAATATATGTTTTTTTTCTAGTAGATGGTATTTATATGCAAAAATACATATTAAACACAACCTACTGGCTTCTTTTTCAAATAAAAATGCAATCTAATAGAAATAATTTATAGATTTGCATACATTAAATCTTATGTTATGAAAACTATTTTACTATCATTACTACTGTTGTTTTGCTCTTTTTCTGTTAAAGCCCAAAGGATTACCCCTGATGTGCAAAAAAGAGCCGATTCAATTATGAAATATATGACCCTTGATGAAAAGATTTCATATTTGGCAGGTACTAAAGATTTTTATTTACGTGCAATTCCTCGCTTACATCTTCCGGAGATAAGAATGTCTGACGGGCCCCAAGGTGTGCGTGATAAACTGCCGAGTACGATGTTTCCGTGTGGAATGCTTGCTTCTGCAATGTGGGACAGAGATCTTGTTTATGAATTTGGACAAGGATTAGGTCAAGATAGCAGGACCAGAGGTATTCATATCTTGTTGGGTCCAGCTGTTAATATCTACCGTGCGCCTATGGATGGGCGTAACTTTGAATATTTTGGAGAGGACCCTTATTTATCTGGAGAAGTTGCCTGCCAATATATTAATGGAGTACAATCACGAGGAGTGGCTGCCTGCGTAAAACATTTTGCAGCAAATAATCAGGAATGGGATCGCTACTCTGTCAGTTCGGATGTTGACGAGAGAACATTACATGAAATATATCTGCCGGCATTTAAAAAAGCTGTGCAAGAAGCAGATGTGGCTACAGTGATGAGCAGTTATAATCTGTTGAATGACGTGTACACTTCTGAACATCCATATCTTGTTACTGAGGTTCTTCGCAACCGTTGGGGATTTAAAGGTCTTTTTATGTCCGATTGGGGCGCTGTTCATTCTTGTGTTCCCACAATAATTAACGGGGTAGATGTGGAAATGCCTGGTCCTGATAATTTAAAGCCGGAAGTTATTATGCAGGCATTGAAGAACGGGATAATTTCTGAAGAGATGATTGATGTAAAAGTTGCACATATTCTGAGAACAATTATCTCTTTTGGCTTTTTAGACAGGGAACAGAAAATTTCTGTTGCTCCGGGTCAGGGATTGAATACAAATGAGACATCATTAAAGATGGCTCGGGCAGGAGTTGTCTTATTAAAGAATGAAGTAGATTTGCTGCCATTGGCAGGCAAGCGCGTGTTGGTTTTAGGAGACAATGCAGCGGTTATTGCAAAAGGAGGAGGCAGTGGCGCTGTTTCTTCTGATCATGTTGTTTCTCTGCTTCAGGGATTAAAGAATCTGAAAGGGAGTAATCTGAAAATTCAAAGTATGTTGGGTGTCGGATTTATAACCGATCTGCTTTACTCGAATGATTTTTATACGGACGAGTCGCTCAGTCAGCATGGGCTAAAAGCTTCATATTACAAGAATAAATCGCTTAATGGTAAGCCCGATTATGAATGTGTGGAAACTGTTACTGATCATGATTGGGGTGATAACGCACCAATTCCCGGATTTCCTGAAAATAACTTTTCACTCAGCTACACGGGAGTATATTCTCCTAAAAAGTCGGGAACAATCACTTTCCGTGGATCAGGTGATGATGGTTATCGTCTTTATGTGAACAACAAGTTGTTGCTTGAGGATTGGGGAAACCATACTTTTACTTCCCGTGAAAAGGCTCTGGAGGTTGAAGCCGGAAAGAGTTATAAGATACGTTTTGAATATTTTGATTCTACGGGAACGGCTTGTATGCGCTTTGCCTACTTTTTTGATGATGAAGAAGCATTAAAAGCTTCTACCAGGAATGCTGATGCTGTAGTGGTTTGTGTTGGATTTAATAGTGGTACGGAATCGGAAGGATTTGACCGTACATTTGACTTGCCAAGCGGACAGGCTGAACTTATAAACAAAGTAGCTTCGTATAATCAGAATGTAATTGTAGTAATAAACTCAGGAGGAGCAGTAAACATGCTACCTTGGATAGATAAAGTAAAAGCTGTGATAATGGCTTTCTATCCCGGTCAGGAAGGTGGAACGGCGCTTGCCGAGATTCTTTCAGGTAAGGTTTCTCCCAGTGGGAAGCTTCCGTTCTCTATAGAAAAGCAGTGGAGTGATAACCCCACATTCAATAGTTACTATGATAATAGGGTAACAGCAGACAAGCGAGTGCAATATTCCGAAGGAGTTTTTGTAGGTTACCGCGGATATGAACGCAGTCAGGTTGCTCCGCTGTATCCATTTGGTTTTGGATTAAGCTATTCAAATTTCCAATACTCAGATTTTGTTGTTAAGAAGTTGCAGGGGAATAATGTAGAGGTCACTTTCAAGATTTCCAATATAGGTAAACGGGCTGCAGCTGAAGTAGCTCAGTTATATGTGGGAGACATGAAGAATAAAGCTTTTCGTCCTGCAAAAGAGCTGAAAGGTTACGAAAAGGTTTTCCTTAAAAAAGGAGAATCGAAAGAGATTACTATCAAACTAAAGGATGATGCTTTTGCCTATTATGATATAAATTCCAAGCAATTTATAGTAAGCCCCGGGGAATTCCAACTTTATATAGGCTCTTCCTCTCAGGATATTCGATTAGAAGGCAAAGTCTCTTTATAACATTAGCTGATCTCCTTCTAAGGATTAAGTAGTTCCTCTAGGGATATTATTGCTGGGTTGTACAACCTGATTAGCTGGCTTGTACAACCTGGTTGTTTGGCTTGTACAGGCTGGCACTCTGGCTTGTACAGGCTGACAATAACTATTAAAGGGATAATACTTAAAGTCTCTTTATATAAAAGATAAACCTCCGTATGTTTTTTGTTATAGACTACATAGCAGAAGTGAATATTAAAAGTATTAGCTTTGCACTGCCGATGAAGATATTATCTTTAAAAGGCATAAAACCTAAAAACAAATGTATGTCATTAAAAGAAAGACTGGACGAACTGGTTGCAATTCATAATACACCTGCTTTTATAGAAACAGATCCTATTCAGTTTCCTCAACGTTTTTTCCGATTAGAGAATATCGAAATCTCTGCATTGCTCACTTCCGTTATAACTTGGGGGAAGCGTGGACTGATTCTTCGGGATGCTGAAAAAATGCATCAAATAATGGGAGACAGTCCGTATCATTATATTATGAATCAGAAGTGGACTGTATTGAAAGATTCGGGTAAGAACATCCATCGCACCTTTTTTGAACGCGACATGTATAATATCTGCCAACGACTTTACCACTTTTATCTTGAAAATAATTCATTGGAAGAGCTGTTCTTAACGGATGGCATTTTACATGGGTTGGATAAACTTTCCGGGTTAATGAATACTCGTCACATTTCTTCTCCGCAGACTAAAAGTCCCTGCAAAAGAACAAACCTGATGCTTCGCTGGCTGGTGAGAAATGATGGAATTGTGGATATTGGTGTATGGAAGAAAATTTCTCCTTCACAGCTGATCATCCCGCTCGATGTCCATGTAGCCCGGGTTTCCAGAACCATCTGGGACGATCTTCCCAAGACGGATCGCTTAAAAACTGCTTTAATGATAACTAACCATCTATCTGAACTTTGTCCGGAAGATCCATGCAAATATGATTTTGCTTTGTTTGGATATGGAGAAGAACAAAGTCGCGGTTAAAGTTGACTAGTAGAGTTGGTTGGCTAAGGAGCCAATCTCTCTATCTTCCAGCTTTGATCACTTTGTAGTGTATAAAGAAAACGATCGTGCAGCCGGCTTTCCCTTCCTTGCCAGAATTCAATGCGGGTAGGAGATACTGCATAGCCGCCCCAGTTATCAGGTCTTTTCACTTCGTGCCCCGCAAAGCGTATACTTTCACGGATAAATGCCTGCATAATCTCCATCCTTCCCCCTATAGGCTGACTTTGAGGAGATATGCGTGCCCCGATTCTACTTTTGTAAGGTCTGGTTTTGAAGTATTCATCTGAAACCTCTGGCGGAAGTTTGGCTGCAATACCTTCTACATGTACCTGCCTTTCCAGTTCATGCCACAGAAAAGTGAGAGAGATATATGGAGAATTGGCCAGTTGCTTCCCTTTCCGGCTCTCATAATTAGTATAGAACACAAACTTTTCGTCTCGTAATTCTTTCAGCAATACACAGCGCGTGGAAGGCTTACCGTCTTCAGAAACCGTACCTACAATCACAGCCGTAGGTTCATTTACCTCTGCGCTGATAGCTTCTTCAAGCCATGTCTGGAACTGAATCAGTGGATTGTTTGCCAGATTCTTTCTTGATAATCCGCCTCTAGAGTATTCTCTCCGGATATTACGAATATCTATTTTCATATTCTTCACTTTATGTTTCAGGCAAAGTTATTGAAATAGTTAGATTTTGCAATTGAAACAGAGGAGTTTTCAATAAAAAGCAGTTACTTTGCAACTAAATATAACTATAAATATGAGAAGTTTTGCGTCAGACAATAATTCCGGGGTTCATCCTTTGGTGATGAAAGCCCTGGCTAATGCCAATACAGACCATGCTTTTGGGTATGGTGATGATCAGTGGACTGCTGAGGCAGCGGTTATAATAAAAGATACTTTTACTCCGGATTGCGAACCCTTGTTCGTTTTTAATGGAACTGGAAGTAATATTGTGGCTCTTCAGTTGCTCACTCGTCCGTATAATTCCATTATTTGTGCAGAAACGGCACACATCTATGTAGATGAGTGTGGTTCACCAGTAAAATCGACAGGATGTCAGATTCGTCCGATAAACACACCCGACGGGAAACTTACACCCGAACTTATATTGCCACATCTTCACGGCTTTGGTGATCAGCACCATTCACAGCCGGGTGCCATTTATATTTCTCAATGTACAGAATTGGGAACATTGTACACAGTGGAAGAACTGAAAGCCATTACCACCCTGGCTCATCAATACGGAATGTATGTTCACATGGATGGAGCACGAATAGCCAACGCAGCGGTGGCTTTGAATGTTTCATTGAAAGCTTTGACTGTAGATTGTGGAATTGATGTTCTTAGCTTTGGCGGAACAAAGAACGGTCTTATGATGGGAGAATGTGTTGTGGTCTTTGATCCGGCTTTGGCAAAAACAGCAAGGTTCTATCGTAAGCAATCAGCTCAGTTAGCTTCTAAAATGCGCTATCTTTCTTGTCAGTTTACGGCATACCTCACAGATGATCTTTGGCTAAAGAACGCTACTCATGCAAACAACATGGCTAAATTACTTTATGAAGGACTAAAGAAATTCCCGGGAGTAGAGTTTACTCAGAAGCCAGAAACAAATGCTTTGTTTCTTACCATGCCTCGTCCAATGATTGATAAGCTATTGGAATCTTATTTCTTCTATTTCTGGAATGAAGCAAACAATGAAATTCGTCTGGTAACATCTTTTGATACAACAGAAGAAGATGTACTTGGATTTATCAATGCACTAAAAAATATCTAGTAATATTTGAATTATTATTTAATGGATCTGAATACTAAAAGTAGTATTCAGATTCATCTATAAAAAAAGCGGAGATTCCTGACGAGTCTCCGCTTTTATCTTTTAGATAGATGAATAAATAGCTTATTTTCTGTAATAAGCCAATTCTTCGTTATCAAATTTCTGAATAAACTGAGCGTGCTTGTCAATTTCACCTTCAGCATATCTTACGAATACGTGTGCTGACTCCGTGAATGAATCACATTTTGAAGCATCCTGCACTAATAAGTAAGCCATGATGGTGTATGCTCCCATCTCAACTAAGCGACGAGCCATGAAATCAAGTAACTCCTGATCTTTTGTAGCTACGATCTTTTCAACAGATATTGCATATTTTTCAGTCATTGCTTTCAGGCGGTTACGTAAACCTTCAAATCCTGGAGCAATAGGCATTGTTTCATATTCTTTCAAACGTGCCAGATAAGCTCCTGTTGTTACATAACGGATAGCGGCTACTACCTGAAGTTGAGTGGTACCCTCGTAAATACTAGTGATACGTGCATCACGATAGATGCGTTCGCAGGCATAGTCTTTCATGAAGCCTGAACCACCGTGGATCTGGATACAGTCGTAAGCATTCTGATTAGCGAACTCACTACCCATACCTTTAACAAGCGGAGTAAAGCTATCGGCCAACTTAGCAAAAGTCTTCTGTTCTGTTCTTTCTTCTGCAGTAAGCTTGCGTTCTTTTGAAATATCTTCCAATGCTTTGTATACATCAACGAAACGAGCTGTTTCATATAACAGTGTACGTGAAGCATCTAGTTTTGCTTTCATTAAAGAAAGGATTTCGTATACCGCAGGGAATTCAATGATTGCTTTACCAAACTGTTTACGATCCTTTGCATAAGCTAGCGCTTCATTGTAAGCAGCTTGTGAAAGTCCTACAGACTGAGCAGCAATACCCAAACGAGCACCGTTCATCAGTGCCATTACGTATTTAATCAAACCAAGCTTACGGTCACCACAAAGTTCAGCCTTAGCGTTTTTGTAAACTAATTCGCATGTAGGAGATCCTTTGATACCCATCTTGTTTTCAATACGGCGAACGTTTACACCACCGTTTTTCTTATCATAGATGAACATGGAAAGACCCCGACCGTCATGTGTTCCTTCTTCCGAACGGGCAAGAACCAGGTGAAGGTCAGCATCTCCATTTGTGATAAAACGTTTCACACCGTTCAGGTACCAGCAGTTATCCTTTTCGCTGAATGTAGCTTTCAGCATTACAGCCTGAAGGTCGGAACCTGCATCTGGTTCGGTAAGGTCCATAGACATCGTTTCGCCTGCGCAAACGCGGGTGATGTAACGCTTCTTTTGGTCCTCATTACCAAATTCGTAAAGAGTTTCCGCACAATCCTGCAGTCCCCAAAGATTCTCAAATCCGGCATCGCTGCAAGAAACCATATCGGCTGCCATCATGTAAGGAACATTTGGAAAGTTAAGTCCGCCAAAGCGGCGAGGCATAGCTACACCCATTAAGCCGGCATCTACCAATGCTTGCAGGTTTCTAGCTGTACCGCTGGCATATTTTACGCGGTTATTAATAACCTGAGGACCTTCGTGATCCACATCTTCTGCGTTTGGTGCAATGACATCTGAACAGATTTCTCCAACAATTTCCAGTACCTTATCATAGCTGTCCATTGCATCCTCGAAATCTAAAGGAGCGTAATCATAATTATTTTTGTCAGCATAGTTGCGCTCTTTGAGTTCAACGATTCTCTTCATCAATGGGTGATTGAGATAATGCTTCAGTTCTGGTGTATCTAAATATAAATTTGCCATTTTACTACTTCGAATTTTGTTTATAGAACTTAATCATCTTTGGCACAACTTCTTCTACTGTACCGTTGATAACGTAATCTGCTATTGTATTGATCGGCGCATTCGGATCATTGTTAATAGAGATAATCATAGAACTTTCCTGCATACCTGCAATATGTTGAATCTGTCCTGAGATACCGCAAGCAATATACAGTTTTGGACGAACCGTTACACCAGTCTGACCAATCTGACGATCGTGGTCTGCAAATCCTGCGTCTACAGCGGCACGTGAGGCTCCCACTTCTCCGTTAAGTACTTTAGCAAGATCAAAAAGCAACTTAAAGTTATCTTTAGAACCTACTCCGTAACCTCCGGCTACAACGATTGGTGCTCCTTTGATATTAGTTTTTGATTTTTCTATGTGACGTTCAATGACTTTAACTACGTAATCAGTGTCTGCAACATATTTCTTCACTTCGTGACGGATTGCTTTTCCTTTATAATCATTAGAAAGGATTTGTTTTTTCATCACACCTTCACGAACGGTTGCCATTTGTGGACGATGTTCAGGGTTAACAATGGTAGCAACGATGTTACCGCCAAAAGCAGGACGAATTTGATAAAGAAGATCCTTGTAAACCTTGCCTTCTTTCTTTTCTTCGTGATCACCAATCTCAAGAGCAGTACAGTCGGCTGTTAATCCGCTGGTTAAAGCTGAAGAAACACGAGGACCCAGGTCGCGACCAATAACGGTAGCACCCATTAAGCAGATCTGAGGTTTTTCCTCTTTGAAAAGGTTTACCAGGATAGATGTGTGTGGCAGTGAAGTGTATGGATAGAGTCCTTCTGCATCAAACACATGCAATTTGTCTACTCCATAAGGAATTGCCTGTTTTTCAATATCGTCTAATTTGTAACCGGCAACAACTGCCTCCAACTGGCATTTTAACTGGTTAGCTAAAGAACGGCCTTTGGTAAGCAGTTCAAGGCTTACGTCAGCTATGATACCGTCTTCTATTTCGCAATATACAAATAAATTGTTCATTTTTAGTTCTTTCTTTAGTGATTAACCAATCGTGTGATTTTCCAATAGTTCAACAATCATATCTTCCACTTCTCTGTCTGAAGCAGAAATGTTTTTGCTTTCTTTGGCTTGGAAAACAATGTTCTGAATTGCTTTAACTTTAGTAGGAGAACCGGAAAGACCGCATTGTTTAATATCTCCTTCTACGTCACTAACACTCCATTCTGCTAGGTTAAGATAATCTCTTGTGTCATACAAATCAGTGTAGTCAAGGTTGCCTTGTTGTTTCTCTGTCACTGTTTTGGCATGTTTGTATTTTTGCACGTACTTAGCATTACGAGGACGGCAGGAGGCAGCAGAACCGTTTACTGTAAGAACAATAGGAAGAGGGCCTTCTACTGTTTCTATACCACCATCGATATGGCGTTTTACAGTAATGCGTCCATTTTCTACTTTTTCAATTTCTTCGGCATAAGTGATTTGAGTTAATCCTAGTTTTTCAGCAACCTGAGGACCAACCTGAGCGGTGTCACCATCAATAGCCTGGCGGCCACCAATAATCACATCATACTCTTTTATCTTACGTATTGCAGTGGCAAGTGCATAAGAAGTGGCCAATGTATCTGCACCGGCAAAAGCTCTGTCGGTTAGCAAATAACCATTATCGGCTCCGCGATATAGGCCTTCACGAATAATTTCTGCAGCGCGTCCAGGTCCCATAGTCAGAATAGTCACGGTAGAACCGGGGTGGGCATCTTTCAACCGAAGAGCCTGCTCAAGAGCATTAAGGTCTTCAGGGTTGAAGATGGCCGGAAGTGCCGCGCGATTAATCGTTCCGTCGGCTTTCATGGCATCTTTCCCAACGTTACGTGTGTCGGGAACTTGTTTTGCCAATACAATAATCTTTAAACTCATGTTATTAATTTTAGTATTAGTATTTTATATATATTAGTAAGCTAACAAACTCTAATGATAACTTGCTTTACAATCAGCCTGCAAATTTACTCAAACGGTTGATACTGCAAAATAATATTCTCTAAAAATGCACAAGTTTAAGTTTTTTGAGCAGTTGAATAGACAAAAATTAATCGGATAAAAGAAATACAGATAATGATAACATTGTATCTTTGTCATGTGATTTAAAAAGATTAGCAATGAATAATTTTGTATTTTACAGCCCAACTGAATTTGTT
Organism: uncultured Bacteroides sp.; assembly: GCF_963678845.1. Taxonomy (NCBI): domain Bacteria; kingdom Pseudomonadati; phylum Bacteroidota; class Bacteroidia; order Bacteroidales; family Bacteroidaceae; genus Bacteroides; species uncultured Bacteroides sp. Next base: position 249,883 of record NZ_OY787466.1, read on the forward strand.
TTTGGCAAAGATACCGAGTCTACGACTGGTAAGTTATTAAAGAAATACGGAGCTGAAAAAGTATTGGTGCTTTATGGTGGAGGATCGGTCATTAAGAGTGGCTTGATGAACAGAATTGAGGAATCATTGAAAAGTGAAGGTGTTTCTTATATTACTTTAGGTGGTGTGCAACCCAATCCACTTGATACGAAAGTGTATGAAGGAATCGGACTTTGCCGTAAGGAAAAGGTTAATTTTATATTGGCTGTAGGTGGTGGTAGTGTCATTGATACTGCTAAAGCAATTGCTGCCGGAGTTCCTTATGATGGTGACTTCTGGGACTTTTATAATAAAGGAGTGGCAATAATCTCTGCATTGAAGGTTGCTACTGTGCTTACAATTCCTGCAGCCGGAAGTGAGGGCTCGGGTAATACGGTTATCACAAAAGAAGAAGGTTCTATTAAGTTGGGAACTGGTTCGCCATTATTGCGTCCGGTTTTCTCTGTAATGAATCCAGTGCTGACTTATACTCTTCCTCTGTTTCAGACAGCTTGCGGAATAGCAGATATGATGGCTCATGTAATGGAACGCTATTTCACAAATACCGAAGGTGTAGAAATTAGCAGTCGGTTATCAGAAGCTGTTTTGCAAACAATAATAAAAGAAGCCCCGATTGTTATGAACGAACCGGAGAATTATGATGCAAGAGCAAACATTATGTGGGCAGGAACAATCGCTCATAATGGAACTTGCGGGGTAGGGCGTGAAGAAGATTGGGCTACCCACTTGCTGGAGCATGAACTTAGTGCACTTTATAATGTAACTCATGGTGCCGGACTAGCTGTTATGTTTCCTGCATGGATGACTTATTTGGCCGACTTTAATCCTGATATGCTTGCTCAATATGCTGTTCGTGTATGGGGCATTCCTGATTCAGACGATAAAAAAGCTGTTGCCTTGAAAGGTGTTGAGGCTTTAAAGAATTTCTTCTCTTCGATAGGTTTACCTGTTTCATTCAAGGAATTGGGTGCAAAAGAAGAGGATATTGATCTGTTAGTGAAAAGACTTCACGATAATAAAGGGGAAACTGTAGGATTCTTTAAGAAACTCACCAGAGAAGACTCCTGTAAGATTTATCAGATTGCAGCGAGGTAATTATAAAACAAAAAGGTTCGGATAGTATCAAAAACTACCCGAACCTTCTTTATTTCTTAGATAGAAAAGAATATCTAATTATAATACAGCTTATCAATGATACTTTCCAGAATTACTCCAATCTTTGTTGGTTCGTAATTTTCATCAAAATGCAATCCCACTATATCTCCGGCAAGCTCTCTGATTTCATCACCAATATCTTCGTCCATAACTACTTTTATAGTATCATCTTCGGCGATTATGCTAATTTGCTGTAGTAGATCTTCTCTTTCCGCTAATAGAGTGTTAACGATAAAGTCATACTCATCTTTACTTAATTCATAATGTCTCATTGACTGGCTCCTTCTAAATTAAATATTAGTTCCTATGTTTGTAGATCAAAAACATAGGAACTAACCATATAGTTATTTAGTAGTTGTTATAATAATCTTTATAAAAATCTGTTCTATGAGGGATATCTAGTACCAGGATAAAAAGGATAGTACCTTGTTTATCTTCAATATGATATTTTCTAATATATGATTCTGCTGCCAAACAACTTCTTTGCGCATAATCGTTACTGGATTCGTCTATATTTCTATTACAATACCAATTATCGTAAGTAAGATGAAATTTACCTTTATCGTCCATAATACAAACATCTCCTCCTAGTATCGGGACTTTTAAATTATAAAGCTTTGCTATCGCTATCAAAGAGTTGATTCTGTTATGTCCCCAAGCCCCTAATCCTTCTTTAGTAAGTGAAATCCCATTTCTTAACATGATTTCATCTACACGATCTAATTTATCCATAGTTGAGGTTTATCTTATTTTTGATATAATTACTTACTTTAAATAGAATAAAATAATAGTTCCTATGTTTTTTGATATACAAACATAGGAACTAAATATATAGTTTTTTTATAAATTTTAGAATTTGACGTATCCGTTTTTATCTATCACAAACTGAGAATAATACAACACTTCACTATTTTCTTCTTTTATTTTCAATTTAGTGAGTAACTGTCCCGGCATATCAACATTAAGAAAACCCATTTCTACTCGGTAAAAATGATTTCCTTGCATAAGATATGATTTTATATCAGTACTTGTATCGATACCACTATTTTTTTCAGAGAGTGATATCATTGAATAAAGTCGATTGTTTTTAATATTACACAAAATAAGAGACTTCATAAATTCATTTTTATGCCAAAAATCTGATTCTCGTTCCAATAAAACAAGACTTTGAATACCTGGCTGTAAAGTTAGTTTTCCGCAAAAGAACAGTTCAACCTTATTAAGGGTTGTATCAACACCGATTCCCATATATTCATCTCCCATGAGATTCTTATAAAACTCTTCCGAACTTGCTATATATTCCTTCATAAAATAATGAAAGAATTTCTCATGATGTTTTTTAAAGTTCACTTTTTTAGCTATACGATCAGCATCGTAAGTGTCGAATTTGATTTTCTCAGACAATACGGATGTGTTAAAAGGAATAGTATCTGGTATTGAATAATTCTTAAAGAAAACACCTCTATCGCTCCTTATCATATAGTAACATTTAGGTGACTTATTGCAACTGATGCAGCAAAGTATTACTAAAAATAGAAAACAGTTTTTTACCACGGTCCTTGTATTACTTAGTTTGTCTGCTTTTGTGAGTAAGTCCTTTTCCTTTATTTCGGAACATGAAAAAAGAAAAAGGATGGGCAATGTAATTAGTAAATATATGTATTTCACTTATGTGGTTTGTTTTTACAAAAATAGTGAATATTTATAAATAAAAACAATGTTTTAAAAACAAAAAGGTTCGGATAGTACTAAAAACTACCCGAACCTTCTTTATTTCTTAGATAGAAGAAAATATCTTCAATCGCGAATATTACAACTTAATCCCCAGCTTATCAGCAATCTCTTTAGGAAGAGCGCTTTTGTGAACAAGGATGTTTATCGTTTTATACTTAACAAATGCTTTAGAAGCATACCATGTTCCTTTGTACTTGTTGTCAGTTCCCCAGGAGTTCTTTACCATATAGTAATCTTTACCGTTCTGGTCTTTAGCGATACCGTAGATAAGCATACCGTGATCGTCTGTTGTTTCCCAGTTGTCAAAGCCTTCCTGACGCATTTTCTGATTAATTTCTTTCTCAGGTCTTGGTTTAGCAGTCAGTTCCTTGTTCTTTTCTTCTTTAGTTAAGCCAGTCCAGCGAGCCATGTCCGATCCGCTTAAATCACTAGTCTTAATTTCTTGAGGAACTACAGCAATACCGTTGCGGGTAAATCCTGTTTCGCTTACGTCGCTTCCCCATGCTACTGTGTATCCATTGCTTACAGCATTGTCTATTACCGCCATAAACTCATCAAGAGGCAAGTTGTATGATTCGCCGTTACGCCAGTTGTCTTCAATCTCAAGAGCAAACTGAGTATAGAATGGGTGGTGAGTGAAAGAAGTCAGTGAAACATAATCGTCTGTATTCAGCTCAAGTTCTCTCGCGAATGCTTTTGCATCGTATTTCTTTCCGTTATAATTGAAATATTCAGGACGAGCGCCAAGATAGTTGCTAACCACAGCATCGAATCCTCTTTTCCATACCGGAGTAAGTTTCTTTAAAGAAGAATTTTTGGCAATAGCATCAAGATATCCTTTCATCACAGCATCCAGTTCGTTGTGAACAGGAAGAGAGTCACCATAATGCAATCCTGTCATGGCTTCCTGAGGTTCCAGTCCGTAGTTCTTCAAACAGTACATCACATCGTAAAAGCTACCTCCGGGAGCGAAAGAACTTTCACCGTGGAGGCGTACATATCTTTCTGCGCGGTCTTCCATAGTGTGGTGAACAATATACATTTCAGAAAGGTCGTAGGTACCTTTACCTTTGCGAAGTAACTCTGATTCAAGGAACGCAGCACCCGAAAAACTCCAGCAAGTACTTGAGCGATTCTGATTCTTAATTGATGTAATAGGGTTTTCCTTTACTGTAGTGAAAACAAATCCTTCTTCTTTTTTAGCTTTTTCTTTTGCTGTAGCACTAAGAGCAAGAGCTGCAAAAAGAGCGATACTAACAATCTTTTTCATAAAATCTTCTTATATTTATTATATTTGTGGGCAAAGATAAGTAATGGAGAATTAAAAAATATTATTTTTGTTAAGAAATTCAGATTAATTAAAGAGAAGTGTGAGCAAAGTTAAGAAGGACTATGTAATTTACTTTATCATGCTGGTGTTATTCTCCGGTATGATTTATGTTGCGTTGAATCAAGGTGAAGAACGCTTTAATCATTTTTCTTTAGCACATGTTTCACCAGGAGCAACAGGAGATAGCTTTCAGATGTTCCAGAGCATATTGATAGAAAAAATAAATAGTCCGTTTACTATTCTGTTGTTGCAGATAATAGTGGTATTGGTTACTGTTCGTCTTTTTTCTTACCTATTTAAATATATAGGCCAACCGGGAGTCATTGGTGAGATTGTGGCGGGAATAGTGCTTGGCCCGTCATTATTTGGTTACCTTTTTCCTGATTTTTTTGGATTTCTTTTTCGCCCCGGATCGTTGGGAAACCTTCAGCTAGTCAGTCAGATTGGACTGATTCTATTTATGTTTGTTATTGGTATGGAGGTGGATTTCAGTACGCTGAAAAATAAAATCAACGAAACACTCGTCATTAGTCATGCGGGGATATTTGTACCTTTTTTCCTGGGAATACTTTCTTCGTACTGGATTTATGAAGAGTATGCTGCTCAGCAAACTGCCTTTCTGCCTTTTGCCCTTTTTATAGGTATCTCAATGAGTATAACGGCATTCCCTGTTCTCGCGCGTATTCTTCAGGAGAAAAATATGACAAAAACACCAATTGGAATAATCTCTATTGCTTCAGCGGCAAATGATGATGTGACTGCCTGGTGCTTACTGGCAGTTGTTATTGCTATTGCGAAGGCCGGAACATTAGGTAGCGCTTTATATTCGGTGGCGCTTACTATTCTTTATATCGCTGTTATGTTTACGGTTGTTCGTCCATTCCTTAAAAAGATTGGAAATCTGTATGCTAATAAAGAAGTGATAAATAAAACGTTTGTTGGGTTTATCTTTATAATTCTGGTAGCTTCTTCCACATTAACCGAGATTCTTGGCATACATGCTTTATTTGGTGCTTTTATTGCAGGAGTAGTGATGCCAGCTAATTTTGGATTCCGCAAAGTAATGATGGAGAAAGTGGAGGATGTTTCTCTTGTTTTTTTCCTTCCTTTGTTCTTTGCTTTTACAGGTTTGCATACTGAGATCGGACTAATAAATAGTCCCGGATTATTAGGCGTATTAGCATTGCTGGTAGCTGTTGCTATTATAGGAAAGCTTGGAGGCTGTACCATCGCTGCCCGTTTGGTGGGAGAGTCGTGGAAAAATAGTTTTATTGTGGGAACGCTGATGAATACCCGGGGATTAATGCAACTTGTTGCATTGAATATTGGATATGAAATGGGCATTCTTCCTCCTTCTATTTTTGTAATCCTCATTATTATGGCTTTAGTCACTACCTTTATGACTACTCCTATTCTTACTTTAGTAGAAAAAATATTTGAGATAAAGACACCGGTGATAAGCCTTACAAAGAAGCTTGTTTTATGTTTTGGCAGAATAGAATCGGGACGTGATTTGCTGGCTATATATGAATTACTTTTTGGTCCAAGGTTGCAACAGAAAGAGGTTATTGCTGCTCACTATACACTTGGAACAGATGTAAATCCGGTGCAAGCTAAGCAATACGAGGAAGAAAGTTTTAAATTGCTTAATAAAGAGGCACAAAGAATATCTGTTAATGTCGATTGTCGTTACAAAGTAACCGATAAGCTGGTGCAGGATATGGCACATTTAGTGGAAATTGAAAATCCCGATTTGCTATTATTGGGAGCAGGAAGTAATTATATGATGGAGGGCGGTACCAAGGTAATTCCTTTATTAGGTTTGTTCCGAAATAAGATTGATGATATTATAGATCAGGTGAAGTGTGATGTAGCTGTTTTCGTTAACCGCGATTACAGATATGACGGTGTAGCCATGGTGCTTGGTGGGTCAATGGACTCTTTCATGCTCTTTTATCTGGAATCATTGCTGATGAATGAAATAAAAGATATTCATCTTTATCAATTTGTGGGCGATGAAAGATTTACGAAGAAAATCAACGACTTGTTAGAGAGATATCCGGAACAGGTTATTCTGCATCCCGTTCACGACTTATCCGAAATATCTTATAAACAAATGGGCGGACTGTTAATTCTGAGCCATACAGTTTGTGAGAAAGTTGCTGAAGATAAGGAAGAATATGAATCTTTGCCATCATTGCTGGTAATGAGTTCCAAAAGTGTGGCTAAGGGTTAAAAAGGATTTCCTTTCTGATTTTTACGCTGAATATTAATATATTAAAGATGACAATAGATTGTAATACCGGACTTGTTTTGGAAGGAGGAGGTATGCGCGGCGTATTTACCTGCGGAGTGCTTGATTATTTTATGGATCATAACATCCGTTTTCCTTATACTATCGGAGTCTCGGCTGGTGCCTGCAATGGTTTGTCTTACATCTCCCGTCAGCGTGGACGCGCTAAATACAGCAATATAGATTTACTTGATAAGTACCATTATATAGGTTTGAAACATCTCCTTAAAAAGAAGAACATAATGGATTATGATTTGCTTTTTGGTGAGTTTCCGGAAAGAATTCTCCCTTATGACTATGATACATTCTTTTCTTCTCCCGAACGTTTTGTGATGGTTACTACCAACTGTATAACCGGTGAGGCAAACTATCTTGAAGAGAAAAAAGACAAACAGCGGGTGCTCGACATTTGCAAAGCATCCAGCAGTCTGCCTATTGTTTGCCCAATAACTTATGTAGACGATATTCCAATGCTTGATGGCGGAATCGTTGATTCCATACCTTTGCTTCGTGCCGTGGAAGACGGGTATCAGAACAATGTAGTAGTGCTGACCCGTAACAGGGGTTACCGAAAGGAAGCAAAAGATCATAAAGTTCCTTCTATTATCTATCGTAAATATCCCAAAATACGGGAAGCGTTGAGCCGCCGTTGTGCAGTATATAACGAACAACTGGAAATGGTGGAACGCATGGAAGATGAAGGGCAGATTACTGTTATCCGTCCCGAGAAACCAATAGTTGTAGACCGGATTGAAAAAGATGTGATGAAGCTTACTGATTTATATAATGAAGGCTATGCCTGTGCCGGAAAGATAATGCATTCCGTTGCAAATGCCTCCGGACAATAATTTTATCTCCGAAAAAATAAAAAAAACGAAAATCATCTGCTACCTGCTACCAAAATGGTGCTAAAGCGTTGATAATTAAATGTGTAGTCTGGTAGCAGATCCAATTTTTGCTCATTTATCTCCCACCAGATCTGCTACTAACCTCATTTCTGCTGCAATATACTTATTAATAGACCGGTTAATAATGCTGTTAATTTAATAAATAAATCTATGAAAAAGCTGATTGTTTATTTTGTAAATGTAGTTTTTGTCTGTCTTTTTTCAATTAATGCAACTGCTCAACAAAGTTTTAAAGGTACATGGCATTGGGAGAATAGTGAATCTTCTGTGTCGTTTATTTTTTCTCAGACTGGAAATAAAATATCGGGAGTGCATTGTTGTGTCGTTGATAATGGAAATCATATTGATTGTGAGGAAGATACTACTAAACCAACAATTCAGGGAACTGTTGATGGCACATCAATCAATCTTTCGTTTACGAGTACTTTTAGCCTTGCTAAAGGAAAAGCTGCAGTTAAGAGGATTGATAATAATACAATTGAATGGACTATCACGAAAGCTCCAAGTGGTATATTTTATATTCCTAAACACGTGATATTGAAACGGGAATAAATTGATATATAAAAAAGCTTTATCAACAGGCTGCATGAGTGATGTAAATCATTCGTTGCAGCCAGAGCATTTCATTTCGTTTGTTACTGAATTCTTTCAGTAAAACTAAGTGAGTTCACAACTGAGAACCCATGAGCCCTCAATTGAAAACCCATGGGTTCACAGATGAGAACCCATGAGACTTCATCTGTGAACTCACTAATATTCTTTGTTTCTTGAAAGAATATTCCAGCCCTGCTGCTTTAATATTCGTAAGTTAATTCAATAGCATTCTTTTCGGGAACAAATATTTTATAATCTTCGGGGGTGGCAACTCCGTTCTTCACTTTTATAATTCTTACTATGTTGGTATCATTTTTCATAGTTCAGCACTTTTGTCATGGGCTGTTCTTTATCGTACAAACCATAGATGTACATTGCCGAGGAATGATCAGAAGTAAACTTGTCCAGATATTCAGAAGCTACTTTGATTTGTTTTCCTCCGTTAGCGCTTTCTTTAAATTCGAACCAGTATTTGCCCCGATCGGCTGTCGGGATATTGTCATTGGATAGTGTATGAAAAGTTGAAACCACCGCTTTTGCACCTTGGGTTGCCGGTATCGCTACATCCCGGTTGGCTGAATACTGGTATAAACCTTTTTCTTTTGTTTCTTTGGCTGTGAGTGTTTTCCCTGTTGCAATAAAAAATGCAGATGGAATATTTTCAACTCCTACGGTTAAACGGTAATCGTTACTATTCGGAACTTTATCGGCATTGTCAAATTCAAAAATAAGGTCGGTTGTCATTTTGTTTAAAAGTAAAAACACAGGTTTATTAACTCCATCAATTGTTGAAACTTCAAATTCAGTGGTTGCATAATGAACATAGTCATTCGGTATTTGCATCACTGCTTCAGCATAATCTCTGGTCAAAGGTTCGAAAAATAGTTGAGCATCCTTGCTGTTGGTAATCTGGAAATTTTTAAAAGCAGCAAAAGTTATGTAGTATTTGCCTTCCGGTAATGAATCACTCACAGAAGCAATATTATCAGTGGTTATATCTTGCAGCTCAGAAGGACTGATGCGTCCCATTTTTAAACAATGTTTGTCACTTTTCCTGTGAATGACATAAACAAGCGTATTCACATCGGACACTCCATAGTCAACATCAACCAATATCTGACCGCTGTTTGTGTCTGTTACCTTGTATTTATATCCTAAAGCAACATTAAACGTTGTTTTATATGTGGCAACAGAAGGGATAGGCTCTAACCCATTGTTATCATTTTTGCTGCACGAAATAAAACAAATAGTGAAAAGAAATAAAAGGATTGTTCCTGATAAATTTATTATTTTCATGACTTTTAGTTTGTTGTTTATTAATGCATTCATTAATGTACCGCTACATCAACACTACCGGTTTGGTTTGTAACTGCATCGGTAACGATCAATTTGGTTTTACCACTTTTTAATGGTGTTACCCGAACTACAGCAGAATTACTTTCTTGATTAAAATAATTTTCCCCCGGAGTGATAGATTCGACTATTGCTACTTTTTCATCAACTACCTTGGCGGTATAATGACCGCTTCCTCTCCAAATAGAAATGCCGTTAACTCCAGCGATGAACGGGAGATCAAAAGTTAGCTGACTGTTCTCTGACTCCGGAATGAATAAGTCATATTCATTTATAACAAAAATACGGACCGAGAAAAGTTCTATTTTCCCTTTATAGATTTGAAATTCTGTGATGCCGTTGGATAGAGCCTCTACCTTGAATGTATTACCCAGCGCAACATTGGCCCTCATAGAGGCGATATAATCGTTGACTCCGACCAAGCTATCATTTTTATCAAAAACAAAAGGAAGTTTGAAGATACGGAAATCCCCTTTTTTCATGTATACGTCCTCGTGCAAATAACGTCCGTAATCAATCGTTTCACGAACATTCACATTGATTGTTTTAATAGCATATTCATCACCTGCTTTGTTATCGTCAACATCAACAACCGTAATGGTCGCAGTACCCTGTCCGTGACCGATAATATAGAATACGTCTTTTTCCTCCTCGTCGAAGCGAATCTCGGCAATGCCCGGATCAGACGAAGTTACACTTAGCGAACCTGTTCCTTTTGTTTTTTTGACCTCGGCATAACTATGCGCATTATCCAGTACGCAGGATTTTACGTTTAATTGAAGCTTCTGTTCTAACCCATCATCTTTTTTTTCACAGGAAAATAGTGTAAAGGCTACGGTCAAGAGTAATAATATTTTTTTCATTTTGAATTTATTGTATTTGTTCACTTTTAAACTCATTTTGTATAGATAACCAGATAGAACATAAACACTCTTGATTCAAATCAAGAATTTAGCGCAGTCTTCTTTTGATTCTGATCTAGTTTTCGGGCGTAGATAAATGGAAGTATGTACTAAGCTTCGATTTAACAGAAGAGCTCATACAGAAATTAAACTGTTGATTATTTTGCTGTATTTTGTTTAATTAGTTCAAATATAGTGATGTTTTTTTTATTTGCAACATAAATCATTTGTTTTGATTCTATTTTTTTTAAAAGGACTTTGTTTTTGAGTTACCAGGTGTTTGTTAAGCTGATTAATTTTAGTGCTTTATACGCTTTGTAAACTAAAAATATACTGCAAATAGACACCCTCTTTTAGCAATTGATGACAATATTGTGTTTTAATGTATGTATGGTTGTGTGTCTTTTTTATAGACATATTTAACTTTGTTTATACTGCTTTATTGATGTTTTACGGCAAAGAAGAATGGGGTGTTGAGATACGAAACATTACTTGCAGTGACAAAACTGTATAACTTTAAAGTGTGTCTATTTACAATAACTGTGCAGTTACTAATATATTCCGTAATGCCGTAGAACGTAGAATTTAGTGGCAGATAGTTTTGTTTTGTAGCAGATAAATGGATTTTAGTAGCAGATGGTTTTTTATCTGCTACTACCTGAAATCCTTATTGCCAGGGCTTTTTATGCATTTTAGTAGCAGATGGGGGAGATGTTTTATAGAAATAATATTTTTTTTGAAATTAAATCTCGATATAGCTAAGTAAATCTATCTATTTGCAAAGTCTGATGATTTGCTAGATCTTATGTAAATATGGCATTGCTTATGGAAATTGAGTAATGAGATTTGTATAATTGAAAGAATAGAGAAAGAAAAAATCCAAGCCACAACAGTTTTATTGTGAGAGTACTTGGACTTTTTAAGCAGACCCTAGAGGCTCATTTGTTTTCATTAAAGTTACGTTATCTTTTTTCTGCTTTCTGAATCAAACCATCAAGAGTTTCACGCAGACTAAGGTATTCTTCCGTAGTAAGGTCCAGACAATGAGCAATCTTCTCAGGAACTTCTTTTGCTTTTTTTTGTAACTCAGCTCCGTTTTTAGTCAGCTTGATAATTACAGTGCGTTCGTCTTCCTTGCTTCTTTTACGATGGATATAACCGGCAGCCTCCAGTCGCTTCAACAGTGGAGACAGAGTTCCTGTATCCAGCTTAAGAGTTTCGCTAAGCGAATTAACCGGTATTCCGTCTTTTTCCCACAAGGCCATCATGACAAGATATTGCGGATAAGTTAAATCCAGCTCAGTCAAGTATGGGCGGTAGTGATTCGTAATAGCGCGGTTCAGGCGATATACACGAAAACAAATTTGGTTCTCTAGTTTTAACTCGGGGTAATTCTCTTTCATATATCTCATTATATTTGCTGCAAAATTACAGAAAATATAATTGTGTACTATCTATTTGTTTATGAAATAGTTCGCTGTCTTGTGTAGTCAGTGAACTATTTCAATTCTTTTTTAATTATAGTAAGCTCTTAATTTCAGCTTCCACCTTTACCATATCTTCTGTTGGTTCGAAACGTTTCACCACTTCACCTTTGCGGTTGATAAGGAATTTTGTGAAGTTCCATTTAATCTCGGTATTCTCTTTGTAATCAGGATTTTCTTTTGAAAGCATATCATCAAGAATCTTTGCGATAGGGTGGTTCATGTCAAATCCGGCAAAACCTTTTTCACTCTTTAGGAATTTGAACAAAGCATTTGCATTTTCTCCGTTTACTTCTGTTTTCTTAAATTGTGGGAACTTTACGTCATAGTTCAAAGTGCAGAACTCATGAATTTCATCATCTGTACCTGCTGCCTGATTGGCAAACTGGTTGCAAGGGAAATCAAGAACAACAAAATCCTGATCTTTATAATCTTCATAAATTTTTTCAAGTTCCTTGTACTGAGGGGTAAAACCACATGCTGTTGCTGTATTTACAATCAGCAGAACTTTACCTGCATATTCGTTTAAAGATACCTCGTTTCCTTTTCTGTCTTTCACTGAGAAATTATAAACTGTGCTCATAATCTTTTATTTTTTAGTTTGTTATTATTGACTTTTTAATCGCTCTTTTTATTTTTGTAATGCGAATATATACAAAATTAAATTGCGTACAATATAATTTGATGAAAATTTATTGTTCATTAACTTAATACTTTATTTTTCTGCTTAGTTGCAAGGCATGCAGCTCCGGCAAAAATTCTCATTCAAAAATGGCTGATGGGCATCGAAAGGGTGAGGGTAATGCCATTTAGTGATGATTAGGTGATGGTTCAAAATGCTACCCTCACTAATTTATAATATTGATTTACAACTATATGAATGATATTGGTGATGGAGTGAGGGATGATTTAAAAAAAATATTTTTTTTGGATTAAATTTCGGTAATAGCTAAGTAAATCTATATATTTGTAAGATATGATGATTAGTTAGATTTTATTATAAAGACAGAACTATGGAGCCAATTATAACTAAAAACCTTTTAATTCGGGAAATTATACCATCAGATATAAATGTTTTATTGTCTGTTTATTCAAAAGAGGAAAATATGAAATATATATCTAATGGTAAATATGATTGGACTATTGAAGAATTAAAAGGCAAATATGAGAAAGTAAATACTGATGGCTATCCGCAAGGATATGGAATTTTTGCTGTTGTTGCTGATAGAAAAATTATTGGTGAGTCCGGATTATTCAATTCCTTTGGAAATAAGAAGAGCCTTGAGTTAGGTTATATCCTTGATAATAAATACTGGAATAGAGGATATGGCACTGAAATTTGTAGTGGATTACTTGATTACGGTTTTAATGCATTAGGTGTGGATAAGATTATAGCACGTATGTATCCTGAGAATATTGGTTCGATTAGTATCTGTGAGAAACTAAAATTCAGGAAAGTAGATGTTGTGGGTGCTGTTTATTGCCAATATGAAAGAACTGGATTATAATTTCTTAGTCTGAATAGGCATAGAAAGGTGGCTTTAAATTGTTGTTTTTTTTAGTATATTTTCAGTTCCCCAGATTTCCAGTTCCCGAAATACAGGAGAAAGACTTTTTCCAAGGTTGGTAAGTGAGTAGTCCACGCGCGGAGGGATTTCCTTGTACTGTTCCCGCAGAATCAATCCATCGTTTTCCAGTTCTTTTAATTGTTCGGTAAGTACCTTCCTGGATATTTCAGGTATGCGAACAGCTATTTCGCCAAAACGTTTTGTTCCCGATGCGAGGGAATACAGAATGATAGTTTTCCACTTTCCACCTATCAATTCAACAGTTGCTGTAACAGGACAGCTAATTTTTTTATTCGATTTTGCCACAATGGTTACCATTTGGTTACTACTGTTTTTAAAGTTACTAAAAAGTAACCAGTTACAAATATAAACTATTATTAGTTACTTTGCGTAACAAAAGTAGATGCAATATCAATGAGTTGGATAGATGGTCTATTTGTTTTGTATTTATTTAACTGTTTATGGTGTGTCAGAATCTGATAAGAATTGTTTTCTTTAATCATGGATTGGTAATTATGAATGAATTCAATATATAATGTATTAAAAAAGAGAGGAACTTAAAAATGAAAATTGGAGTAACAGGAGCGACTGGTCAATTAGGTTGCATAGTAGTAGAAAAACTGAAAGAGAGAGTATCAGCTGAAAGTATTGTAGCTTTGGTTCGTAACCCGGAAAAAGCGTTGGATTTAGGTGTGAAAGCCCGTGTGTTTGATTATAGTAAACCGGAAAGTCTGGCAGAGTCATTGCAAGGTATTGATAGTTTATTGCTTATTTCAGGTAACGAACTTGGGCAACGCGCTCAGCAGCATGGCAATGTAATTGACGCGGCTAAAAAGGCTGGCGTAAAATGGATTGTATATACTAGTGTGCTACATGCTGATACATCAACGCTGAGCCTTGCAGCAGAACATCTGCTTACTGAAGCGGCTTTAAAAGCATCGGGTGTTCCATATACTATATTACGTAATGGCTGGTATACCGAAAATTACACAGGCTCAATATCAGGAGCTATTGCCGCTGGCGCTTTAATAGGTAGTGCCGGTGATGGCAAAATTGCTTCGGCAGCACGTGCTGATTATGCAGAAGCTGCTGCTGTGGTGCTAACGAGTGAAGGCAATGTGGGTAAAGTATACGAACTGGCCGGAGACGAATTCTATACACTTGCTGATTTGGCTGCCGAAGTTTCTCGACAGACAGGAAAGAATATTTCGTATAGCAACCTGCCGGAAGCAGAATATGCTAATATCCTGAAGAGTTTTAATTTACCTGAAGGTTTAGCATTAGCTCTTGCCGGATGGGATGTTTCAGCTTCTAAAAATGATTTATTTGATGATGCTCACCAACTATCCCGATTAATAGGTCGCCCTACAACACCATTGGCCAAAGTTGTGGCTGATGCCTTGGCTGGTTAATTTTTTGCGGATTTAAAATAGAAAAGGCTGCTTCAGGATTCTGAAGCAGCCTTTTTATATAGAACTAAATATTAATTAGTCTTCTTGTTCGACACCCCATTGTTGCTTAGCCAAACGCTTGTAGTTGTTATATCTCCACTTAGCGTTGTCTTGAGCAGCCTGGAACAATTCATTAGCTTCAGCAGGATATTGTTTTGCTAATGAAGCGTAACGAACTTCACCTTTCAGGAAGCTTTGGAAGTTATCCCAGTTTGGAGCTTTAGAATCCAATGTGAATGGATTTTGTCCTTCAGCTTCCAATGCAGGATTGTATCTCCACAAGTGCCAGTAACCGCATTCTACTGCAGCTGCTTGTTCAGCTTGTGCTTTACCCATTCCGGCTTTCAAACCGTGGCTGATACATGGTGAGTAAGCAATAACGATTGAAGGTCCGTCATAAGCTTCTGCTTCGCGGAGAGCTTTCAATGTTTGAGCCTGATCTGCACCCATTGCGATTTGTGCACAATATACATAACCGTATGTAGATGCAATCAAACCAAGGTCTTTCTTACGAACTCTCTTACCTGCAGCAGCAAACTTAGCAATAGCTCCAACTGGAGTTGCTTTAGATGACTGACCACCTGTGTTTGAGTAAACTTCAGTATCAAGAACCAATACATTTACATTCTTTCCAGAAGCAAGTACGTGATCTAAACCACCGAAGCCGATATCATAAGAAGCACCATCACCACCGATGATCCATTGAGATTTCTTGATTAAGAATTTGCTTAATGAAGCAACTTCTTTGCAGATGTCACAATCACAAGCTTTAACCAGCGGAGTGATCTTAGCTTCAAGTTCGATTGAACGTTCTGTGATATCTTTGTCTGCAATCCATTCATTGAATAAACCTTTCAGCTCATCTGAACAACAATCGCAAGTCTGAGCTTTAGTCATCAGGTCAACAAGACGATCGCGCATTTTATCAACTGCAAGAGTCATACCCATACCGAATTCAGCGAAGTCTTCGAACAATGAGTTAGCCCATGCTGGTCCGTGACCTTCTTCGTTAGTTGTATAGGGAGTTGATGGAACTGAACCTGAGTAGATTGAAGAACATCCTGTTGCATTTGCTACCATTTGGCGTTCACCAAATAGTTGAGTTAACAACTTAACGTAAGGAGTTTCACCACAACCTGAACATGCACCAGAGAATTCGAATAATGGAGTTGCAAACTGTGAGTTCTTCACGTTAGCACTAACATTAACCAAGTGTTGTTTGCTTTTCACTTTTGTAGCAACATATTCCCAGTTAGGAGCTTGTGGAAGCTGACCTTCGAGAGGTTGCATCTTAAGAGCTTTACCTTGTTTGTTTCCTGGACATACATCAGCACAGTTACCGCAACCAAGACAGTCAAGTACGTCAACCTGAATACGGAACTTCATACCGTCAAATACTTTTCCGGTAGCTTTCAACATATCAGTGAAAGGAGCACTAGCTTGTTCTGCTTCGTCAAGTACGAATGGACGGATTGAAGCGTGAGGACAAACGTATGCACACTTGTTACACTGGATACAGTTTGCAGAATCCCATTCTGGAACGAATGCTGCTACACCACGTTTTTCGTAAGTAGCAGTACCTTGTTGCCATGTACCATCTTCAATACCAACGAAAGTAGATACTGGAAGATCATCACCATTCTGAGCGTTGATTACCTTAACTACTTTTTCTACGAATTCAGGAGTTTTGCTGTCTGCAGCTTCTTCATCTTTCAATGTAGCCCATGCAGGATCAATAGCCAATTTCTTGTATTCACCACCACGGTCAACAGCTGCATTGTTCTTGTCAACAATGTCTTGTCCTTTTTTACCGTAAGACTTAATAATGAATTTCTTCATTTGCTCAACAGCCAATTCTACAGGAATAACGTTGGCAATACGGAAGAATGCAGATTGAAGGATAGTATTTGTTCTGTTACCCAAGCCAATTTCCTGTGCAATCTGAGTAGCATTGATATAATATACTGTGATATTTTTTTCTGCGAAATAACGTTTTACGTTGTTTGGCAAATGCTTAGCCAGTTCTTCTTCGTTCCAGATGGTATTCAAAAGGAATGTACCATTCTGTTGCAAACCGCGTGTTACATCATACATACGAAGGTATGCCTGAACGTGACATGCTACGAAGTTTGGTGTATTTACCAAATATGTAGAACGGATAGGAGTATCACCAAAACGAAGGTGTGAGCAAGTAAAACCTCCTGATTTCTTAGAGTCGTAAGAGAAATATGCCTGGCAGTGTTTGTTAGTATTATCACCGATAATCTTAACAGAGTTTTTGTTAGCACCTACTGTACCGTCAGCTCCCAAACCAAAGAATTTAGCTTCGTACATACCTGCACCGCCTAATGCCATTTCTTCTTTCTTAGGAAGAGAAGTGAAAGTAACGTCGTCAACTATACCAATAGTAAACTGGTTCTTAGGCATTGCCAAAGAAAGGTTTTCGTATACAGAGATAACCTGAGCAGGAGTAGTGTCTTTAGAAGAAAGACCATAACGACCACCTACGATAACCGGAGCATCAGCTTGTCCGTAGAAACAATCTTTTACGTCTAAGTATAATGGTTCGCCTACTGCACCTGGTTCTTTTGTTCTGTCTAATACAGCAATACGTTTTGCAGTCTTAGGAACAGCAGCAAGGAAGTGTTTAGCAGAGAATGGACGGTACAAGTGTACTGCAACCAAACCAACTTTTTCTCCTTGAGCAGTAAGATAATCAATTGCTTCACGGGCAGCTTCTGTTACAGAACCCATAGCAATGATTACGCGGTCAGCATCGTCAGCACCATAGTAGTCAAATAAGCTATATTTGCGTCCTGTGATTTCAGAAAGTTCTTTCATGTATTCCTCTACGATACCAGGGACAGCATCATAGAATTTGTTGCTTGATTCTCTGTGTTGGAAGTAAACATCTGGGTTTTCAGCCATACCACGTGCAACTGGGTTCTCTGGGTTCAAAGAACGGTTACGGAATTCAGCTAAAGCTTCTTTGTCAATCAGGTGAGCAAGGTCATCATTCTCCAACATTTCGATTTTCTGAATTTCGTGTGATGTACGGAATCCGTCGAAGAAGTTAACGAAAGGAACACGACTCTTAATTGTAGCTAAGTGAGCTACAGCTGACAAGTCCATAACTTCCTGTACAGAACCTTCTGCCAACATGGCGAAACCTACCTGACGGCAAGCCATTACGTCCTGGTGGTCACCGAAGATAGAAAGAGCGTGAGAAGCTAAAGCACGAGCTGATACGTGGAAAACGCAAGGAAGTAATTCTCCTGCAATTTTATACATATTTGGGATCATCAATAATAATCCCTGAGAAGCTGTGTAAGTTGTGGTAAGTGCACCAGCCTGAAGTGAACCGTGTAATGCACCTGCGGCGCCTCCCTCTGATTGCATTTCCTGTACTAATACTGTTTCGCCGAAAATGTTCTTACGTCCGGCTGCTGCCCATTCGTCTACGTATTCTGCCATAGTCGAAGAAGGAGTGATAGGATAAATAGCAGCTACTTCTGAGAACATATACGAGATATGTGCAGCAGCTTGGTTACCATCACATGTGATGAATTTCTTCTGTTTAGTCATAACATTTATATATTAAATAAAAAAACTCAGTTAATAAAGAAAACCGAATAGCCATAAGGGTATCTGATTGCCTCGTCCTATTTCTGACCTGTGAACGGCATAAATAATGGCGGGGCTATTTTTTATCTTAAATCCTTCGGTACATATTTTAAAGGAAGTCTTTCCGTCAACAAGGAAAGATGTTCCTTTTTCGCCTTTATTCAGAATGTGGTCTTTGTAGAGTGCATTTAGAAAGAATGTCTCTACCACATCTTGTTCTTCCACTTTTACAGGATAGATGGAATACATCAGGTTGGTATTGTGCAGCATAATCTTTGATGGCTTTTTAGGAAATTCTTCATCCTTTGGATAAACCATATTGATTAGTCTTGCATCTGTAAGATACTTGATGTAATTCATGACCGTTGCCCGTGAGGTTTCAATTTCCGTAGCCAAATGGCTTACATTGGGAGCTGAAGGACCACTAACTGCGAGCAGGTATAAAAGTTTCTTTATCTTAGAAAGATATTTCAGTTCAATTTGCTTGATAAGTAGAATGTCTACCTCTATCATCATGTTCATTGTTTTAAGCAAATTTTCGGAGAAATTTCTTTTTTCCAGAAAAAAAGGATAAAAACCATGATGAAGATAATCCTGAAAATAGTCTGTGGGACGAACTTTTGAGAGAACAGTCTTGGCTATCTGTTCATGATTTGACAGAATCTCATCTAAAGTATAAGCCGGGAAGTTATTGCCTGTCTGAAGGTTTAGAAATTCTCTGAATGAGAATCCACGAAGATTATAGGACTTTACGATGCCTGATAACTCTGCGTTTTCTTCTTTCAGCCGCATTACAGAAGATCCGGTGAATACAATTTTTAATTCAGGAAAACGATCATAACATATTCTTAGCTCATGGCTCCAGTTAGGATATTTAAAGACCTGATCAATCAGTAGTACTTTACCACCGTTCTTTTGAAATTCATCAGCAAATTCAATGATGGTATGTCCCGAGAAATATAAGTTATTCATGTTTATGAACAGACATGAACGGTCTGTTCCGAAGCGTTCTTTTGCATATTGCAACAGGAAAGTGGTCTTACCTACGCCACGAGTTCCTTTAATTCCGATAAGACGATCGTTCCAGTCGATCTCGTCCATCAAATCTCTTCGAACGGAGGTATTGGTATGTTCCACCAAATAGCTGTGTGTTCTGTAAAAGGCTTCCATAAATATTGTTTTATTTCGAGGCAAAGATAACTATAATTCTCTGCTTTGCAAAGTAGAGATTGCAAAATATTCATTGATTTTAAGCTTGTTTATGCTTTTATTTTTTCAAAATGATTGTATCACTTATAAATATTCAGTTCTCAGAATTAGATTATTCACTATATATTAAAATCGTTTTGTACAAAAGAATAATATCTTTTGTACAGAAGATATTATTCTTTTGTACAACATGTTTTTTATTATTCACCAGTGATTGTTAAAGTCTCCTTTTTGCTTACTTTTGTATACTCAATACTTTAAAAAGATGCCGGAAGTATATTTATTCAATCCTGATAATGATTTGGCTTTGGCCAATGGCGATGAAAATTATATGTCACCTCTTTCTGCCAGAAAGATGGCGAATGATCTTTCTTTGCTGCCTGCCTGGTATGCTTTGCCGGAAGCTTTGGTACTGTGTAACGAGGCTGTGGATAAGGATTGGCTACAGCAGGTTAAAGATCTTTTTGATCTTCATGTTCAAACAATAAAGGAAAATGAGATTGCTTTCCGCTCTTCATTGAAACTTAGTCCGTGGGGCTGGAATGCTACGTTGATAAAAAATGCCCGCTTGTTGGGCTTTCCTGATAATTTTTTACCTGATAAAGAACAGATGGAAGCGGTACGCGAATTGTCTCACCGATCACTGGCGGTGTCTTTGCTTAGGGAACTGAACGTAGCTCCTTCTTTTTGTGGATTATCAGAGGAATTAACTTCCGATGAGGCAGTGCGTGAATTTGTGGAACGCTATCCAAAGGTGCTGTTAAAGGCTCCCTGGTCTGGAAGTGGTAAGGGATTGCGGCCGGGTAAAGGGGAGTATACTTCTCATATTCAGGGATGGGCGCATCGGGTGATAAAGAACCAACGTTGCGTGGTGGGCGAACCACTGATGGACAAGGTTCATGATTTTGCCATGGAATTCTTTTGTGATAATTCAGGGAAGGCTCATTTTGCGGGTTATTCGTTTTTTGAAACGGATGTGCGTGGAGCTTATAAAGGAAATCTGCTAGCTTCTGATGAGGAAGTGGAACAACGTCTCACAAAATTTGCAGATGCTGCAAATCTACACTTTCTACGGAAACAACTGGAAGAAAAACTTTCGCGGTTACTGGGTAGTAAATATAGGGGATATCTGGGTGTAGATATGATGATCTGTCGTTTTTCAGAATATCCTGTATATAGGATTCACCCTTGTGTGGAGGTGAATCTTCGGATGAATATGGGACTTTTTTCCCGTCTGTTTTATGATCGCTTTATCTCTTTAGGGCTTACGGGATGTTTTTCTGTGGAATATTTTCAGGACCCTTCACTGCTTATGGAAGATCACAGACAAAAACTGGCAGACTATCCGCTTTCTGTTGAAAACGGGCGAATAACCTCTGGCTATTTGTCGTTGAATCCTATCGGGCGACAAACAAACTATCGTGCAAGCATCTTGGTTGAAGGATGAATTTTTCCACTATTATCTGTGAATATAATCCGGTAAAGTCCTTTCTGTAAATGACTTATCGAAATTCTCTCTTCATATTTTGAATATAACACACATCTTCCTGAAATATCTGTAATTGTTATATTTACAAATTCCTGGGATGGAGGAAGTAATAATTGTGTAGAGTCTTCAGAAGTCTGGAATATGTTCTTTGCAGGCGCTAATTGTGTTGCCGCGCTTTCGTTTCCAAAACGGTCTGTTGCGGTTACAGCGAAATAACGTTTCGTTTCACTACCAGGTTCTTCCTTATAGGCATAATGGTTTTCCCGAACATCGTGAGCAACAATATTATAAGGTTTGGAGATATCAACCGGGAAATGGTCAGAAGCATATATATTATAATAAGGTGCAGTGCGGGAGTCGTTGTCAGTTGATGTTTGCCAGTTGAGCTGTACAGCTGATCCTTCCAGATTGTAAGTAAGTCCTTGAGGTAGAGTGGGAGGAACATCGTCCATCCACTTCATTTTAGGCTGAAGAGCTGGATATGCATAGTGAAATCCATTCAACTCATCGAACAGGTTTTTCGTATTATTTAAAAGATACTTTGTACGATAAAATGCTTGTCCCATCAGCCCATGACGACGAGTGAAATAAATCTGACGTTCAATTTCACTTAGCGGCCAGTCTTTTTCTGCCGGATCGAGAAAGTAAATGCCTAACCCCGGAACAATACAACGTCCGAAACTTTTTTCTTGCCAATCAAGTGCAAAAGGGTAGAAATTATTTCCGTTAAAGTACATCATAGGGAATAGTATATCCTGTATGCCTTCTTTGAGCCATCCTTGTGCATCCTGATAAACAGTGTGATAGGCATTCCATCCCCCAGAAGGATAATGTGAAGTATCTTTAAATTTGCCAACAGGCGAACTGCTCATCTTTACCCACGGCTTGATTTGCTTAACCTGCTTATATAAGTAACGTACGATGGTAGTGATATTGTCTCGTCGCCAGTTATCCAGTGTTTTTCCATTACCGTATTTAATGTATGTATTTTTATCGGGAAAATCTTTTGGCTGATCAGGGTAGCGGATATAATCCAGGTTAATGCCATCTACATCATAACGAGTAACCACCTCTTTTACAAGTGAAAGCAGGTATTCCTTTGTTCCAGGATTTCCCGGATCAAGAAACCACTCACCTTGGTAACGCTTACAAATCTGTGGTTGTTTTCGGGTAATAGAGTTTTTTCCCAAATTATTTACGTGTTTTTCTTTTCCCAATGGAATAGCGACTATCCAGGCATGGCACTCCATACCTCGTTTATGGCATTCTTCAATGGCAAAAGCCAAAGCATCGTAACCGGGAGAGCAACCTTCTTTTCCGGTCATTGTCTCATTATAGGTCTCTATGGAAGATGGGTAAATAACATCACCGCGCAAACGGGTTTGAAGCAACACTGTATTAAAATTTGCTGCTTTTAACTCATCGAGTATTTTACATAACTCTGCTTTTTGCCTGTTGATACTGGCAGGGGAGGTGGCTTTGGCTGTAGGCCAGTCAAGTCCGTATATTGTAGTCAGCCATGTGGCTCGTATCTCATTCTTTGGTTGCGCCTGTGTTTTGGATGAAAAAAAACAAAAGAGCAAGATAATAAGGTATGTATATTTCATCTTTCTTGGTGTAATGTTGCAAAGGTAGATAAAAAGAAGATAAAAAATGTATTAGATGATATTCCTTTTTCTAGTAAAGATGGGTTATACCAATTATATTGGTTACTTTTGTAATAAGCTGTTGAAAAGAAGGAGGTATAGTAGGAGAACAGGATTCTTTGTTAATTGGATTGATGCTCTTTATCTCTTTTATATTATTTAAATGAAAGAATTGAAATGAAAAAATTTAAAAAATCGACATGGCTTTGTGGAGCTCTATTTATTTATGTAACTGTTATGGCTATTTATCTTGTGCCTCGTAATCATAATATTAGCGAATTGGAAAAGTATCTTACGGTTGCGGCTTCTTATGTTGTTGTTGCTTTGCTATGGTTTGTGTTGCGTAGAAAAGAGAGACTTGCAGATGAACGCCGCAAAGATAAATGTAATCCGGAAAAATAAAATAACTAAAAAATGAAGAAATTACTTATTTGTATAGCGTGCTTGCTATACACATTTACTGCACGGGCGCAATTTGAGCAAAATAAATGGTTAATAACTCCTTCTATAACAGGACTCGGGATGTCTTATAGCGGACAGGACAAATTCTCATTAGGTTTTGAAGCTGAAGGGGGTGTCTTTATAATAGATGATTTAGCTCTCTTGATTAGTGCAGGAGCAGAAACCAAGGATAGAGGGGATGACAGAACTTCACTGGGAACGGGCATTCGTTACTATTTTGAAAAGACGGGTATTTATGTTGGCGCAAAGTTTAAATATGATAATTATAACTTCTACGCGGGCGGAAGAAAAAATGATGCAACCCTTGGGGCGGAAGTAGGTTATGCTTTCTTTTTAAATCGAACGATTACGGTGGAACCAGCTATGTATTATAATCAAAGCCTGACTAATCATGATTTTAATAAGCTTGGCATGAAGGTAGGTTTTGGCTTTTATTTCTAAAATAGAGTAAAGAGGATTAATAAAAGTATCTTGATTCTTTCATTAATCCTCTTTGTTCTATTCTATAGCCTTTTTATTTCAAAGAAGCTTTTCTGTGAGAAATTGTCCTGTATAGGAAGCTGCACATTTGGCTACCTTTTCAGGTGTACCGCAACACACAAGATTACCTCCCATATTTCCTCCTTCGGGACCTAAGTCAATGATATAGTCTGCGCATTTAATCACATCCATATTGTGTTCAATAATGATAACAGTATGTCCTCGGGATATTAATGCATCAAAGGCTTCCAGCAATTTTTTAATGTCGTGAAAATGTAGTCCGGTGGTTGGTTCATCGAAGACAAATATTGTTGGATATGCTTTTTCCTGACTAAGGAAAAAGGCAAGTTTTACGCGTTGATTTTCTCCTCCGGAAAGAGTAGATGAAGATTGTCCCAGCTTAATATATCCCAGTCCCACTTCCTGAAGAGATGATAGTTTCTTTACAATTTTCTTTTGTCCGTTTTCAGTAAAGAATTCCATAGCCTGGTCAACAGTCATCTCAAGTATATCATAGATATTCTTCTCTTTATATTTAACCTCCAGTGTCTCCGATTTAAAGCGTTTTCCGTGACAACTTTCACATTCTAATATTAAGTCGGCCATAAATTGCATTTCAACCGTGATGGTTCCGTCTCCTTTACATTCTTCGCATCGGCCACCTTCAGTGTTGAAAGAAAAATGAGCTGCTGTGTATCCCATTAATTTTGCAAGAGGTTGTTCAGCCCATAGTTTCCTGATCTCGTCATACGCTTTAATGTATGTCACCGGATTGGAACGCGAAGATTTTCCGATAGGATTCTGATCAACAAACTCTATATTCTTGACCATTTGAATATCGCCATCAAGTGAAATAAATTCCCCCGGTCTTTCACTTGTTTCGCTGTATTCTCTTTTTAATGCCCGGTAAAAGATATCTCTTACCAGCGTTGATTTACCCGAACCGCTCACTCCCGTAACAACTGTCATAACATTCAACGGGAAAATGACGTTGATTCCTTTCAGGTTGTTTTCTCTTGCACCAATAACTTCAATGTAATTATTCCATGAACGGTGGTTGGTCGGAACAGCTATTGTTTCTTCTCCAAGAAGGTACTTCACAGTGTAGCTGTTGCTCCCTTTTTTTAGGTTCTTCATGTCGCCATGATATACAATCTCTCCACCTAATCTACCGGCTTTGGGGCCAACATCAATTATATAATCGGCTGCACGGATTATCTCTTCATCATGTTCCACAATTACTACAGTATTACCTAGTTGTTGCAGTTGACGAAGAACTTTTATAAGTCGGTCGGTATCGCGTGAATGAAGTCCGATACTTGGTTCATCAAGGATATAGAGAGATCCAACCAGACTGCTTCCAAGGGAAGTGGCCAGGTTAATTCGTTGACTCTCTCCACCTGACAACGAGTTACTTAATCGGTTGAGTGTGAGATATCCCAAACCTACATCCATGAGAAAATTGATGCGGCTGGCAATCTCTGTCAGAATTCGTTTGACAATATCCTGTTCGTGCTTATCGAGTGAGAGGTTTTCAAAGAATGTTTTTAAGTCGTGCATAGGCAGATCAACCAGCTGAGAGATAGAATGTTGACCAATCTTTACGTAACCGGCTTCTTTCTTTAGTCGGGTGCCGTGACACTCTGGGCAATAAGTCTTTCCCCGGTAACGGGCAAGCATTACTCTATATTGAATTTTATATTGGTTCTGTTCAAGCATCCCGAAGAATTCGTCAATGCCATGTATACCCTTAGCTCCTTTCCATAATAGTTCTTTTTGCTTCTCTGTTAAGTCGTAATAAGGAGCAAAGATAGGAAAATCATATTTTGAGGCTGCCCGAATAAATTCATCTTTCCATTCTCCCATTTTTTCTCCCCGCCAGCAAACTACTGCGCCATCATAAACGCTGAGTGAACGGTTGGGGATAACCAGACTTTCATCAGTTCCGATTACTTTCCCAAAGCCTTCACATTTGGGGCATGCTCCAATAGGAGAGTTAAAGCTGAACATGTGATCTGATGGTTCTTCGAAAACCATATTATCGGCTTCAAACTTCTTACTGAAAGAATGCATAATTGCACCTTCTTCCGGATAAAATCTCAATAAACAATTTCCGTTGCCTTCATAAAAAGCAGTTTCAACAGAATCCGTTAAACGGCTGATGCTGTCTTTTGAGCTGTTGCACACCATTCTGTCAACAAGCAAAAGTATTTCCTTTTCTGTCTCAATATCTCCCTTCTTTAGCAAATCTTCAATACGCATTGCTTCTCCATCTACTTCTACTCGGTTGAACCCCTGCTTTAAGTCCATTTCGAGTTGCTCTTTCATGGATCTATCTTTACGTAAAAGAATTGGAGTTAAAATGACATAGCGTGTTCCTTCCGGGTAAGAAAGCATACAGTTTACAATGTCTTCTGTTTGATGCTTTTTAACTAAAGTTCCTGATATTGGCGAATAGGTTTTTCCTATGCGGGCATAAAGCAGACGCAAATATTCATATATTTCAGTTGAAGTGCCCACAGTTGAACGAGGATTGCGACTGTTTACTTTTTGCTCAATAGCAATTGCAGGTGGTATTCCTTTAATGAAGTCACACTCTGGTTTAGTCATTCTTCCCAGAAACTGACGGGCATAACTGTTGAGGCTTTCCACATATCGGCGTTGCCCTTCGGCATACAGAGTATCAAAGGCAAGGGAAGATTTTCCCGAGCCAGATAACCCAGTGATAACAACTAATTTATTGCGAGGAATATCTACGTCAATATTCTTTAGATTATTGACACGTGCACCCTTGATAGATATATATTTTTCTTGAGACATAAGCTGGTTTTGAAAGAATCTGCAAAGTTAAATAAAAAATGGCATAGTGCAAAAAGAATGTTTGCTGTAAGTGATATTATATACATTTATTAAGTTAGTTGCCAACTTGATAAATTCAAAATAATATATACCTTTGTGCATGTAAAACCTAACAAAACTGAATAATGAAGATAAAGACTTTTTTGGCAACCTTTTTGGTAATTTGCTGTTCTCTTTGCTCTTTTGCACATAATTTGCCTAAACGTGAGTTTCGAGGAGTTTGGTTGCATACCATCAATGGGGATTATACAGGAAAAACGCCGGAAGAATTTAAAACCTATCTGATTAGTCAGCTCAACAGTTTACAAAAAGCGGGAATCAATGCTGTACTGTTTCAGGTCCGTCCGGAAGCAGATGCATTCTATTCTTCTAAGTTAGAACCTTGGAGTCGCTTTCTTACCGGAACTCAAGGTACAGCTCCTTCTAATGGTTTTGACCCAATGGCTTTTGTGATTGATGAATGTCATAAAAGAGCCATGGAGTTTCATGCGTGGGTAAATCCTTATCGGGTACAGCTCAATATTAGTTCAAAATTAGCTCCTTCGCATGTATATTATCAGCATCCCGAATGGTTTGTTGTTTATGGTAATCAACGTTTCTTTAATCCAGGCTTACCTCAATGCCGTGAGTTTATCAATAAAGTGATTAAAGATATTGTGTCCCGCTATGATGTGGATGCTATCCATATGGATGATTATTTCTATCCTTATCCAATTGCAGGAAAGGAGTTTCCTGATGAAGAAGCTTTTCAGGCATATGGCATACCTGATGGCTTTGGAGATCAGAAAGACAATTGGCGTCGTAGCAATGTAAATACATTGATTCGTGAATTGCATGAAACAATTCGCGAAACAAAGCCTTGGGTAAAGTTTGGTGTATCTCCTTTTGGTATTTATCGTAACAAGAAAAATACGTTAGACGGTATAGGTAGCGATACAAATGGTTTGCAGAATTATGATGAATTATATGCTGACGTACTTTTGTGGATCCGTAATGGATGGGTAGATTATAATATCCCTCAGATTTATTGGGAAATAGGAAATAAAGCTGCTGATCATGAAATTTTAGTCAACTGGTGGGCTACTTATTCTTATGATCGTCCATTTTTTATAGGACAAGATGTGGAACGTTCTGTGAAATATGCTGATTTGAATAATCCTGAAATAAGTCAACTTCCCAGAAAAATGCAATTATCCCGTACTACTCCTAATGTTTTAGGAAACTGTTTCTGGAGTGGAAAAGCATTATTAGGTAATCCTGGAAACTCTTTGAATGCTTTAGCAAATAGCTATCAATGTTATCCGGCTCTTCCTCCGGTTTTTACTTTTATGGATGATAAAGCTCCAAAATCAATCCACGGTATGAAAACAATCTGGACTGAAGATGGTTATGTTCTGATGTGGAAAGAACCAAAAGCAAAAGAAGAGATGGATAAAGCATTCAATTATTGCGTTTACCGTTTTGAAAACAAAGAAAAAGTAAACTTGAACGATCCCTCAAAGATTGTAGTTATTACAAGAAATTGTTATTATAAGCTCCCTTATGAATCAGGAAAAGTAAAATACCGTTATGTGATAACAGCTTTAGACAGACTTCATAATGAGTCAAAAATGAAAAGTAAAAAAATAAAGCTATAACTTTTAAATCTTTGATTTTTCAAAGATTGTTTTGGGTCTAATGAAGGAATATAAGTTCAGCTCTCTTGAGTAACTTTTATCCCTTCATTAGGCTTTTTATTTATAAGGTAAGGTTATTTTTCATTCATATATTTGCTAGGACTCATTTGAAAATGCTTTTTAAATACTTCCCTGAAATACTTAGCATCACTAAAACCCGTCAAATCAGCAACTTCAGTAATATTATATCTTTTACTCTTTAGATACTCAGCTGCACGTTTAAGCCGGATTAATCGTATAAAGTCGGCAGGTGCCTGGTCTGTAAGAGCTTTTATTTTGTTATAGAAACTAGAACGACTCATGTTGAGAGCGCTGCATAAAATATCGACGTTAAAGGTTGAATCCTGTATGTTTTTTTCTATTATTTCATTTACTTTAGTCATGAATTCACGGTCCAACTCAGAAGCGTAGTTAATATATTTGTCAGTGCTTTTGATATTTAGCTTGGCAAAACTATTCTTTAGAACTTCACGGTTGGCTAAAATTGTTGTGATTTTAGCTTTTAAAATAGAGATGTCAAACGGCTTAGTTATATATTCATCAGCTCCAGTCTTTAGTCCTTGTACAATGTTGCTCCTATCATTGAGTGCAGATAATAATATTACGGGGATGTGTGATGTGCCAATGTCACTTTTTATCTTTGAACATAACTCATCACCGTTCATGTTTGGCATCATGATGTCTGAAATAACTAAATCGGGCTTTATATTCTGTATAGCTTCCCACCCCTCTTTTCCGTCATTAGCTGTAAAAATATAGTAGCTCTCTGAAAGCGAACGTTGCAGATAACTTCGCATATCATCATTGTCTTCTACAAGCAAAATACTTTGAGATGAAGAATCTAAGTTATTCGAATTTATAGATGGAGGCAAAGTCTCAGATGCTTTTGTTTTGAGCATTGAGAATATATGTTCAGATTCAGACTTCGATTTTTGATCCTGGTTCCATTCTAATTGGTGTTTCTTAAAATGCCTGTGTCCTTGTGGAAAGGTGACCTTAAAAGTAGAGCCGGAATTGACTTTACTTTTTAGAGAAATTGTGCCGCTATGTAAATTAATTAGTTTACGAACCAGCAATAATCCAAGTCCAGTACCAGAGATCTTTGCATTTATAGCATTACTACCGCGGAAAAATAGTTTAAATAGTCTTTTTTGTTCATCGTCTGGAATACCAATTCCATTGTCTTTTATTTTGAATCCCCAATAATCAGAATTACTAAATGCAATTACTTTAATTTCTCCTCCTTTTGGGGTATACTTAATAGCATTCGATAGCAGATTCTTGAGAATAGATTCCATTTTCTCCTTATCAAACCAAACATTTAGGAATCGGAAATTACTTTCATAAGTTAACTTAATCTGTTTTGACTCAACGTATGATTTAAAAGCATTAAGAATTTCATCTAGGAAAGTAAATAACTCATATTCATTTACATGCATTCTTGAAGAATAAGTTTCTGCTTTCTCAAAATTAATCAGACTTGTAATTAATCGGAATAAAGAGTTTGTGTTTCTGACTGCAGTTTCCAGATTGGCTTTTCCTTTAGGAGATAAATTTTCTTTTTCAACTAACTCATCCAGGGGAGCTTTTATTAAAGAAAGAGGAGTACGAATATCATGTGCTGTATTAATAAAAAAGCGGATTTTATCATTTGAAGCTTTTTTCTCTTTAATTATGCTATAACGACGGATGGAATCCCATATTATTAAAGTTAATATGACAATGTACAATAAGATAGCCCAGATTGTTAGCCAAAATGGAGGATGGATAACAATGTCAAGGCTTCTTTCCTCAATAATAAGTGAACTTTCTTCTGAGATGGCACGAACACGAAGTTTATATTTTCCCGGATTCAGATTTGTATAACGAATTATATTATCATAAGTAGCTTTACTCCATTTGTCATAAAAACCATCTAATTTCCATGAATAAAGTATATTTCCGGGATAATCGTAGTTAATAGAAGCTAGGCGTATTGAAAATATATTCTGATTATATTTTAAATCGATTTTCTCTTCTTCATCAATGTTTTGTTGTAACGGAGGGTCTGTTTTTCCTGCAGATACGGTTTCATAAAAAAGACTTAAATCACTGAATATTAATTTTGAATAGTATCTCTGAGGCAAATTTATTTTTTCACTAAATTCGATAGCACCATCAGCACTTCCAAAGATTAATGTGCCGTTTTGTCTACGCGTGCCCGATGATGAATTGAAGTGATCAGACATCAATCCTTGTTCTTTAGTCCAGTTCCGAAAAGCTTTTTTGGCAATATTAAAACGAGCCAGACTATTTTCAGTGCTTATAAACAAGTATCCTTTCTGATTAGATAATATTGTATAAATATTGTTTGAAATAAGTGCACTGTTTTCTTTATTATAGTTAATAAAGTTGTTTGTTTTAGGATTATATACATACATTCCGGATCCACAGGTTCCAATATATAATAATCCATTTTTTTCTTGGTGCAGAGTGTAAATATTGACTTCATTAGGAATCTTGATTAATTTGAAAGTACCGTTATCTTTGTTTAGTATGTAAAGTCCCTTGGAACTTGCAATCCAAAGATGTTCTGCATCTTTTTCAAGAATAATATTTACTGAGCTTATTCCAGGATAAAGACGAATATTTTTATTTTTTAAATCAATACGTTTCAGGTTATAATAACCGCCAGCCCAGATGTCTCCGTTTTTATCTTTTATGATAGACTGAATGTACTTGTCTGGATGTATATTTAGATTTCCATATTTAGCAGGTGAGAAATAACTGACTCTCAAGCTATGTTTATCTATGCAGTACATACCAGAGGTATATCCTCCGGTCCATACAACTCCGGGGGTTATTTCACAAAGAGTTATATAAACATGATTTCTATTTTGTGAACGAGTATCAGTATCCGATAGTATATGTCCCCATTTCTCTGTTTTTGAATAATATATGCTAATGCCGTTATTTGTGGCAAACCAAAGGTCTCCTTCGCTGTCTTCAATTACAGCATTAACCTGGTCGTTTATCAGAGAACTTGTGTTTCCAATTGCATGTTTAAGCCATTTATATTTAGGAAATCTATTATATAGCACAGTCACTCCAATGGGATAATTTGCCAACCAGATACGTTGCTCATTATCAATGTATAGGTCATTAATGATGTTGCCATTCATTGCATTCAGTTGATTGTAATCAGCAAAAATATATGGAGAGACGGAATAATTGTCTGTATTCATTTTGTATACGCCAGATCCATTTGTTGCGATTAAAATTTCATGTTTGTTTAGCTCCTTTATACTGTTAATGCGAATGTCATTAAGTTCCGACTTTGGTAATAGTAATTGCTCCTTTTTACTGTCGTAAACATAGATTCCTTCAGGGAAACATCCAATGAATAGTTTGTTGCTCTTTTGATTATAATATAGTTTGTTTACCTGTAAAGGCAAACTGTCTAAACCCTTTCTGATAATTTTCAATAAAGTGTTATTCTGCAGTTTTGCTGCATATAATCCTTTATTTGTTCCAATATAATAAGTATTACTGTCAATCTGAATAATATCATTGATTGATTGTCTATTTGGATTTCTTAAGATTATTAGTTTTTGTGAATCTATATTATATAGGTATTGATTATATGCAGTGCATAGCCATATATTATTATTTAGATCAATATAGGTATAAACAACAGGACTTATTTTTTTTATTTGGAATACAAGCTGATAGCTGTCTGTTTTTATGTTGTATTTGAAAATTTGCCCTTTTTTTGTTACCTCCCAAAGAACTCTTTCTTTATCCATGACAAGAAGATTCATATCTGTGAAAGAACTGATCTTTTCATTTTCTGCAATCAGATTGTAATGTTTGAATAATGTTCCGTCATATCTGTCAATTCCTTCTTGTGTGAGAAACCACATGTATCCTTTCTTATCTTTGTGAATGTTATACACACGCCTGTTGCTTAAACCATCCTCTACGCTGATATATTTATATGTCTGCGCAATACAAAGGGAACTTAAGCAAAGGAAAAGTGCAAAAAGTAAATTTCTCATTTTCTAGAAATTTTAGAAAAGTTATAATACAAAAATGGGAAAAAGAATGGACATATCAAAGCATAATCCTTGTAACTTGTGAAAATAATCAAAAAATATTAATTTATTGTGTTTTTAGTGAGGCTATATAAGCATAATTAAATTAATAGGATAGATTATTTGTCTTTAAAATTGTATATAAATATATGTGTTATATGTAAAATACTTTTTTGAATATAATATGCGTAAGCCAAACGATATTAAATTAGATTATTTATTTTAGATATTTATGATGAATGTATGGGGATGCTTTTGTAGGTGAATAAGTGTGTATTTGATTTTTGCATATAAAAAATGAGGCGGTAGTTTTAAACTACCGCCTCATTGATATAATGGAATGTTATTCTTATTTATGTTCTTCAACCCATTTACGAGCATTTACAAATGCTTCAATCCATGGAGTAACCTGATCACTGTTGATTCTTTCAGCAGGATAATATGCATTCTGCCAAGGGAAGATAGCACGTTCCAAGTGAGGCATCATAGCCAAATGGCGTCCGTCTTCAGAAGCAAGGCCGGCTACACTGTAATCTGATCCGTTTGGATTACCAGGATATTCGTCATAAGAATATGTAGCTACTACATTGTATTTATCTTCCTCATAAGGTAATGAGAATTTGCCTTCTCCGTGAGCTACCCAGATACCCAATTTAGATCCGCTAAGTGAACCGAACATTATGCTGCGGTTGGTCGGGATAGTTACTCCCACAAAGCTTGATTCAAATTTATGAGAATTATTATGAAGCATCTTTGCCTTTTTCTCGTGTTCTGGATTGATTAATCCAAGTTCAATCATCAGCTGGCAACCGTTACAGATACCAAGACTTAATGTATCCTTACGAGCAAAGAACTTATCAAGAGCAGATTTTGCTTTTTCATTGAACAGGAATCCTCCAGCCCATCCTTTGGCAGAACCAAGTACATCAGAGTTTGAGAAACCTCCGCAACAAACAATCATGTTGATGTCTTCCAATGTCTCGCGTCCGCTGATTAAGTCGGTCATAGTTACATCTTTTACATCAAATCCGGCAAGATATAATGAGTAAGCCATTTCTCGCTCACCATTGGTTCCCTTTTCACGGATGATAGCTGCCTTGATTCCGCTAGGAGTACGGCGATCAGGAGAAATGCCATATTGAGAGAACTTGCCTTTGAAGTCTTTATTGAATGCGAATTCTAATGGTTGCATTTTGTAGTTCTCGAAACGAGCTTTAGCACAACCATTCATGGATTGTTTTCTGTCTAATAAATAAGAAGAAGAATACCATACATCACGCATATAATCAATGCCAAACTGATATGTAGCTCCGTCTTTTGATACAAGAATATGACGTTCGTCAGTTGGTTTGGCAATCATTACAAAACCAACTCCTGCATCTTCCAGAATCTTTTCTACTTCAGCTTTGTGTTTAATCTGAATAACAACTCCTGGATTCTCAGCAAAGAGAATCTTCACAAGATCATATTCTTTTAGCTTATCTAAGTTGACTTCAAGACCACCTTCTACGTTTGCGAAGCACATTTCAAGTAAAGTAGTAATCAAACCACCGGCAGAGATATCGTGACCTGCCATGATCAGTCCTTTATTTATTAATTCCTGAATAGCAAGGAATGCATCGCGGAAGTATTCGCTGTCTTGTACGCAAGGTACATCATCACCTATCTTATTTAATGATTGGGCAAAAGCGGAACCACCAAGTTTTAATTCATCAAAACTGAAGTCGATATGATATAAATAGCTCTTAGGATCGTTTACCAATACTGGGGAAACAACCTTCTTGATATTAGAAACTTCAGCTCCGGCAGATACAATAACTGTTCCCGGAGAAACAACTTTGCTTCCATCTGGGTATTTCTGAGTCATAGACAAAGAGTCCTTACCTGTAGGGACATTGATTTGCAAGTCACAACAGAAATCTGATAAAGCTTTAACTGCTGTGTAAAGTCTGGCATCTTCACCTTCCATAGAGCGGCAAGGCCACATCCAGTTGGCAGATAAAGAAATGCTATTCATACCTTCAGCAAGCGGAGCCCAGACAAGATTGGTAAGAGCTTCAGATACAGCAAGAATAGAACCTGCAGCAGGATCAGCTAAAGCAGCTTGAGGTGCGTGACCAATAGAAGTAGCAATACCTTTTTCTCCTCTGTAATCAAGAGCAACCACACCACAATCGCTTAATGGTAACTGAATTTCGCCCTGACATTGTTGACGGGCAACCTTACCAGTTACAGAACGGTCTACCTTATTTGTTAACCAGTCCTTACAAGCAACAGCTTCTAGCTGAAGCACACGAGTAAGATATTCGTCAAGATTGTCTATATCGTAAGCAGCATTCTCATAGTGAGTTTCTACTGTCTTATCTATCATGTAAGTCTTTGGCGAACTGCCGAACATCTGATCAATTGATAAATCGAATGGGCGAACACCATCAGCTTGTTCAAACGCAAAACGTTTGTCACCAGTGGTTTCACCCACTACGTACATCGGAGCACGTTCACGTTCTGCAATCTTACGTACATGTTCAATTGCTTCTTCCTTTATTAATAATCCCATACGTTCCTGAGACTCGTTGGCAATAATTTCTTTTGCCGACAAAGTTTTGTCGCCGATAGGAAGTTTATCCATGTGAATCAATCCACCGTTCTCTTCAATTAATTCCGAGAGACAGTTTACGTGACCAGCAGAACCGTGGTCGTGGATAGAAACAATAGGGTTAACATCTTCCTCGCAAAGTGCGCGAACCACATTGTTTGCACGTTTTTGCATTTCAGCATTTGCACGCTGAACAGCGTTAAGTTCGATGCCACTTGAGTAACGTCCTGTGTCAACAGAAGAAACGGAACCTCCACCTAAACCAATACGGTAGTTATCACCGCCCAGTACCACAACTTTATTTCCTGTTTCAGGCTTTCCTTTCAGGCAGTCACGTTGAGTTCCGTAACCTACACCGCCGGCAAGCATAATTACCTTGTCATATCCGTAACGAACATTGTTTTCTTCGTGTTCGAAAGTCAGAACAGAACCACAGATAAGTGGCTGACCAAATTTGTTTCCGAAGTCAGAAGCTCCGTTGGATGCTTTGATCAATATTTGTTCTGGAGTTTGATATAACCATTCACGTACCGGAAGAAGTTCTTCCCATTCACGTCCTTCCTCTGTACGAGGGTAAGAAGTCATGTAAACAGCTGTTCCGGCAATAGGTAAAGAACCTTTTCCTCCACCCATACGGTCGCGAATCTCTCCACCAGTTCCAGTGGAAGCGCCGTTGAATGGTTCTACTGTAGTTGGGAAATTGTGAGTTTCCGCTTTCAGTGAAATAACTGTTTTAATATCTTTGATTTGGAAATAGTCAGAAGTTGAATGATCAGCTGGTGCAAATTGCTCTACAACCGGACCTTCGGCAAAAGCAACATTGTCTTTGTATGCTGAGATAATCTTATTAGGATTCTCGGCAGTAGTCTTTTTAATCATCTGGAAAAGTGAAGATTCCATCTCTTTGCCATCAATGATAAATGTTCCGCCAAAGATTTTGTGACGGCAGTGTTCAGAATTGATCTGTGCAAAACCAAATACTTCAGAATCCGTTAGCTTACGTCCCATAGATTTCTCCATGTTGATAAGGTAATCCATCTCTTCCTGAGAAAGAGCCAAACCTTCTTTTTCATTATAAGCAGCCAGATCATCAATATAGATGATGGCTTCCGGTTGACGGTTTGTTGTAAATACATTTTGGTTCAAACCTTTGTACATGCGTTGCAACATTGGGTCACGATCTGCATTCTCATCCTGAACAGGGAAGTATTCTTCTATACGGAGAATACCTTCTAGACCCATGTTCTGAGTAATTTCCACGGCATTTGTGCTCCAAGGAGTAATCATTTCCTTACGGGGGCCAACAAAATAACCTTGTAACTGGTCTTCGTTTTCCACATTTGCTTCACCTAAAAGCCAACTGAGTTTTTTAATGTCCTCAGAAGAGAATTCATGGTCGGCTTCTACTGCCACCACGCTCTGAGAAGGGGTTCTAAAAAAAAGAATCATATCACTTTAAGTATATATGGGTTATTATAATTCTGATGAATTACTCTATTAAGCATGCAAAGTTACGCAAATCCCTTGGGCTGTGAAAGAAATGTGTTCATTATTTGTGCGTTATACTATTCATATAGTAATCTGATGAATATGACAAATAGGAATGATTATGAGAGGTCTTGCAAATGTCTAATATCGGAATTTTTAGTGTTATGACTATTTTTGATGTTTTTAAAGTTTATAGTGTGTGATATCAGATTAAATTTTTTAGCTTGATATGCACTATTTTTAACTGTATAAACTACTTATTTTGCAATATATATATTTTTTACTAATAATACTGATTGCATGCTTTCCTGTATTTGTATATATTTGGCGGAAATATTTAATATTGTTTTCAAAAAATAACATTTATAAATAATAATTCCTCAAAAATATGTATGTTTGTATTCTGAAAGTTACAGCATTCTTGAAGTGAACTAATTAACGCTATATAGCTATGATAAAAAACTATTTTAAAGCTTTTTCTGTAAATCTGTTTGTTTCTGCTTTTTTGTTTACTTCATGTGTAGACAAAGATTATGATTTGAATAAAGACATTGATTTAACTTTTCATGTTGGCGGTAATGGGTTAGCTCTTCCCGTAGGAAACACTGATTATATCAGATTGAGTAAAATAATTAAAGTTGATGAATCGGATGTCCTTCATTTAAATGGGGGAGAGTATTCCCTTTTGAAAGAAGATGTGGTTGCTCCTGTAAATGTGAATGTACCAAGTACCAGTCCAATAAATATAGCAGCTATTAGTTTGGAATCTCAGAATTTATATACTGTCGTTGGATTGTCAGCTCGCGCTACGCGAGGGGATGTAAGTCTTGATCTTAATGTTCCAATTACAACTAGTCCATTTTCTTTGTCTCACAAGAGTATACCTGTAGAAGTGAAATCAATTAAATCAATAACACCTCAAAGTGGTGGAGTGGATGCAATGATTAGCCTGAGTCTGTTGGGTGTGACTTCTGCTGTTAGTTATGAATTTAAGAATCTTGAATTAGTTTTTCCTGATTTTATTGTTTCTCCTCAACTGACTAACCACAAATTGACATTAAATGGGACCTTGAATCAGGGATTAACTAAAATTATTCATGTCAATATTACGTCTTTTGATTTTTCAAATGAAGCAGGAGGTGCATTGACTATAAGTAATCAAACATTGAAATTGGACAAGTTTGTAACTTTTTCGGGTGCAATTACTGCATTGGGATTAAGTGCTTCTACTGTTACAGGAGAAGTAAAGTTGAAAGCTACTGTCCAAGTCGCACCAGCAACTATATCAGAGGTTGAAGGTAAGGTTGATCCTTCTATCAACGTAAAGGTTAACCCCATTTCTTTAGATATTCCTGATTTCCTGAAAGATGATGCTGTAACAATGGACGCTGAAAATCCAATGATTCGTTTGAATGTTACGAATGCACTTAATATCCCAATTATAATTAATGGTGTGTTAAATGGTTACAGAAATGGAACTCAGATAAGCCAGGTTGCAATTGCGGGTACTGCAGATAATCCTATAAGGATTGATGCGAACGGTGCAACTGCTATTTGTCTTTCTAAAACAGGTCAGGGGGGGGCTGCAGGAAGTAAACAATATAAGATTGCTGATCTGAATAATATTGTGGCAAAGATTCCCGATCAGATAAAATTTACCATGAATGCAAATGCTGATCAGAGTGTAATGCATAAAATCCAGTTAGGTAAAAATTATAATGTGGGTATTAATTATGCTGTTGAAGTGCCGTTTAAATTTGGTCCTGGATTATCAATCGTTTATAATGATACCATTGATGATTTTAATGACGATATTAAGGACCTTGATGTAAAGAGTCTGACTGTAACAACAACTGTAGAAAATAACATTCCATTGGACTTACAGCTTCATGTTATACCTGTTGGGATTAATAAAAGTGCTGGAGCACTACCTGGTTTGACAGTGAAGGTAATAGGTGATATTAAATCTTGTGATGCAAATGGTGGAGTGCAAGAATCTCCTCTTACTATTGAACTGACAGAGACAACCAGCGGAGCTCTTAAGAAACTGGATGGCTTATTGCTAAAAGTTACAGCAAAATCTAATACTACGGTAAATGGGAAGCCTTTAAGAGAAGATCAGTATCTCCGGTTGAAGAATATTAGGATAAAGGCTACTGAAGGCATGGATGTGAATTTAAATGATAAGTAATCAAGTACCTTAAAAATAGATAACAATGAAACTACGTGTTTTAACCACTATATTGATTTTTCTAGCCGGAGGGGTGTTTATAACTATTTCGGCACAGACATTGAACTCTTCATACTTTTTGGAGGGAGCAACTTATCGCCATCAGCTTAATCCTGCTTTTATGGGTGAGAGGAACTATATAAGCATACCTATGCTTGGTAATATGAATGTGGGTACCAGTGGCAATGTGGGGTTGACGGATTTTATTTATAAATTTGATGATCCATCAGGTAAATACAACCTTGCTACCTTTATGAATTCAACAGTAGACCGAGATGAGTTTCTTGGAAAGTTGAATGCCAATAACCGTATTAATACGAACATAGGGTTTACTATTCTCTCAGCAGGATTTCATGCCTGGGGAGGATTTAACACCATTGAACTTGGAGTAAAATCTAATACGTCTTTTAATCTGCCATACGAGCTGTTCAATTTTATGAAGACTGGTATGGATCAGGAAGTTTACCACATTAATAACTTTTCGGCCAATTCTAATAACTATCTTGAGTTGTCTTTAGGACATGCTCATAAAGTTAATGATAAACTGACCGTTGGAGCCAAACTAAAACTTTTGGCAGGTATGGCCAATGTTGATGCCAAGATAGATCAGATGGATCTGACTTTAAATGGTGACAAATGGGAGGTAATGGCAAATGGTACATTGAATACGGCTGTTGGTGGTGGACGTTATAAGACTAAAACAGATAATCCTGGTGAAATAAATGGTTTCGATGTTGACAAAGCAGGCGTTGGCGGTTATGGTGCAGGCGTTGATTTGGGTGCAACTTATCAGTTAATGGATAATCTGACCTTGTCGGCTTCAGCACTTGATCTAGGATTTATTTCATGGAATAACAACCTTAAAGGTGCTACCCGTAATAAAGAACCATTTACTTTTGATGGATTTACTAATATTGCAGTAGATCCAGAAACCGGGGATCCTAATGATATTGATACGCAGTTTGATAACATTAAGGATGACTTGAAAGCTATGGCTAAATTTTATGACGAAGGAAAAACTAGTCGTACAACAATGCTTGCTACCACCATTAATGTTGGAGCGGAATATAATTTCCCTTTTTATGATAAACTTTCAGTAGGATTGCTCTCAACTACCCGTGTTAACAAGCCTTATACATGGACTCAGGCAATGGTGGCAGCGAACATTCGGCCACTGAGATGGTTGGATGCTTCGGTTAACTATTCTTATTCTACTTTTGGCTCTAATCTGGGTTGGATGTTGAATTTGCATCCTAAAGGATTCACATTCTTTGTTGGGTCAGATCGCATGATTACGAATGTGACTCCGCAATACGTGCCAACTAACAATCTGAATGCAAATATCTGTTTTGGTTTCAATATTACATTTGGACAACACAGGGATTAGTAGATTAAATGTTACTTAGTATCGGTCAGATTCATTATTTGGCCGATATATTTTTTAAGCAAAATGATTGCTAAAAAAGCTAAACCAAAGTGAGATAAGGCAAAAAACGTGAATGGAATGCTTCAAATTTCACAAAAAAGTGCCATCTTTGCAGAATGTTAGATATAGAAGTAACAATATTAGATCTGTTGGTAAAAGGATTTATCATTGGAGTGGTGGTATCTGCTCCTTTGGGTCCGGTAGGAGTGCTATGTATTCAACGTACTTTAAATAAAGGACGGTGGTATGGATTTGTTACAGGTCTTGGAGCATCATTTAGTGATCTTACCTATGCACTGTTAACAGGCTATGGCATGAGTTTTATTTTTGATTTTATCTCCACGAATCAATTTTACTTGCAATTATTTGGAAGCGTTATGCTTTTCGCTTTTGGTATATATACTTTCAGGAGTAATCCGGTTCAGTCATTGCGGCCAGCATCTTCAGCAAAAGGAACTTATTTACATAACTTTGTCACAGCCTTTGCTGTAACACTTTCTAATCCACTTATTATATTTCTTTTTATAGGACTTTTTGCCCGTTTTACTTTTGTGGCACCACAAATACACATTTATGAACAAATAATAGGTTATCTGTTTATAGCTTTTGGTGCATTTACCTGGTGGTTTGCTCTTACCTTCTTTGTTAGTAAACTGCGGACAAGATTTAACGTCAGAGGTATCTGGGTGATTAACCGTGTAATAGGGGGAGTGGTAATAGTGGTCTCTGTCCTTGGGTTAATCTTTACCCTATTAGGAAAAGCACTTTACTAATTAGAAGAATATGTTTATAGCACAGAAATTAAAGCAATCAAATATTGCAGAATACCTCATATACATGTGGCAGATTGAAGATCTTATTCGTGCTGCCGAATGTGATATTGATAAGTTGAAGTCAAGCTTTATCAGTCAATATAAAATTAGTGACGACGATAAGGCAAAATTAATCCAGTGGTATGAAGATCTTATTGGAATGATGCGTGACGAGGATGCTCTTGAAAAAGGACACTTACAGATTAATAGAAATGTTATTATCTCATTAACAGATCTGCATATCCAATTACTGCACTCAGCCAAAGAGCCTTTTTATAGTGCAGCTTATTATAAAGCTTTGCCTTTTATTGTGGAACTGCGTAATAAAAGCGGAAAAACAGAAGAACCTGAGTTGGAAACTTGTTTTGAGGCGCTTTATGGAGTTATGTTGCTGAAGCTTCAAAAGAAGGAAATTACTACTGAAACAGCTAAAGCACTTGAAGTGATTGCTAAATTCCTCTCTTTATTATCGAATTATTACGAAAAAGATAGAAACGGAGAACTAAAATTAGACGATTAAGTCATGAAGAATATATTGATAACCGGTGCCAATGGTCAATTAGGCAATGAAATGCGTTTGCTTTCTTCGGAAAACAATCAATACAATTACTTTTTTACGGACGTACAAGAACTAGATATTTGTGATGAAAGAGCTATACAAGCCTTTGTTAATCAGAACGAAATTGATGTGATTGTGAATTGCGCAGCATATACTGCTGTTGATAAAGCTGAAGATAATGTTGAATTATGCAGAAAGCTGAACGCCGTAGCTCCGGGATATCTTGCAAAAGCAGCTCAGAGCAGAGGTGCAGCCATGATACAGATCTCTACTGATTATGTATTCGACGGAACAAATCATATTCCTTATACCGAGGAAGAAGCAACTTGTCCCGCATCGGCTTACGGCACTACCAAACTGGAAGGAGAACAGAATGTGATGAATAACTGTTCGCAAGCAATTGTGATTAGAACGGCATGGCTTTATTCTACTTTTGGAAATAATTTTGTGAAGACAATGATTCGTTTAGGTAAAGAGAAAGAGACTCTGGGTGTTATATTCGACCAAATTGGTACTCCTACTTATGCTCATGACCTGGCAAAAACTATCTATGCAGCAATCAATAAAGGTATTGTTCGTGGTATTTATCATTTCAGTAATGAAGGTGTTTGTTCATGGTATGATTTTACTTTGGCCATTCACCGCTTAGCGGGAATCAATACTTGTAAAGTGAGTCCTCTTCATACTGCCGATTATCCTACAAAAGCTGCACGTCCTCATTATTCTGTATTGGATAAGACTAAGATAAAAGAAACTTTTGGCATTGAAATTCCTCACTGGGAGGTGAGTCTGCAAGAGTGCATAAATGATATTAATTAAACAAATATGCTTGACGAAATAAAAAGAAGGCGTACTTTCGCTATTATCTCTCACCCGGATGCGGGTAAAACTACTTTGACAGAGAAGCTTCTTCTGTTTGGTGGGCAAATTCAG
The DNA here is from genome assembly GCF_963678845.1 of uncultured Bacteroides sp. Classification (NCBI taxonomy): domain Bacteria; kingdom Pseudomonadati; phylum Bacteroidota; class Bacteroidia; order Bacteroidales; family Bacteroidaceae; genus Bacteroides; species uncultured Bacteroides sp. Next base: position 292,256 of record NZ_OY787466.1, read on the forward strand.
GTTGCTGGGGCCGTGAAGTCTAATAAGATTAAGAAAACGGCTACTTCTGACTGGATGGAGATTGAAAAGCAACGTGGTATTTCTGTAACTACTTCCGTTATGGAGTTTGATTATAGAGACTATAAAGTGAATATTCTTGATACTCCTGGCCACCAGGATTTCGCTGAAGATACATTTCGTACGCTGACTGCCGTTGATAGTGTTATTATTGTAGTTGACGGTGCCAAAGGTGTTGAGGCTCAGACTCGTAAGTTAATGGAAGTCTGCCGCATGAGAAATACTCCGGTTATTGTTTTCGTTAACAAGATGGACCGTGAAGGACGTGACCCTTTTGATTTGCTTGATGAGATTGAAGCCGAATTACAAATCAGAGTTCGTCCGTTGAGCTGGCCTATTGAACAAGGAATTCGTTTTAAAGGGGTCTATAATATCTACGAAGGTAAACTTGATCTTTATCAGCCAAGTAAACAAGTAGTAACTGAAAAAGTGGCACTTGATATTGATAGTGAAGAACTTGATAAAAACATTGGTGAAGGACTGGCTGATAAGCTTCGTACTGATCTGGAACTGATTGATGGAGTATATCCGGAATTTAATGTGGATGATTATCTTAAAGCAGATATTGCTCCTGTATTCTTTGGCTCAGCTTTGAATAATTTTGGTGTGCAGGAGTTGCTTGATTGCTTTGTTGAGATTGCTCCGTATCCTCAACCTGTACATGCAGAAGAAAGAATGGTAAAACCTGAAGAAGAGAAATTTACAGGTTTCATCTTTAAAATTACAGCAAATATTGACCCGAATCACCGTTCTTGTGTTGCTTTCTGCAAGGTTTGTTCAGGCAAGTTTATCCGTAATGCTCCTTATAAACATGTACGTCATGGAAAAACAGTGCGTTTTTCTTCACCAACACAGTTTATGGCTCAGAAGAAGAGCACTATTGAGGAAGCTTATCCTGGCGATATTATTGGTTTACCAGATACCGGAAACTTTAAAATTGGCGATACATTAACTGAAGGAGAAGAGCTTCACTTCAAGGGGTTGCCTAGTTTCTCTCCTGAAATGTTCAAATACATAGAGAATGCCGATCCGATGAAGACCAAACAGCTCAATAAAGGTGTTGATCAGCTGATGGACGAAGGTGTGGCTCAGCTATTTGTCAATCAGTTCAATGGTCGTAAGATTATTGGTACAGTGGGGCAGTTGCAGTTTGAAGTAATTCAGTATCGTTTGCTGAATGAATATAATGCAGCTTGTCGCTGGGAACCGCTCAGCTTGTATAAAGCCTGTTGGATAGAAAGCGATAATCAGGAAGAACTGGAAGCATTCAAAAAACGTAAATATCAGTTTATGGCGAAGGATAGGGAAGGGCGTGATGTTTTCCTTGCTGATAGTAATTATGTGCTTCAGATGGCTCAAATGGATTTCAAGAGTATTAAGTTCCATTTCACCAGTGAGTTTTGATTTAATAGTAGCACAATAATACATCATATATTATTATTGCTGTCCGGTAAAACTTTAAAAAGCATAAAGAATCACCCGAATCTCCTATAAAATGGAGGTTCGGAATGTTTTTTATAAAAGTAAGCCCTCTTATTCAAAATCAAATTCTAATATGGGGTCAACATTTGGAGGCTCATAATTGGCTTTTTGAAGAATATATTCCCAATCCTTTTCGGGTTTTTCAAGAAAAGCTATAAAATCGACATAGTACATTAGCATAAGTCTAGCTATGGTAACCAAATTAGAGAAAGAACAGTGTCTTTTAAGTTTACGTTGCATGATTGTACACAGCAAGTTAGCTATGAGAACTACCCATGTCTGCACTTCTATGGCATTGACACTATCACCATAGAAAAAATGTAGTGGAAAGTTCTGTTTAAGCTGTTTGTATAAAGTTTCAATAGCCCATCTCCGCTTGTAAATTTCTTCAATATCCTCAACTGAGAGTTCGAAATTATTAGTTAGCAATACCACGGATTTCTTTTTATTCTTGCTCCATAACTCTACTCGCCTGGAAGTATGTCGCAAGTCGCCTTTTTCAAAGATGATATGCTGGTCGGTATGCGTTACCAAACCTTTTGGATTGACATAAGTGGTGGATTTCAACACTTTGTATATCAGGTTCTTCTTCATTTTTGTAACATAGCAGACACCCTCTTCAGTCAACCGTTGGAATTGTGCATAGTCAATATAGGTACGATCCATTGCGAGAGTAGCGTTTTTGGGTAAATGAACCTCTTTGAGCAGGTAATGGTCGTGTTTGGCTGCGGATGTCAGCTGAACAACCATAGGGACACCTACTACATAGCGTATTACAGTGTGAACTTTTAGACCGCCTTTCTTCTTTCCGCTTTTTGGATGACGACCAACGCCCTTAAGAATATTGTCAAACAGGCTGATTGTGGTAGAATCCATCATAAAAAGCAGACGTTCCCAATCTTTCTGTTCTTTTGGTAGGCGGCTGTCCGCTAAAAAAGGCCCATATTGTTCCAACAGCATAGAATAGATGTTGGCAAAAAACTCCTGAGAGCGTCTTTTATTTGCTTCTGCCAGGGTACTACGCCTAACCATGTAATCGATTCCAAGGTGTTGCAGCTTATTTGCTTGCGCAAGCATCCCAATCTCCAGTTCACGTAAGGAATCAAAGTGCTTGAGCACACCGAAAAGCATAACAACAAGATGAGTATAGCCATCCAAGCTCTTAACATAACGTTCACAACCCATTGTTCGACTTAAATCTAAGATTTTTTGCTTATCGATGAATTTTAATAGCTGTGAGAGAACCGGCTGTCCGGTAAAATTTATACTTTTGCCCATGTCTATAAGAATTTTTTGGTCGAAACGAATATAGACAATTTGGGCTGAGTTCATCAAAGAACTCAGCCCTTTATTTTTTTGATCTAAAAAGTTTTACCGGACAGCAATAATATATTATAAAAAGAGGCTGTCAGAATCAATTCTGACAGCCTCTTTTTATTTTGATTTATTGAACTTACACAATATGCATTCCGTCAATAACCATCTTTATCAGGAACAATAAAGAGATTACAAATACGGTGATTGATACTTTCTTTGCTTGTCCTGTACATACTTTTAAGAAAGTATAGCTTAGGAATCCGAATACAATACCTTGAGCGATACTGTAACAGAAAGGCATCATCACAATAGTAAGGAATGCTGGCAATGATTCGGTCATATCGTCGAAGTTAACTTTAACGATTGAAGAGATCATAAACAAACCTACAATGATAAGCGCCGGAGCTGTAGCCGAAGCTGGTACCATCAGGAACAGTGGAGAAAGGAACAATGCGATGAAGAACATAAAGGCTGTACTTACAGCTGTTAAACCAGTTCTACCGCCTGAAGCCACACCTGCACAACTTTCTACGTATGAAGTAACTGTACTTGTACCTAAAATAGCTCCGAATGTAGTAGCTAATGCATCAGCAAAAAGGGCTTTCTTAATCTGAGGGAAGTTTCCGTTTTCATCTATGAACCCAGCCTTTGAAGCAACACCAATCAGCGTTCCAACAGTATCGAACAGGTTGACAAACAAGAAAGTGAAAACTACAACCAACATATCAAATGTAAATAGGTGGTTCCAGTCAAATTTAAAGAAGATTGGGGCAATTGATGGAGGAAGTGAGAAAATACCATCTTGCGGTGTATGAACAAGCCCAAAGAATATCCCGCAGATAGTTGCTATAACAATACCAATCAAAATAGAACCATGAACATTCTTCGCAAATAGTGCTCCTGTTATAATAAGGCCAATAAGGGCAATCCAAACATTATGATTCGCTAAATCTCCCATAGAAACCAAGGTGTTAGGATTGCTTACAATAATACCGGCATTTTTCATCCCTATTAAAGTAATAAAAAGTCCGATGCCAACCGGGATTGCATCTTTAAGTGTCTTTGGAATGCTTTTCACAATCAGCTCACGTACATTAAAGAAGGTAAGAATAATGAAGATGATACCTTCAATGAATACTGCCGTAAGAGCCATTTGCCAACTATATCCCATGGTTAGTACCACGGAAAAAGCAAAGAAATTGTTAAGTCCCATTCCCGGGGCCTGTGCAATGGGAAGATTTGGCAAGAATGCCATCAGAAGTGTTCCGATAATTGTAGCTAAAGCTGTTGTAGTAAACAGAGCAGCTTTGTCCATCCCTGTTGCACCCAGAATGCTTGGGTTAACTACTAAGATATAAGACATTGTCAGGAATGTGATCAATCCTGCAATAGCCTCTTGTCTGACGTTGGTTTTGTTTTCCGTCAGTTTAAATAATTTTTCTATCATTGGGTTTATCTTTATTTATTTAGAAATTCCATTTGGCAGCAATGGTTGGGAATACATATAATTTGTTTGCAGCATAATTATCTGTGCTATAATTCAATTTATAGAAGTTATTGCTGATTTCTATTTCACTACCCAATGATAACTTAGAATTAACATTATACCAAACTTGTGGTTCTGTTAATAATATAACTCTTTTGCCAGATTCTTTTCCATCTCCTGAGCGGTCTTTGTTTTCTGTCCATACATCAATGAATCCTGAAAGAGTCATTTTGTTATCAAACAAAGGAATGCCCCAGGTACCTGTCCACTGAACATCGTTGCTGGTTTTGGCAAATGCATTGTATTTATAAGCAAGGTAAGTACTGAAATTAGCATTTCCACAGCTAAATGGATAAGAAGCTCCTAACAAGTAGGCATTTGCGATTGAGAATCCAAAGCCCTGGCTGTTTCCGGCTCCACCATTATACTCGATGTGTGGCATGATAGGGCATTTGCCAATCTTAAAATCACGGGCAATTTCCCAGTATGCAGTTCCGATATTTCCTTTAGCCTGATTATAATCCATATCTATAAAGAAGAAAGTAGAACCCCACTTGTCGGGTTTGAACATCTCAATAGTCGTTGTGAGATAGTTTCTTGAAGTCGGAATATTCTTATTCAAAGAATTTCTGAGGTCATAGTGAAACTGAATGTTCTGTGCGGTAGCAAACTGACACACTATGGCCATAATAACAAGGAGTAGTTTCTTTTGTTTCATTGTTTTTTGCTGCAAAAATAATTAAAAAAAAGACAAAAAGAACTCGTTATTACTTTGTTTTTTTTAATGAAGACCTCAATAAAACTTTCCTTTTTGAGTATTTTCTGACTTTAATCTGCAATAATAGCGTATTGAAAGTGTGCTGTTTGCAGTTATATGAGGCGAAATTAAAAAGTGAAAGTTATGCTTGACGGAACGGTTTTTATGACAACAACTTTATTGAAAATAAATAAGAGAGAATTAAAAGATGTAATATGACTTAAAGGGTCGTTTTGCAATAATCATCTATGGAAGTTAAGTAAGAGATGCCCAATGTTTATTGATTTATTCACGGGAAATTGAATTTAGCCTCATGACCTTAATGTTCTGGCTTGTACAAGCTGAAGTATTAAGGTCGTGAGGCTAATTATCTAGCTTGTACAAGCCAGTATTAATCATTCACGAATAACTATTTAATATATCAAGGAATAATGTATAATGTTTAAGGACTAAATCCATACTTCGCTTTTTACTTCTCCCTGAATAGAAAGAACAATAGCCTTTATAGGGATGTTGCGTGACGCTTTTTCCCTTGCCATCTTAGCCATTTGCAGTAATCCTCCGCAGCAAGGAACCTCCATAATAAGCACAGTGAGCGTATTTATCATGGAATCATCAATCATAACCTGCAACTTTTCAATGTATGATTCCGTGTTACTGTCCAGTTTAGGACAGGCAATTGCCAGAATCTTACCTTTCAGAAAGCGGCTGTGAAAATTTCCTGCAGTAAAGGAAGTACAGTCGGCTGCCAGTAAAACGTCAGCTTCCTGAAAATACCCGGCTTGCGGATTGAGCAAATGTAGCTGTACCGGCCATTGACGAAGTTCTGATACCTGAGGTGCTGCAAAACCACTTTGAACAGGAGCAGAGATACCGCCTTGAGCTATTCCGGCAAAAGAAGGAGCTGCGGCAGGTTTCAGCGTGCGAGCCATAGAACCGGGACATCCGCTGTGTGCTCCGCCTGCATGCTGTTGACCGTGTATCTGAGAAAGATCCACCTCAATATTGTTTCTTCGGAGATAATCCACGCCCTGCATCAATAATCCTTTTTCTCCATGCTCTTTTAAATGCTTTAAGTGTGCCAATATCACCCGTTCACCTTTAGAAGATATGCGTTCCATTACCGCCTCTTCGCTGTAAGGTTCAGCTTCACGTTCTTCCAGTTCAATAGCTCCCTCCGGACATTCACCAATGCAAGCACCCAGACCGTCGCAATAAAGTTCGCTAACCATTACCGCTTTACCGTTAATCAGTTGCAAAGCCCCTTCATGACAACCCTTTACACATAATCCGCACCCATTGCACAGTGCTTCGTCTATTTTTATCACAGTTCGTTTCATTCTCTTCAATATTTAGGATGATGCTGCAAAAGTAAGGCTATTTTTTCACTCTCACTTGTAACAATGGTTACAATAGGATTGTTTTTTCAAACAAAGGTTGTTTACCGGATAAAATTAGTGTAAACCTTGTCAGTCTTCTCAGGAGCAGGTACAGAATCTTTTGTCTGTTCGCGCATTTTAAGTATCCAGGCCATGTTTCTTCCCAGAACCTCCATGATCTGTACACCTTCACTATCTTGTAAAGCTTCTCCTTTAGACAGCCCGTGAGTTATGTTCCAATAGTTTGATGTAGCAAGAATCATTTCCGAATAATTCAGATAATGGTTCAGACTATCGAATGTGGAAGAACCTCCTGTACGTCGTACAGCAACCACTGCAGCACCAACTTTGTGACGTAATAAGTTTCCATTACTGCCCGAAACGTAGAAAGCCCTGTCCAGAAAAGACTTCATTGTTCCCGGTATTCCTGCATAATAAACAGGCGAGCCAAGTATAATTCCATCGGCATCTTTCATTTTCTGAACCCATTCATTCAAAGGATCAGTTGTAATAACGCACTTTTCGTCCTTGTTTCTTGAACATCCTCCGCAGGCCATGCATCCTCTCACAGCTTTATTGCCGATGTGGATAATCTCGAACTCAATACCGTTTTCCATTAATTGCTTGCCAACACCCATCAATGCATGATAAGTATTACCCTCTTTACGGGGGCTTCCGTTAATTGCTACAACTTTCATTTCTTTTCTCCTTTTAATTTTGTTTCTTTGTGGCTGCAAATTACGGATATTAATACCAGTTATACAAGTACCTACTTAAAAGTAGTATAGTAACCAAAAGGAGTGAATAATGGGAAATGAAGGGAGTATAGAAAAATATATTTTTAAAGGAAAGGACTATTTTTGTTCTTTAGAGTTAGTGATGGACATGATTGGAGGTAAATGGAAACCTATAGCGCTGTTCCATCTCAAGGATGGAGTGATGCGTTCGGGTGAACTTCAGCGTAGCTTACATGGAATAGCCAACAAAATGTTTACTCAAACCGTTAGAGAGTTGGAACAAACCGGACTTGTGGAACGCATTGTTTATCCTGCTGTTCCACCAAAAGTGGAGTACAAGCTTACCCCAATGGGCGAATCTGTGATACCTGTTATTGAGACTCTGAACAATTGGGGCAAAGATATCAGTATTAAATATAATAAGAATAAATAATTCTCAAAATGCAGAACAAATAGTTGGCAGATCAATACTTTGTCTCTATCTTTGTATCGCTAAAGAAAGTGGTTACACATCCTTTGGGGATGACTGGATTTGACAGCGGGCAGAAATGGTATGTAAGCATGCAGTGCGTCGGTGATTTGCACTTAAATCTCAGTTATCAAAATTTTATCTGGCGAAAATAATTACGCTCTTGCTGCTTAATCGAATTATAGTAGATTAAACTTAATCTCTGTACTAGGTGCGGAGACGAGACATCACTCGGATGCTGTTGTTCCGAAGCGGTCCGGTTTTAGTGGTGCAGTTATATCGGAGATAGTTTGAGTCCCGTCTCGTGGCTCTTGCGAAAATAAAGAGACTAAGGTATTGTTTGGTGGCTTCGGTCCTGCCGTACTCGAAAAATTAGGCGAAGATAAGCATGTAGAAAGCTTATGATTTCCTCGTTTGGACGAGGGTTCGATTCCCTCCATCTCCACTTATTAGCAATTTAAAGAGTTTAAAATCCGCATAAATCATTGATTTATGCGGATTTTCTTTTTTTTTCTGATCTCTCTGCTATTAGCTACTTTTGCAAACTATGAATTTAAAACTTTAATCAAATATATTTTCTTTTAATTTAACTTAATGTGCGTATTGATTTTTGATTATTTGTTGTATAATTACGAATCAAAGATGTATATATAATTAAAATAACTATTCTATGAAAAAGGTTTTGCTGATGTCACTTCTTGTTGTTTTGGCAATAAATGTATTTGCCTATAAAACGTATTGTAAATTTCAATATTTGGATAATCAGATTTTTGCCAAAGATAAGCCTTGTTTCAACTTCGGCTCTGGGTATAATGCTACTTTGCTTGATGAAAAAAATAAGCTTCTTTTGTTTAAATCGGATATAGATGTGCTTAATTACATGAGCAAACTTGGATGGAATTTAGAACAAGGCTCAATATTGGAATTGAACCATAATTGGGGTAAGTGTGAATTTATTATGAGCAAGGAAGTTAAAACTGACGATGAGATATATCAAGGGCTTAATGTGAAATTTGATAAATGATTGCTTTTCAATCCATTCGTCAATGGATTTTATTTATTGACGAATGGCTGGAAATTATTGGTGAATAATAATTCAAACTCCCGCCTGTTTTTTTTTGAAAGCTGGCTGGAATCTGCCAAACATTGAATTACATTAAAAAAAAGACAGACGAGATGTTTTTTACATGGCACTTTTGCAAGATTTTACTAAAAATAGAAAGCATCCATAACTCTTTCACTCTTTCTTGTAAAATGTTTTAATATAGTGTGTTATCCTGTGATTGTAGCATTCTTATCTGTCACGAAATCCATCTTTTGGGGGCCTACCCTCACTTTTTTGAGTCATTTATCTCTAAATTGAACAAAACTCAGCTTGTTATGTATTCAGAAAAAATGAAAGTTAAAATCGATAAATTAAGCTCGAAAAAGTGAGGGTAGGTCTAATAATTGACTGATCAGTGATAGATGAAATTGCATCTATCACTGGTCAATTAGTTTATAATCAATATTATACAATAAAAAGTGATGGAGTGAGGGTATATGTAGTTAAATACTGTTGGCAAAGAAACTAAAGTGCTCTTTCATTATCTAATAATTTATTTATTTTAAAATAAATAGCTATTTTTGCAAAATCAAATCAATTAAAAGAGACTATATATTAATTGAATTCAATATCTATACTATGAAACATATCAGATTATTAGCATTTACGTTTGCGTTTACCTTGTTTTTGATTGGAAATCCATTCAAAGCTTCAGCTGATGGAGAGACTTTTGATCCTGTTGAATATGTGAATCCATTAATAGGTTCTCAATCAACTTATCAGTTATCAACAGGCAATACATATCCTGCCATTGCCCGCCCATGGGGCATGAATTTTTGGGTTCCTCAGACCGGAAAGATGGGTGATGGATGGTGTTACGTGTATACAGAAAATAAAATACGTGGCTTTAAGCAGACTCATCAACCAAGTCCGTGGATCAATGATTACGGTCAGTTCTCTATTATGCCGGTAGTTGGTGCTCCTGTTTTTGATGAGGAGAAGCGTGCTAGTTGGTTTTCGCATAAGGCAGAGGTTGCCAAGCCTTACTATTACAAAGTTTATCTTGCCGATCATGATGTGGTAACCGAGATTGCGCCAACTGAACGTGCAGCTATGTTTCGTTTTACATTCCCTGAGAATAATAAATCTTTTGTGGTAGTAGATGCTTTTGATAAGGGGTCATATATTAAAATAATACCAAATGAGAATAAAATCATTGGTTATACAACAAAGAATAGTGGGGGAGTACCTGCAAACTTTAAAAACTATTTTGTGATCACTTTCGATAAGTCGTTTACATATAAATATACTTTTTCTGATGGTGAATTAAAAAAGGATGCCGAACAAACATCCAATCACGTGGGAGCTGTTATCGGATTTGAAACAGCCAAAGGTGAAGTAGTTCATGCTAAGGTAGCCTCTTCATTTATAAGTATTGAGCAAGCAAACCTTAACTTGAAAGAACTTGGTAGTGATAGCTTTGATCAGGTTGTATCTAAAGGAAAAGCTGAATGGAATAAATCTTTAAGTAAGATAGAGATAGATGGCGGTTCATTAGACCAGTATCGTACATTCTATTCCTGCATGTATCGCTCCATGTTGTTCCCGCGCAAGTTTTATGAGATAGATGCATCTGGCAAAATAGTTCATTACAGTCCGTATAACGGCGAGGTGTTACCTGGATATATGTATACAGACTCAGGTTTATGGGATACGTTTCGTTGCTTGTTCCCCTTCCTCAACATGATGTATCCTTCAGTAAACAAAGAAATACAGGAAGGTCTTATTAATGCCTATAAAGAAAGTGGATTTTTCCCCGAATGGGCTAGTCCGGGCCACCGTGGTTGTATGGTGGGAAATAACTCGGCTTCCGTTCTGGTTGATGCATATATGAAAGGAGTAAAGGTTGCCGATCTTGAAACATTATACAAAGGACTTATCCATGGAACGGAAAATGTTCACCCAACTGTGTCATCAACCGGACGTTTGGGATACGAATATTATAACAAGCTGGGATATGTTCCTTACGATGTGAAGATCAACGAAAATGCAGCCCGTACATTGGAATATTCGTATGATGACTGGTGTATTTATAAACTGGCAAAGGACCTTAAGCGTCCAAAGAAGGAGATTGATCTTTTTGCTAAACGCGCAATGAATTACAAGAATCTATTCGATAAGGAAACAAAGCTGATGCGTGGAAAGAATGCTGATGGTAAATTTATGTCTCCTTTCTCTCCACTGAAGTGGGGTGATGCCTTTACCGAGGGAAACAGCTGGCATTATACATGGTCTGTATTTCATGACCCGCAAGGATTAATTGATCTGATGGGGGGTAAAGATACTTTTGTAAGCATGCTCGATTCTGTGTTTGCCGTACCTCCAGTGTTCGATGCAAGCTATTACGGACAAGTTATTCATGAAATCCGTGAAATGCAGATTATGAATATGGGTAACTACGCTCATGGCAACCAACCTATTCAGCACATGATTTATATGTATAACTATGCCGGCCAACCTTGGAAAGCGCAATATTGGTTGCGTGAAGTCATGAACCGCATGTATACCTGTAACCCTGATGGTTACTGTGGTGATGAAGATAACGGGCAGACTTCTGCATGGTATGTATTCTCTGCATTGGGATTTTATCCGGTATGTCCCGGAACAAACGAATATGTGCTGGGAGCTCCATTATTTAAGAAAGCTACTATTACGTTTGAGAATGGTAACAAGATGGTAATTAATGCACCCGATAATAGCACGAATAACCGTTATATTGAAGCAATGACTTTCAATGGTCGGGCTTATACGAAGAATTATTTAAAGCATGCCGATTTGATTAATGGTGGAGAGATCAATATTCGTATGAGTGATACACCCAATAAGCAGCGCGGCATCCTAAAAGAAGATTTTCCATATTCGTTCTCAGTTAACGAGAAATAGATACTAAATAGCTGGAGCACTTGATTCTTTAATTGCCCAGATAATAAAAACTAATAAAGCAATAAGAATAAGTATAGCTGTTCCCCACATTAAAATGCCTTCTAACTTCTCGTGCTCTTTATTAATAAAACCGGCTTCATCATAACGATTTAGCCATTTTTTTAAATTGATCATAAAATAAAAATATAGTCAGGTTTTTTTTCTGAGCGCAAATGTAAGCTACTAAAATGATATTTATTTTATATAAAATGGCATTTGTTTTATCTAAAATAATATCATTTTGCTATCAAATTAAATAAATTACGTCAAATTAAAGAATGTTCAATAACTCTTTCCATTCTTTATTGTTGAATGATTTTAATGGGTTGTTTGAAGTAATAAAGCTTTCTGCCAGCTTACTTTTCTTTTCCTGGAGTTTGATAATTTTCTCTTCAATGGTGTCGCTGGTTATAAATCGATAAACCATTACTTGTTTAGTTTGGCCAATACGATGGGCTCGGCTCACGGCTTGCATTTCGGCAGCTGGGTTCCACCACGGGTCAATGATAAATACATAGTCGGCCTCTGTAAGGTTGAGGCCCACACCACCGGCTTTGAGGGAAATAAAGAAGGCGTAGATGTCTTTTTCGTTAGTAAAGCGGGCAATTTCCTTTTCCCGGTCGGTAGTTTGCCCTGTTAGTAAGGCGTATTTCCATCCGTTACGTTCAAAAGCCTCTCCTAGAAGATGGAGATATTTCACGAACGAAGAGAAAATAAGTACTTTGTGGCCTTCACTCATCAGCATTTCATAAGCTTCAAGTATCTGTTCCATCTTGCCGGAAGAGAATGGGTAGTCGGATATCAGCATACGTGGGTGATTAGCCATTAAGCGCAGACGAGTCATTCCTTGCAGTGCAACGAAGCTGTTTTTTTGAATACTTTCCTTGCTGCTGATTTCCATCAATGCATTACGTAAGATATTCTTTTCCTTTTTATAAATGGTTTCCTGTTCGGGAGACATTTCACAATATCGTACCTCTTCAGTAAGCGAAGGTAGTTCTGGCGCAACCTGGTCTTTAGTCCTTCGCAGAAAGAAAGGTTTTATAAGTTGCTGAAGACGAGCCTCCATGCGGTTGTTTCCTTCTTTTGTGATGGGAGTGATAAAATGATTCCGAAAACTTTCTGAATTACCCAGCATTCCTGGGTTGATAAAGTTAAACTGTGCCCAAAGATCCTTCAGGGAGTTCTCTATTGGGGTACCGGTCAGTACCATTCTGTGCCTGGCTTTTAATCTGATAACGGAATGATAAGTAACCGAATCAGGATTCTTTATGGTTTGACTTTCATCCAAAATAACACATTCAAAAGGATAGTCTTCAATCAGTTCAATGTCATTCCTGAGCACTCCGTAAGTGGTGAGTATTATATTGTAATGGTTGAATATGCGTTTTATACCTTTGCTTCTCAGTCTGCCCGATCCTGAATATTCATAGGTACTAAGAGAACTGAACTTTCTTATTTCCCTAATCCAGTTTGGAAGGAGGGAAGTGGGAACAACTACCAGCGAAGCCGGAAGAGGTTCGGGATATGAAACGAGTTTATCCTCTCTTGCTGATTCTGAAACGCAAGGAGCCTCTATTGATGAATGTATTTCTGCAGCTTGATGAGAAGTATCTGTATGAACTGCTGCATCAGGTAGTGTAATGAAATCTTCAGCCTGCTCACCTCCGAAAAGGGAGAGCTGTCCGGTTGCATCAGTACAATAGGAGCTGTCCGGATTAAGAATAGCCTCTTTTGTGATAGCTTCCGATGGATTATACAAATGTTGTAGCATAGTGATTGTTTGCAAGGTTTTTCCAAGTCCCATGTCATCAGCCAAACAACCGCCGAAGTTATTTTCCATTAAATGTACCATCCACGAGAATCCTTCCTTCTGATAAGAGCGAAGGATAGCTTTTATCCTTGGTGGAATAGGGTATTCTCTTTTATCTATATAATCTGATTGCAGCTTTCTAAGCTCTTTTCCGAAACTTCCCTGATCCAGCTCATCCAACAATTTGAAGTGAACTTTCTGTAACCGGATGCTTTCTTGTTCTTTGGTTCCAAGTGCCATGAGTTCACTGTATTTTTCAAACCATTCCTCCGGAAGTAAAGCAATATCACCATTGGGAAGAATAAATTCCCGCTCTCCTTTGATAATATGTCTTTTAAAATGAAAGAAGGGAAAGCTGAAGTCACCTATCCGGACTTTTATTTGAATATCAAACCAATCAGGCTGCACATTGATTTCTTGTTTCAGAGATATTTCTCCCAAATAGTAGTTTGAACCTGATTCGGAATGACCCAGCTCAAACATTTCCTGAAGTGAATTTTTATGTATGTCTATCCACCTGATAAGACTCCTTTCCTGTGCATCATCTGATAAAAGAAATTGTGAATCGCCAACCTGTTTCAATCCCCAATTCTGTAGTTGCTTCACGCATTGTTCTTCCCAAAGAATATCCCGGGTATAATAATGGATAATATATTTGCCATCGGACTCTTCTATTCTCACATACTTCTTTTGATTTTTCTCTCCCGGAGTAAAGGAGTGTTCATTATAATAGAACCGGAGTTTTAGTAATGGTTGCTGTAACACAGATTTCTCTATTGACAGTTTCGCCTTTCGTAGAGTTGAGTCTTCTGTTATTTCAAAACCGGAAGCATCTACCTGAAATTGTTCCAAGGCAGGTAGTACAATTTGTTCCATATATTTTCGGGTCATCGATGCTGGTACCTCTACTGATTTTTTATTAAAGAAAGGTAACAGACGAGATGCTTCTACATCTCTGAATACTAGCAATTCATCTTTGGCCATGATGCATGCTGGCTGGGAAGTAAGTATAATTACCGGCTTTCTTTCTTTCAGACTTACCGGTTTTCCATTGCTTTGGCAGGTTATTGAATATCGGAAAAAGAGTTCAGTTGCTTCAAAATGGAAAGATGCTTCAACATCTTCTTTCATCAACCTAATCCGGCTATGGTTATAGAGTTCTTTTTTTCCTAGTTCTTTGTAATAAAGCGGTATATTGTTGGCACGAATCAGTTGTATTATTTCCAGTTGCTTTTTATCTACGTAAGGACGAATATTTTCTTTAAGTTTCTGCTCCGTCAGTTTGCGCAAGAAAACAGATACAGTCTTTTCTTTTGAGAATACGTTCATCAGATTCTTTTCAGAATAGCACAATGACAATCGGATAATTTCTTTTTCAGCTTCGGTAAGTGATTTGTCGGATAGAGAAGCAGAGGTAGCCTGCTCTTCAACTATAATAATTTCTTCCGATTCTTTTTTAACAAGGTAAGGAATCAGAATTGTTCCTAAGCTCAGATGGCGGGTGAGGCCCACTATAAATTTCAACATTGAAAGATTGTTTTCTTTATTTCCTGCAAAGATAACTTCTTTGTTCCAGATACAAAATGTTGCGATTGAATTTAAACAAACCGAACGAACTAATTGTTTTAATATTGCCATCATAATCGTATCACTTTCATTAATATTTTTAACAGATGAAAATACATGAATATCAGGCAAAAAACCTTTTATCTTCTTACGGTATTCCCGTAGAGCAACATATTCTTTGCCAGAACGCAGATGAAGCTCTTTTGGCATATGAAGAGCTTAATATGAAGAAAGTAATGATTAAAGCACAGGTACAAGCTGGTGGAAGAGGAAAGGCTGGTGGGATAAAACTTGCTAAAAGTGCCGATGATGTTATGAACTATGCCAGTTCAATACTGCAAATGACCATTAAAGGTCTGCCAGTTACAAAAATACTGGTTAGTGAAGCTATTAACATTGAATCGGAGTTTTATCTCAGCTTTAGCATTGATAGGAAAAACAGATCTGTCATTATGATGTTGAGCTCTGAAGGAGGAGTGGAGATAGAAGAGGTTGCCAAGTATACTCCTGAAAATATTTATCGTGTTAATATTGATCCTTTTGTGGGATTGCCTAGTTATATAGCCAGACGAATAGCTTTCTTTTTGTTTGACGACATGGATCTTGTTAATCAGATGGTGCAGATACTGCAAAAAATGTATCAGCTGTTTATTGATCAGGATGCATCACTTATAGAAGTCAATCCGTTGGTGCTCACTGAAGAAAGAAACCTTATTGCAGTTGATGCAAAAATGACTTTTGATGATTGTGCGTTATATCGTCAGGAGGATATTTGTTTTTTCTCAGAGCCTACAGAAGAGGAAGAAATGGAACTGCAGGCAAAAGCTAAAGGATTCAATTATGTTCACCTGACAGGTGATATAGGATGCATGGTTAATGGGGCCGGATTGGCGATGGCAACTATGGATATGATTAAACTCTATGAAGGTAGTCCTGCTAATTTCCTGGATATCGGCGGCAGCTCAAATCCCAAGAAGATTACGGAAGCAATGAAAATGTTGTTGCAGGATGACCGCCTGAAGGTGATTCTTGTTAATATATTCGGAGGAATAACCCGCTGTGACGATGTGGCTAATGGCTTGCTCAAAGCCTATGAACTGTTGCATGCTGATATTCCGGTTGTTGTGCGCCTTACCGGTACCAATGAGGAAGAAGGAAGGGCATTGCTTCGCACATCAAGCTTTATAGTAGCTGAAACAATGAAAGAAGCGATCAAAATAGCTGTGAATCAATCAATAAAAGCTGGATAAGATAATAAATAATCAAATAAATTCATTAGATATGAGTATCCTAATAAACGAATCAACCCGTCTGGTTGTACAGGGCATCACTGGCAGAGACGGATACTTTCATGCTATGAAGATGAAGGCTTACGGAACAAATGTGGTGGCAGGAACTTCTCCCGGAAAGGGAGGCACTGATGTTGATAATATTCCTGTGTTTAACACCATGTATGAGGCTGTTGATCAGACTGGAGCCAATACTTCTGCTATTTTCGTTCCTCCTGCATTTGCTGCTGATGCTATTATGGAAGCTGCCGATGCAGGTATCGGACTGATTATTTGCATCACTGAAGGAATACCCACTCTTGATGCTATTAAAGCATACAGTTTTGTTCAGCAGAAGGGGGCTGTACTTATTGGTCCTAACAGTCCGGGGCTGATCTCACCGGGTAGAAGTATGGTGGGCATTATGCCTTCCAGAATATTCACAAAGGGTAGTGTTGGAGTAATTAGCCGAAGCGGAACATTAACTTATGAGGTTGTTTCTCATCTTACGGCTAAAGGATTAGGTCAATCTACTGCTATTGGGATTGGTGGCGATAAGATTGTTGGACTACGTTATCGTGAACTTCTGGAGATGTTTGAGAAAGATAGAGAGACACAGTCAATTGTCCTTATCGGAGAGATTGGTGGATGTGCAGAAGAACGAGCTGCTGAATTTATCCGCTGGCAAATAACCAAACCTGTTGTAGTCTTTATTGCCGGACAATTTGCTCCGCCGGATAAACAGATGGGACATGCCGGAGCTATTATCTCCAGTGGAATGGGTACAGCTGCTGAGAAGATTGCTGCTTTTGAGGCCGCTGGCGTTATGGTGGCCCGGGAACCTTGTATGATTCCTAAACTGATTGTGGAAACTCAACTTAAAAGAATTCGGGTGTAAAGAGGCTAATGGTCTTCTGGAATAATAGAATAATTGAGCACCGTCAATGAAATAAAAATGGCTGTCTTAAAAAGAATCTTCAAATCATTTCTGAAAAGAGATTCTTGTTAAGATAGCCGTTTTACTATTCTATTCAGACTTCTTAGTCTAATGCCTGCATAATATCACTACACAGATCATCAACACTTTCAAGACCTACTGACATACGAATGGTCTTAGGACTTACATCCATGCTTTGGCGCTGTTCTTCCGTAAAAGTTCCATAGATGGTGCTTGCAGGGTGAATTGCTAAAGATTTATTATCGAACAGATTTGTTGCACGGCGGATTAGCTTTAATTTATTCATGAAACTAAAGCAATCTTCCTTTGAAGAGAGATCAAAAGTAAACATTGCCCCGGGATAAAGTCCGAACTGTGCATTACTTAACTCATTAAACTGACTGGTTTCCAGTCCTGTATAGTTTACAGATTCAATTCCTTTGAGAGATTGCAAACGCTTTGCCAATTCCAGGCAAGTCTGCGCCTGACGTTCAAAACGTACTTGCATAGTTTCTAATCCCAATGTTTGCATATAGGCTACCTGTGGTGTCATATAAGCACCCAGGTTACGGTGAATTTCTTTTCTCAACTTCGCAGTGAAAGTTCCATTTCCGAATTGTGCGGTCATGTCTGCCAGTTTACTTGATTGTTTCCAGTCAAAGGTACCGTAATCAAGGATTAGTCCGCCAATACAGGTTGCTCCACCTGAAATATATTTTGTGCTGGATACAATTTCAATATCCACTCCAAAGTCTTTGGCTTTGAATATATTAAATGGAACAACAGTAGTATCAGCAATTAAAGGAACACCTTTTTCTTTTCCGATAGCAGAAAGTTGTTTCAGATCAGCCACTTCCAGTTGTGGGTTGGTGATAACTTCCAGAAAGATGGCGCAGGTATTTTCATCCACTTGCAAACGAACCTCTTCCAGATTAGTCAGGTCACAGAACCGTGCTTCAACACCAAAAGCTCCCAATGTGTTTTTTATGATGGAATAAGTGTTACCGAAAAGGTGAGCGGAAGTGATTATGTTTGCTCCCGAGTAAGCTACAGTAATTAAAGCATTGCTGATAGCAGCCATACCAGAATTCAAAGCAGTGACACTGAATGCCCCGGTTACCTTTTGCACTTTGTTTTCGAAGTATTGTACTGTTGGGTTAGTGATGCGTGAATATGCATGATCGGGTGTGCGGCCACAGAATGCTGCTTCCATATCCTCTGCTGAGTCAAATTCGTAAGCAGCTGTGTTATATACCGGCATAGACAAAGAGTGGTAAGCATCCTCTTTCTCGAAAGGTGTATGAAGCACCTGAGATTCAAAACTAAGTTCTTTCATTATTTTACCTATTGATTCTGTTATCGTCTTATAGGTTACAAAAATAAGGTAGATTTATGTATCTAAAAAGTAAAAGTACTATTTTCTCCTCATTTAGGTAGTATATTGTTTCTAAGCATATTATTATATACCATGTTTATGGTATATAAAATGTCTTAATCAGATAGGTGGATTATAAAAGAAGAGAGAGGCTGTTCGCGTGAAGTGAACAGCCTCTCTCTTTAGGATATATTATTTATTAATAATTCCAGTAGAATCTTCGTTTTTATTTAGCAAAGCTAATGGCACGAGTTTCGCGGATAACGGTGATCTTCACCTGACCCGGATAAGTCATTTCATCCTGAATCTTTTTAGCTATTTCGCCAGACAAACTTTCTGTTGCCTTATCGTCAATCTTGTCTGCTCCTACAATCACGCGAAGTTCACGACCTGCCTGAATTGCATAAGTCTTTGTTACACCCGGATAAGACATAGCCAATTGTTCCAGATCATTAAGACGTTTGATGTAAGCTTCCACAATTTCGCGACGTGCTCCCGGACGAGCTCCGGAGATAGCATCACAAACCTGAACAATAGGAGCGAAGAGGCTGGTCATTTCTGTTTCGTCATGGTGAGCACCAATAGCATTACAGATATCTGGTTTCTCTTTAAATTTCTCAGCAAGCTTCATACCCAACAGTGCGTGTGGCAATTCTGGTTCCTCATCAGGCACCTTACCAATATCATGCAACAATCCGGCACGTTTTGCTTTCTTTGGGTTAAGTCCCAGTTCGGAAGCCATTACTGAACAAAGATTAGCTGTTTCACGAGCATGTTGTAATAAGTTCTGTCCGTAAGAAGAACGATATTTCATTTTACCAATGATTCTGATTAATTCAGGGTGCAATCCGTGAATACCAAGATCGATAGTAGTACGTTTACCTGTTTCAATAATTTCTTCTTCAACTTGTTTTTTAACTTTAGCAACCACTTCCTCAATTCGGGCAGGGTGAATACGGCCGTCAGTAACCAATTGGTGAAGAGCCAGACGGGCAATTTCACGGCGAACCGGGTCAAAGGCAGATAATACAATTGCTTCAGGGGTGTCGTCTACAACAATTTCCACACCTGTTGCAGCTTCAAGAGCACGAATGTTTCGGCCTTCACGTCCAATGATGCGACCTTTTATTTCGTCGCTTTCAATATGGAACACAGTTACAGAATTCTCTATGGCTGTTTCAGTAGCTACCCTTTGGATAGACTGAATTACAATTCTCTTAGCTTCTTTATTAGCTGTAAGTTTGGCATCATCCATGATGTCGTTGATGAAAGAAGATGCCTCGGTCTTAGCTTCCTCTTTCAAGGATTCTACCAGGCGGCTCTTTGCTTCCTCAGCAGAAAGTCCAGAAAGTGTTTCCAGTTTCTCTCTTTCCTGATGTTGCAGCTTTTCCAGTTCTTCTTTTTTCTTATCTACAATACCAAGTTGTACTTCAAGATTTTCCTTAACAGCTTCTGCTTCATTCTTTTTACGCTGTATTTCTTCTTGTTTCTGGTTCAGAACAAGCTCACGTTGTTTCAACTTGTTTTCTGCCTGTTGAATCTTTTGGTTACGTAGGGCGACCTCTTTTTCAAGGTCGGCTTTTTTATTCAGGAACTTTTCCTTTACTTCAAGAAGCTTGTTCTTCTTAATAACTTCTGCTTCTACCTGTGCTTCCCTTATGGTGCTTTCATATTTTGTTTTCAGAATATATCTAAACAAAACGTAAGAAAGAGAGCCTCCCACGATAAAGCATAAAATTGATGCTATTATTACGTTCATTGCAATTAATTTATTTATAAATAAAAACGCACCACCTATACACGGAAGATATCTCTTTCCGGGCATTAGCAGTGCGGGGTTAATATTCTCAAAAAAACGGTAGATATACTTTCGCTTTTACTCTTTACTGAAGTGTTCTTCCAAATCCTGTGTCAGTTCTTCAATTTTATTAGTAAAAGGTGACGTATCATTCTTTTCTTCCAACTTCAGATTATTACATGCGAAATCAAAAGCAACCATTGCCAGAAAGTCTTTTTGACCGTATACTTTGGCTCCCGGAACTCCGGATGGTTTATATTTGGAACGATACACGTTCATTCTATCGTTTACCTGTTTGGCAGCTTTCCTGTACAACTCTTCCTCATCACGATTAATGGTCATCGTAAAGGATTCATCTGCCATCTGCAGGTTTATTTTTATTTTATCGTTCATACATCTTGCTTATTATATGTTAATTACTCATTTAATAATGCGATGCACTTGTCGACTTCCCGCACTAACTTAGACAATCTTTGCTTGGTATCTTTAACCTCGCTGTCTGTTAAACTTATTGTCTTAGCTATTTTCAAATTGGCGTATACAACTTCCAGTTCACTATAGTCACTTCGCAACCTTACTACTTCTTTCTCTTTTTCTTCCAGAAGTTGCTTCATTTCTGCATTCTCGCGCTTTTGCTCGTTATGCAAATACATCAAATGCCTAAGCCTTGCCTCAAAGGTACTTAATAACTTTTTATCTTCCTCTGTCATTTCTACACCCAAATTGTACACAAAAATACAATTAAGTCTGAAATTACAAAAATATTTCTACGAAAAATGCAAGTATTTGCTAAAAATAGTTTCAAATAGCTTCTTTTTTCTTCTAAATTGGAATTATTTTGTTTGAAAGAAAATTTTAACTATAGTTTTTAATCTATAAAATAAATGAATTTGTATTTGCAAATGAATCTATTCTCCTTTTAAAGATTGTGAATAATGCAGATGTTTTTGAAGAACAAATTGAAGCTCTGAGAACTTTTATTCAATGGTTTATGCAAGAGCTAAGCAGGGTTTAGCAAGAATTACAAAGGTAATTATTCTCAGCCTGTACAAGCTGGTCTCTTGGCTTGTACAACTCAGATGCTTGGCTTGTACAAGCTGGCAAATTAATCTCATGACCCTAAATTTAATTATCCGGCATGTTTTACCTAAATCCTTTAGAACTGTTTACTAATATTTCCCGTTAGTTTTAATTATCTTTGCTGCATAAAAAATAAATTATGCTGAAAGTTTTGATAACTCATGCTGTGAACGATGAACTGATCACGGTAAATCTGTGTGGTAGTGAGGTGAAATACGTGCGCACCGGCATTGGAAAAGTGAAAGCGACTATTCGTTTGATGGATGCTTTGGCGCAGGAATGCCCGGACCTGGTAATAAACATTGGAACCGCAGGTACAGTAGATCACAATGTGGGCGATGTGTTTGTTTGCCATCATTTTATTGACAGAGATCTTCAGAAAGTGGGCTGTCTCAATCTGGTGTATGAAATAGATTCTTCTGCTTTGCTCGATGAAAAGGGATATTGTGGCGATTGGAAACATCAGGGAATATGTAATACTGGTGATAGCTTTCTGACGGAGACTGCTGATTCACACGGTGATGTGTTCGATATGGAGGCCTATGCTCAGGCACAAGTATGCCAGATGAAGAACATTCCATTCATTTCTGTGAAATATGTAACTGATAAGATTGGTGAGAATTCCATAAAACATTGGGAAGATAAACTGGCTGATGCCCGCGAAGGACTGAGCAAATTTCTGAACAACCTTTCGTTGGCCTGATCTTTTCTTTGATGTTTTAAACGAAAAGTATAAGTTCTTGTTTTAGACAATTGTGAGTAGCCGTTTGTAGATGAACATTCTTCCTTTCGCCTTGTTTAAAAAGGATACGGAGGAAGTTGTTCTCTGGTACATATCCGGCAATTCTATTCCGTAGTTAGTGATATTGATAATTTTATTTTTTAATCAATACTATTATGGAACTATTTTGGGCTGTTATTCCCGTTTTACTTCTTATTGTTCTAATGGCATTTTTAAAAATGTCGGGAGATAAAAGTAGTATGATCTCACTTTTTGTGACTATTCTGATTGCATTTCTTGCGTTTCATGCCCAGACAGATACAATCTTCTTTTCATTCCTGTATGGTGCATTGAAAGCAATTTCTCCCATCTTGATTATTATCTTGATGGCAATATTCAGTTATAACATATTGCTTCATACCCAGAAGATGGAGGTCATCAAGCAACAGTTTACCTCGATTTCATCAGATAAAACGGTTCAGGTGTTACTGCTCACCTGGGGATTTGGAGGATTACTTGAAGCGATGGCCGGATTTGGCACTGCTGTGGCCATTCCTGCTGCTATTCTTATAAGTCTGGGGTTTAAGCCCATATTCTCGGCTGTGGTCAGCCTGATTGCAAACAGTGTGGCCACCGCTTTTGGCGCTATCGGTACTCCGGTACTGGTGCTTGCCAAAGAGACTAACCTTGATGTTTTGCATTTAAGTTCCAATATCGTGCTGCAACTCTCCGTACTGATGTTCCTTATTCCTTTTATTTTGGTTTTCCTTACTGATCCGAAAGTGAAATCTTTGCCACGGAATCTTTTCCTTGCGCTATTGGTTGGAGGAGTCTCTTTTGTGGGACAGTTTGTTGCCGCCCGTTATATGGGAGCCGAATCTCCGGCTATTATAGGAAGTATACTTTCCATTATTGTGATTGTGGCTTACGGAAAACTAACAGCCAGGAAAGATGAGGCGACGATAAAGAGCCCCAAGCTGAAGGATATACTCAATGCATGGAGCATTTATCTTCTTATTTTGTTTCTCATAATCTTTAGTAGTCCGTTGTTTCCCGCTGTCCGTCATGTATTAAGCACTCATCTGGTTACAAATATTGTGTTGCCTATTCATGGTCAGGGAATTACTTATTCAATTTCCTGGCTTACACATGCCGGAGTTTTATTATTTATTGGTACATTTGTGGGTGGACTTATTCAGGGAGCAAAGCCAAAGGATATATTTGCTGTGCTGTGGCGTACTTTTAAACTGCTGAAGAAAACGTTTATTACGGTCATTTGTCTGGTTGCCTTATCTACTATTATGGACAAAGCAGGGATGATTGCTGTGATTGCAACCGCTTTGGCAACTGCCACAGGAGCTCTTTATCCGCTTTTTGCACCGTTTATTGGTTGTCTCGGAACCTTTATAACAGGTAGTGATACCTCTTCCAATATTCTTTTCGGGAAACTTCAGGCCACAGTAGCGGGGAAAATTTCTGTAAATCCGGAGTGGCTTGCCGCGGCTAATACCGTGGGCGCAACAGGTGGAAAGATTATTTCTCCGCAAAGTATAGCAATTGCCACTTCCGCATGCGGGCAACAGGGGAAAGAGGGGGCTATACTGAAAGCGGCTATCCCTTATGCTTTAATGTATGTGGTTGTAACCGGACTTCTGGTGTATATTTTCTGTTAGGCTGAGAATACAAATAAAGTATTAACATATAAAGAATTTAAACGAATGATGAAAATTGGTTTGTTTATCCCTTGCTACATAAATGCAATCTATCCTCAGGTTGGGGTGGCCTCTTACCGGTTGCTGAAGAGTTTAGGCCTTGAAGTAGACTATCCGTTGGATCAGACCTGTTGCGGACAGCCAATGGCGAACGGAGGTTTTGAAGGCGAAGCGGTTAATCTGGCTAAGCGCTTTGACGAGTTGTTTAAAGAGTATGATTATATAGTAGGTCCGTCGGCCAGTTGTGTGGCTTTTGTGAAAGAAAACCATCCTGGTATCCTGGCAAAAGAACACCACGAATGTACCAGCTCAGGCAAAATATACGATATTTGCGAGTTTATTCACGATGTGGTGAAGCCTGCAAAATTAAGTGCTAAGTTTCCTCACAAAGTAAGTATTCATAATAGTTGCCACGGCGTACGCGAACTTTATCTCTCCTCATCAAGTGAAATGAATATTCCTTATTATTCCAAATTGCGGGATTTGCTTTCATTAGTGGAAGGAGTGGAAATATTCGAACCCCAAAAAGTGGACGAGTGTTGTGGCTTTGGAGGAATGTTTGCCATTGAAGAACCCGAAATATCCGTTTGCATGGGGCAGGATAAGGTAAAAGACCACATGGAAACCGGAGCGGAATACATTACGGGAGCAGACAGCTCTTGTCTGATGCACATGGAAGGGGTGATAAAGCGAAATAAACTTCCTATTAAAACAATTCATATTGTAGAAATTTTAGCTGCACAATTATGAGTACCAAACATTCTATAGCGGCAGCTAAGTTTGCCGCAAACAAAGAGCAGGCAACCTGGCACAATGAAACCCTTTGGATGGTGCGTGCCAAACGTGACAGATTGAGTAAGGAAATCCCTGAATGGGAACAGCTCAGAGATTTGGCGTGCAACATCAAGTTGTATTCAAATAGTCATCTGGAACAATTACTGCAAGAGTTCGAGAAAAACGCAACAGCCAATGGAGCTATTGTTCATTGGGCAAAAGATGCAAAAGAGCATAACGAAATAGTTCTTGGCATTCTTCGCGATCATGAGGTGAAGCATTTCGTGAAAAGTAAATCAATGCTGGCAGAAGAGTGCGACTTAAATCCTTTCCTTATAGAAAAAGGCATTGAAGTGGTGGAAACGGATTTAGGTGAACGTATCCTTCAATTGATGGATATTCCACCCAGTCATATTGTCCTTCCGGCTATTCACATCAAGCGTCAGCAGGTAGGCGAGCTTTTTGAAGAGAAGCTAGGAACCGAGAAAGGAAATTCTGACCCTACTTATCTTACTCGTGCAGCGCGTAAACATCTGCGTGATAAATTCCTGAATGCAGAAGCTGCAATGACAGGCGCCAATTTTGCCGTGGCATCCACGGGAGATATAGTAGTCTGCACAAATGAAGGGAATGCGGATATGGGTACTTCCTGCCCTAAGATTCATATTGCCAGTATGGGAATGGAAAAGATTGTACCTGATCAGGAAGCATTAGGTGTATTTACCCGTCTGTTGGCTCGTTCGGCTACCGGGCAGCCTGTAACTTCCTATACCTCGCATTATCGTAAACCACGTGAAGGAGGTGAGTTTCATATAATTATTGTAGATAACGGAAGAAGTCAGATTCTTGGAAAACCAGATCATATAAAAACCCTGAATTGCATTCGTTGTGGTGCCTGTATGAATACTTGTCCGGTTTATCGTCGCAGTGGTGGTTACTCATATACCTACTTTATTCCCGGTCCTATCGGTATAAATCTTGGAATGCTTCACTCTGCCGAAAAATATTTCGATAACCTATCCGCCTGTTCCCTTTGTCTCTCTTGTTCACACGTCTGTCCGGTTAAGGTAGACTTGGGCGAACAAATCTATCGTTGGAGGCAAGAGATGGATAAGATAGGGAAAGCCAGCAAAGAGAAAAAGATGATGTCCGGTGGTATGAAGTTTCTTATGGAACGTCCCAAACTCTTTAATTCGGCACTTTGGATGTCTCCGGTAGTGAATATCTTGCCTCGTTTCCTGAAATATAACGGGCTGAACGAATGGGGAAAAGGACGTGAACTTCCAGAGTTTGCAAAAGAATCCTTTAATGAGATGTGGAAAAAGAATAAAGTAAAATAACGCAAAGAAAGAGATAATTATGACTAGCAAAGAGTGGATTTTGGATAGTATCCGTCAGCATACTCAAACAAAATATGACAAACTGGAATTGTCTGTTGATGCAATTACTTATAATAACAAACAGGCTAAGTTTTGTGATATCCTGCAACAGGTTGGGGGTGAGTTTTATGTCTTAAAAGAAAATGAAGATCTCAATAAGGTGATTCTGGAACTGAATCCCGATGCAAAAAGAATTGGTTCAACTCTTTCATACATTACCTGTAATACATATAATCCCGATGAACTGGAAAATTCTACTGAACTAAGCGGAACAGATCTTGGTATTGTGGAAGGAGTGTTCGGCGTAGCTGAAAACGGAGCAGTGTGGATGGACCAGAATGTGAAGCATAAAGCGCTCTATTTTATTTCCGAGAAGCTGATAATAGTACTGGATAAAAATAAGATAGTGAATAATATGCATGAAGCTTACAGGCAAATGGGAATAGGAAAATATGGCTTTGGCGTATTTATTTCCGGCCCGTCAAAGACAGCAGATATTGAACAAGCTTTGGTGATTGGAGCACATGGTCCGAAAGGACTAATGGTTATATTGAAATAGAAGTTTGTGCTTGAAAGCACGGAAGGAGAGGCTCGAACTCCCGACACCCGGTTTTGGAGACCGGTGCTCTACCAACTGAGCTACTTCCGTGTTTGCGGGTGCAAAGGTAATGCAATATTTTATATATGCAAGATACGCCCCCTCTTATTTATTTCTCGCTGCTCTTTTTCTTCTGAATTCAGCCTTCATTTTCGCTGCACCCGAGCCATGAGTACCCTTGGCATAAGTCGTTTTCTTTGCTTTTGACTTTACTTTCTTGGGTTCTGCCTTCTTAAAAGGAGAAGTATCTTTTCCTTTTTTAAAAAAAAGGCCTTCTGTTATTACTTTTTCAATATCTGAAGCCATAATCTGTTTGTTCGTTTCTTTATATAAAATTGTAGCCCACACAATTGCGGGCTACAAAGATACGATTATTTCCTTGGTAAAGATTACTCTACCTCTTCTTTTCTTTCTTTAGGAAGGACAAGGTTGAGTACTACTCCCAAAATAGCTGCCAATCCGATACCCGTCATGGAAAAACTTCCCAGTTGAAGAACTGCTCCTCCAATACCGAAGGTTAGGGTCAAAGAGACGATAATCATGTTGCGCGGTTCACCCAGATTAGTTCTTGCATGGATTAAGTTATTGATACCAACTGATGCAATCATGCCAAAAAGAAGTAACATAATTCCTCCCAGTACAGCATTTGGAATAGTTTTTAGAAGTACGCTCACTTTTCCTATTACAGAAAAAACAATACCTGTTACTGCAGCAATGCGAATAACAGCAGGGTCGGTAACTTTGGTAAGAGACATTGCTCCGATTACTTCTGAATAAGTTGTAACGGGAGGTCCACCTAATGTTCCGGCAACCATACATGCCAGTCCGTCTCCAAGTAAGGTTTTGTGTAGTCCGGGATCTTTCACAAAATCTTTTCCGGTTACATCATTCACAGCATATATATTACCAATATGTTCAATAACAGGTGCGATAGCAACCGGAATCATAAATAGTACTGCTTCCCAGGAGAACGCTGGAGTCACAAATTTAGGAAGAGCAAACCATGGAGCTTCTGCTACCGGAGTAAAATCTATACCGTAAAAGAAATATGCAACGACGAAACCAACGATAATTCCGCAAAAGATTGGAATAAGTTTTAATAATCCCTTTCCTAAAAGAGTAACCAGAATAGCGGTTATCAAAGAACTCAGTGCCAGTACCCAGTTTTCCTTCGCCATATTTACCCCCGTACCGCACAATGAGATACCTATTAGTATAATTACAGGGCCAATAACTACAGGAGGAAATATTGTTCGGATAAAACCTGCTCCCCGCCATGCAATGAGCCCACTCATTAAAAAGTAAACTAAACCTACTGCAACCAAACCGGAGAGTGTTCCTGCCAATCCGTATAATTCAGTAGCCTTGATAATAGGTGCTACAAAGGCAAAACTACTGCCCAAAAAAATAGGGACTTTACCTTTTGTAACTAAATGAAAGATCAAAGTACCTATTCCAGCGGTACAGAGTGCTGTTGATGGATCAAGTCCGACAAGTAGTGGAACTAACACGGTAGCCCCGAATGCCACAAAAAGGAATTGAACGCCGACAGTTGTCTTTTGAAATACGCTCAGTTGTTTGTTATTGTCCATAAAATAATTGAGGGTTAATTTAAAATCGGGCAAATTTCGTTTTTTATTTCCACATTGCAAAATCAGAATTTAGATTTCTGCCTGCTTTCTTTCAATATATTCTTGTGTAATAATGAGTTTCTTCTCAGAATATACAGTTCTATTTTGATTTATGCTTCCTTTTTTCTATCCGGACAATGTGTTAATTTGATTTAAAAAAGAACGTTTTAGCTATTAATGTGGTGTGACTTTGTGATTGTATATGTCTGTTTTTAATTTCATATTGTTTTATTTATGGTTCTTTATGTGATAATTGTGCTTTATATTGTTTTGTTTTAGCTTTAAATTGATATAATTATAATATTAAATGTATAAAAGATAGCTAAAATACTTTTTATGTATACAAAATAGTATATCTTTGCAGAAAATAATAATAAAAAGGAATCTAAATATCTATTTTAATATCTATATGATATGTGATTTATCTTAATGTAGATTTAAAATATAGAAGAAACTAGTAATTGAAATAATGAAATCGTCCATACAAGTATCAGTGATTGAAAGGGTTGGATGAAGAATGAAGATAGTTAAAGCGCACAACTAGACTTCCACAATAATTCTAACTTGAAAATGAAAACGCAATGAAAAGAACGGTGAAAAAACATTTATGTCTATTTGTAGTTGGAACAACTTTACTTTTTCCTTCTGAGATAATGGCTCAGAATAAAGTTGTGGTTTCCATTGGAGCTGATTTAGTAAGTAGTAATTGAGACATATTTTGTTTCTAGACTTAAAGTCTAATAAATAATCAACAAAAATTAATAGTTATAGTTATGAAGAGAATTGAAGCAATTATTCGCAAGGCAAAATTTAGTGATGTACGTAAGGCGTTACGTGAGGCCGATATCGAATTCTTATCATGGTGGGATGTAAAAGGTCAGGGTAATGCTCGCCAAGGTCTTATTTTTAGAGGTGTAGCATATGATATCAGTGCAATTGATCGTATCTGCATTTCATTTGTAGTCAGAAATATTAATCTGGATAAATCAATTGATGCCATCTTGAAAGCTGCTTATACAGGAGAAAGTGGCGATGGAAGAATCTTTATTTCAAGTATTGAAGAGTCAATACGTATACGTACCGGAGATAGAGGAGACGAGTCTCTGTATGACAAAGATAAGAAATAAGGAAATAAATTATAGGTAGGTTAAGGATTTAAACAGATAATATTATGAAGCGAAGGTTAGTTAAATACATAGTATTTTTTCTTTTATTGTTTTTAGGTGTTCATTCATCTGCCATTGCGCAGAATTCAGTAACCACTGCTGTGGCAGATACAACAATGGCTTCACAAGCAGTGGCTGCTACTGCTTCACCTATAGTTGCTGCAAAAGCTGTAGCTACTTTAGACTCGGGAAATACTGCCTGGATGATTGTTGCAACCATTCTGGTATTGTTAATGACTATTCCGGGGTTAGCTCTTTTTTATGGAGGGTTGGTACGGAAAAAGAATATACTTAGCGTTTTGATGCAATGCCTTATTCTTACAGGTGTAATAAGTATTATCTGGATTGCATTTGGATATAGTTGGGTGTTTGGTACTAGTTTTGCTGCATCCGGTAATCCATTGAGTTTTATTATTGGTGGATTTGATAAAGTATTCTTGCATGGTATAACCCTTAAGTCATTATCGGCAGGAAATATTCCTGAAACATTATTTGCTCTGTATCAATGTATGTTCGCAGTGATTACTCCGGCGCTTATTATTGGTGCATTTGCTGAAAGAATTAAGTTCAAAGGCTTTCTGGTCTTTGCAATTCTTTGGTCAGTTATTGTTTACAACCCTATGGCCCACTGGGTATGGGGCGGCGGATGGATGCAAAAAATGGGAGCTTTAGACTTTGCCGGTGGAACTGTAGTTCATATTAACGCAGGTATTTCTGCTCTTGTAATGGCGATTATGCTAGGTTGCAGAAAAGGATATAAAGCAAGAGAATCTGTACTGACTCCAAATAGTACTCCTTTTGTATTCATTGGTACAGCTCTTTTATGGTTAGGTTGGATTGGGTTTAATGCAGGAAGCGGGTTGGCAGCAGATGGATTGGCAGCCAATGCCTTCCTTGTAACCCACTTTGCTGCATGTGTTTCTGCTATTGTGTGGATGTCTTTAGAATGGATCATAAATAAGAAACCAACAGTGATAGGCTTTTGTACCGGTGCTGTAGGTGGTCTTGTTGCAATTACTCCTGCGGCAGGAAGCTGTGATGTTCTTGGAGCATTCTTTATTGGATTGGTCACTCCTATAATCTGCTTTATAATGGTTGCTTATGTGAAACCAAAATTAAAATATGATGATACACTTGATGCATTTGGCGTACATGGTATTGGTGGTATTATTGGTTCTATCCTTACAGGTGTATTTGCTACCCGTGTAGTCACAGGTGACGGTGGTGCACAAGGTGCTTTGTATGGTGACTGGCATCAACTATGGGTACAGATTTTAGTAACATTGGCTACAATAGTATATAGCGCTATACTTACTATTATCTTATTCTATATTGTAAATAAGACAATAGGACTTAGAGTGACAAAAGAAGAAGAATCAGTAGGTCTTGATATTTCTCAACACGGAGAAATAGCTTATGACGAAGAAGAATAATAATAATTGATGATAGGTTGTTAGTATATTAAGGTAAATTATTGCTTTTTGCTAAAAGGCATCTCTGTGAAGAGGTGCCTTTTGACATTTAAATAAAAATTATATGTTATCTGGGAACATTAATCATTTATGAACGGTTAAAAAGAAAGGTGAATTTAGTTGACTGAAAAATTAATTTTGAAGACACCATGCCTTTTTTTGAAACATTTTAGATGCTCTATCTGTTTCTATAATCAATAATAGAATGGAACATGAAAACAATATTATTTCTTTTGTTATCCATGACTGTGTTAATATTCACAGCTTGTGGGCAAACTACTAAAAAAACGATAACCATGAAAACATTGACTCCTGAGGAAAAGGCTGTTATTATCAATAAAGGAACCGAACGCCCTTTTACCGGCATTTACTACAATAATAAAGAGAAAGGGACCTATTCCTGCAAGCAATGTGGTGCTGCGCTATACCGTTCCGAAGATAAATTTGATTCCGGCTGTGGATGGCCAAGTTTTGATGATGAAATACCCGGTGCCATAAAAAGAATTCCCGATGCAGACGGGAGGCGTACAGAAATAGTATGCGCCAAATGTGGTGGACACCTCGGGCATGTTTTTAACGGAGAAGGGTTTACTCCAAAGAATGTCCGTCATTGTGTAAACTCTATTTCGCTTGATTTTGAACCTAAGAAATGAAGATTCTCTACACGCAATATTTAATTATGCACTAACAAAGGAATAAGTAATCGCCTTCTTTAAAACGAAGTGTTAACTCTCTGAAAACAGAGAATCTTATCTTAGTCATACCTCCATCAGGTAACAAGAATATTCTTATCTTTGCGAAACAAACTCCAGTATAATTTTATGGATGAAAATGTTCTCGGAAAGCTAAAAATACTTGCTGAATCGGCTAAGTACGATGTGTCGTGCTCATCCAGCGGAACTACCCGTGCCAATAAAAGTGGTGGGATAGGGAATGCTGCGGGGTGGGGCATCTGTCACAGCTTTGCGGAGGACGGACGGTGTATTTCTCTTCTCAAGATTATGCTCACCAATTATTGTATTTACGACTGTGCTTATTGCATTAACCGTCGAAGCAATGACTTGCCACGAGCCACTTTCTCGGTCTCAGAACTGGTTAATCTGACCATTGAATTTTACCGCAGAAATTATATTGAAGGGCTGTTCCTTAGTTCGGGTGTGGTTCGTAATCCCGATTATACTATGGAAAGACTTGTCAGGGTAGCGAAAGATTTGCGCCTCATACATCGCTTTAACGGGTATATCCATTTGAAGAGTATACCCGGAGCAAGTCAGGAACTGGTGAACGAAGCCGGTTTATATGCCGATAGACTAAGCGTGAACATTGAAATTCCTAACGAGCAAAGCTTAAAGCGACTGGCTCCCGAGAAAGATTTTCAGAGTGTATTCAAACCCATGCAATACATTCAGCAGGGGGTATTGGAAAATACAGAGGAGAGAAAGAAGTACCGCTATGCTCCACGTTTTGCTCCTGCCGGACAAAGTACGCAGATGATAGTGGGAGCAACAGCCGAAACCGATAAGGATATCCTTTATCTGTCGTCTTCCTTATACAACCGCCCCAGTATGAAACGGGTTTACTATTCGGGCTATGTGTCTGTGAATGAATACGACAAAAGACTGCCGGCACTTAAACAACCGCCTTTGGTTAGAGAAAACCGTTTGTATCAGGCCGACTGGTTACTTCGGTTCTATGAGTTCAAGGTAGACGAGATTGTAAATGACGCATTTCCCGATCTGGATCTGGAAATTGATCCAAAACTATCATGGGCTTTGCGGCATCCCGAATCTTTTCCGGTAGATATCAACCGTGCCGATTATGAGATGATTCTTAGGATACCCGGCATTGGGGTGAAATCGGCAAAGCTGATTGTGGCTTCCCGTCGCTTTTCCCGCCTGGGCGCATCTCAACTCAAGAAAATTGGAGTGGTGATGAAAAAAGCCCAGTACTTCATAACCTGTAATGAACTGTCTGTACGTTCGGTTAATGACATGAATCCCGATAATGTCCGCCGCCTGCTCACCGTTAAACATGGCAAGAAGGAGGATCACAGACAATTGGTTTTACCATTTAAAGAAGAAGAGAATGACGGCCTTTATCTACGATAAAACCTTTGAAGGATTGCTCACGGTTGTTTTCGATGCCTATTTCCGTAAAACATTTCCGGATGCATTGTTAGCTGAAGGAGAACCATTGCCACTGTTCTGTGATGAAACACTGAACATCTGCACGGATAGTGAGAAAGCCGGACGCGTGTGGAAAGGATTGCAAAAGAAACTGTCAGCCACTGCACTTTCCTTTCTCACAGTGAGCTGGTTGTCTGAATTGTCCGACATTGATTTATTGTTGTTCCGGTATATCCGTAAAACAATTGACGCTCCCCAATCCATCGAGCTTAACTTTGGAGACCCCGATGTACTGGAAGTTACAAAGATTTGCAGAAAAGTATCCAAAGAGATAGAACGGGTACTTCAGTTCCTTCGTTTTCAGAAAGCAACAGACGGAACCTTCTTTGCCGCAATAGAACCAATGTATAATGTACTGTCACTGGTGGTTAACCATTTTCAGGATCGCTTTGCCGACCAGAAATGGCTTATCTATGATCTCAAACGAGAGTATGGCTACTATTACGATCTTTCCACAGTAACAGAAGTCAGTTTCGAGGATAAGGAATCTCATCTTCTTTCCGGCATATTAAGTGATGACCTTATGGCGCAGGACGAAAAACTCTTTCAGCAGTTATGGAAAGAGTACTTTAAATCAATCACTATCAAGGAACGCATCAATCCAAAACTCCACAAACAAAATCTGCCTGTCCGCTTCTGGAAATACTTAACCGAAAAGCAGAAATAATCCCTATTAGTCCGAAATGAATATTAAAAAAGGAATATTATAGATTCCGGGTATTTGAAACGTGACATTGTTGTACAGCCTGTATGAACTGAATTTATTTCAGAACAGGTAAAAGAATTCTGGATGCCTCGTCTTGCTGATGAAGAATTCTGATATTTGATTTTATAAAGTCAGAATCATTACAGTGATATATATCCACAAACTGTTGCGGATTCCTGTCTACAAGTGGAAACCATGAACTTTGAATCTGAATCATCACCCTATGGCCTTTCTTAAAAGTATGAGCTATATCTGTTAGTTTAAAAGAAACAGTAGTGGGTTTGTTGGGAACAAAAGTTTCCGGTTTTTCAAAACTATTTCGGTATCTTCCACGCATTACATCTCCGCGAACTAACATTTCATAACCATTCATCAGATAATTCTGTCCATTACCTTCTCCGTATATCTTTTTATCGTAATAGAAATCATCAGGAAACACATCTATAAGCTTTACAACAAAATCCGCATCCGTAGTTGAGATAATAACTTTTAAGTCGGCAATAAGTTCTCCTCCAAGTGTCAAATCAGTTGTAAGTGGTTCTGTCTTGAATGAAATAACATCTGGACGACTTTCTGCAAAACGCTGGTCGTCAGTCATGTATTCTATACCTCTGTTATGTTGAATCCTCTCTGCGTAAGGAACCGGTTTTGATGGGTCCGAAGTATATTCCGTATATGAATTGATTGCATCAGGTGTAGTAAACTGCAGAGTTCCTTTATCAGCTAAATATAACGGAGTAATTACTGTCTCTTTTGGTGGCCATGATTCAAATTCCTTCCATTTATTTTCTCCGGAAAAGAATATTTTTGCTTTTTTCAATCCATCAGGATTTCCTTTTCCCTTTAGATAATAGTTGAAGAATGGAAATTCTAACTCTTTTTGATAATATTCTGAGGTATTACTGCCAAAGCGTATGTTTCCTAAGAATGTGCCATTCCCGAATATCCAGCCACCATGATTCCATGGACCAATTGCCAGATTCAGCTTAGTGTCCGGGCTTTGTTTATTTATCGCTTTATATAGTCCCCATGTGCCATAGGCATCTTCAGCATCAAACAAACCGCCTACCATTAGAACTGCAGGTTTAATATTGAAACATTTTGTTCGGGTGTTCCGGTCTTTCCACCACGAATCATAATCAGGATGCTCCGTCACGTCATTCCAGAATTTAATTGAATCGCCAAGCATTTTAGTCAGATTCTTTATTGCACCTGATTTCAGGAAGAAAGAGTATTCATCTGTATCATAATAAGATTTTGATGGCTGTTCTTTAGCAGTGGGAATAGCGCGAGGACGATCTATATAAGAGATAAAGTTAAAAGCATCACTTAGCATCAGTGCACCATTGTGATGTATGTCATCTCCCATAAACCAGTCCGTTACAGGTGCCTGCGGACAAATAGCCTTAATTGCCGGGTGATTACTTAATGCAGCCATCAGGGAATAAAATCCCAGATAAGAACATCCCGATACTCCTACATTCCCATTGTTATCAACCGTATTTTTCAATAGCCATTCTACTGTGTCGTATGTATCACTGGCTTCATCTATATCCGTTTTCTTTTTCTTATTTGGATTAAACGGACGCACATTTACGAATTTTCCCTCGCTCATCCATTTTCCGCGTACATCTTGGTATACAATAATATATCCCTCTTTAGCATATTCAGGCCATGAATACCACATCTGGCTACTTGGTTCCTTGCCATAAGGTTGTGTACCGTAAGGCGTACGGAACATTAAAACAGGATGTTTCTCTGATTTGGAAACAGGTTCATAAATTGCAGTGAAAAGTTTTGTGCCATCTCTCATTGGAATCATTACTTCTCTTTTTGTGTAATTTTCTTTCACCCATTTTTCATCAATAACCTGTGAATAAGATATTGCAAAAAAGGATATAAAAACTATCAATAGATATGTTCGTTTCATATAAATAGACATAAGTTGGTTCCTGTTTTATGTATTACACAAATGTAATTGTTTTGTTCCATATAATAGATATTATTGAAATTGTTTTTATAACATAGGTCCTTGTAACAAAACTAATTGATGTTGTTTGTTGTTTATACATGATATAAATAAAATAACAGTTATGAAATATGAACTAGCAATTATAGGTGGCGGACCTGCAGGCTATAACGCTGCGGAAAGAGCTGCTGCAAACGGACTGAAAACAGTTCTTTTTGAGAAGAATGCAATTGGAGGTGTATGCCTCAATGAAGGTTGCATTCCTACCAAAACATTGTTATATTCGGCTAAGATTCTGGATAATATAAAAAGTGCTTCAAAATATGGAATCCTTGTAGATGGCAATCCTACTTTTGACTTTGAGAAAATTATGAGCCGCAAGAATAAAGTAGTCAAGAAACTTACTTCCGGAGTTGAAATGAAATTGAAGGCTCATGGTGTTCATATTGTGGAGGGTACAGCTACTGTCTTGGGTGAAAAGGATGATACTATCAATATATCTTGTAATAATGAGGTATATTCAGTAAAGTATTTGTTGCTCTGCGCCGGCTCCGAAACAGTAATTCCGCCTATTAAAGGTTTATCCGAAACCGAATACTGGACTTCAAAAGAAGCTCTGGAACTCAAAGCGTTGCCAAATTCTCTTGCCATTATAGGAGGAGGAGTAATAGGAATGGAGTTTGCCTCATTTTTCAACAGCATGGGTGTTAAAGTTACTGTTATTGAAATGATGCCCGAAATACTGGGGGTAATGGATAAGGAAACATCTGCTATGCTTAGGGCTGATTACACCAAGAAGGGTGTACGCTTTTTAGTTGACACGAAAGTTACGGAAGTATCTGCCGGTAAAGTTTTTGTTGAAAGGAATGGTAAGTCCGAAACAATAGACGTTGAAAAGATTCTGATGAGTGTAGGGCGAAGGCCTGTTACTGCAAATTTAGGAATTGAGAAGCTCAAGATTGAACTTCAGAGAAGCGGAGTGAAAGTTAATGAGTTTATGCAGACAAGTCACCCCCGTGTTTATGCTTGTGGTGATATTACCGGTTATTCTTTACTTGCGCATACCGCTATTCGCGAGGGCGAAGTGGCTGTCAACCATATCCTGGGTATAGACGATAAAATGAATTACGATGCTATTCCCGGAGTTGTATATACTAATCCAGAGCTCGCTGGAGCAGGAAAAACGGAAGAGGAGTTAACTGCAAGTGGCATCAATTATCATGTATTGAAACTGCCCATGGCCTATTCCGGACGATTCGTTGCTGAAAATGAACCAGGCAACGGACTCTGTAAACTGATAACAGATGATGATGATCGCATAATAGGATGTCATCTGTTAGGCAATCCGGCATCGGAGCTGATTATGAGCATGAGTATGGCTATTGAGAAAGGATATACGGTAGATGAACTGAAGAAACAGATATTCCCGCATCCCACAGTCAGTGAAATTATTCGTGAGACTCTGTTTGCATAGTAAGTTAAACCCATTAATAATCAATGAATATGCTTTGCATAAATAATTCGCATACCGATGCCTGTTTCAATCTGGCTGCAGAAGAATACCTCCTTCGTTCCTTCTCAGAAAATATTTTTATGCTATGGCAAAATGAGCCATCAGTCATTATAGGTAAACATCAGAATGTATGGGCTGAGGTTAACCTGGATTTTGTAAGAGACAATCACATAAAAGTGGTTCGTCGGTATTCGGGGGGTGGGGCAGTATATCACGATGCCGGTAATCTTAACTTTACCTTTATTGAAAACAGTAGCAATACCGATTTCAATAAATACGCAACTCAGATTCAGAACCTTCTTAAAGAGATAGGAATAGATGCAAAGACTGATGAACGAAGAGCTCTTACTGTCAATGGTTTAAAGATATCCGGAAGTGCACAGTGTATTCATAAGAACAGAGTGATGTATCATTCTACACTCCTTTTTTCAACAAATCTGGCAAATCTGTCCGCTGCTTTATTGCCCCATCCTTCGCAGCTTGAAAACCAAGAAGCAAATCAGCGTCCTGCTTATGTAAAATCAGTCCGGAGTGTGGTAACCAATATCCGGGAATATATACCCGGCTCAATGCAAATCAATGATTTAAAGAATGTAATAATGAATTATTTTATGGACAACAAGACCGATAACAAGACATATACTTTTAGCAAAAAAGATATAGAAGCCATCAGGCAGTTAAGAGAGGAGAAGTATTCCACTTCCGATTGGATTTTTAATGCATCATATTTAAAATAAAAATTATTAGCTATGGCTACATTTGAAATAAAAATGCCCAAACTGGGCGAAAGTATTACTGAAGGTACCATTATGACATGGTCAGTAAAAGTAGGCGATATTATTAAAGAAGACGATATATTGTTTGAAGTGAGCACAGCCAAGGTGAGTGCTGAAATTCCTTCTCCGGTAGATGGAAAGATTCTAAAACTTCTTTTCAAGGAAGGAGATACTGTTGCAGTAGGTACTGTGGTTGCTATTGTACAACTTGATGGCGATTCTGATGAAGAGGCTCCGGAGGAAATTACAGAAAAGGCTCTATCAAAAGAAGAGAGTACCGTAACATCTTCAAGCTCTTCTGCACCAATAAGTAATGTGAAGGAAGAGGATGCCAGATGGCTTTCTCCTATTGTACTTCAGATTGCTCAGGAAGCACAACTGTCTCAGGAAGAGCTGGATACTATTCCTGGTACAGGCTATTCCGGTCGATTAAGTAAAAAAGATATTAAAGACTATGTAGATCAGAAAAAGAAAGGTGTTCAACCGTCTGTTCGTACAGCAGAGCCAAAGGCTGTTGCTGAAGCAAAACAGACTTTTGAGGCTAAATTGGTAGCAGAGGTTAAACCCGCCATTGAATCCAGGTCTGCAACAGTCAGTGAAACAAAGTCTGCGTCGGCTCCGTTACTTTCAATTCCAGTATCTGAGGGTGATGAGGTTGTTGAGATGGACTTTGTCCGCCATATAATTGCCGATCATATGGTTCTTTCTAAGAATGTATCACCACATGTTACTACCGTGGTCGAGGTTGATGTAACCAAGCTTGTCCGCTGGCGTGAGCGCAATAAAGAGGCTTTCGCACGTCGTGAAGGTATATCACTTACATACATGCCCGCTATTGTGGAAGCCGTAACGAAAGCGTTGCAGGAATTCCGTTATGTAAATGCTTCGGTTGATGGCTATCGCATGATTCTGAAGAAAAAAATAAATATTGGTGTTGCGGTATCACTCAATGATGGAAACCTTATTGTTCCCGTTATTCATAATGCAGATAAGTTAAGCCTAAGCGGACTTGCCGGCAGTATAGATACTCTTGCCGCCAAAGCCCGTAATAATAAACTTTCCCCCGATGATATTCAGGGTGGAACTTTCACCATTACTAACTTTGGAACTTTCAAGAATATCATAGGTACACCAATCATTAATCAACCGGAGGTAGCTATTCTTGGTGTAGGTTATATTGAGAAAAAACCTGCTGTAGTAGAAACTCCCGAAGGAGATACTATTGCTATCCGTCACAAGATGTATCTTTCACTATCTTATGATCACCGTATAGTGAATGGTGCTATGGGAGGTGCTTTTCTGAAACGCATTGCTGACTATCTTGAAAACTGGAATGCCTGATTCACTTATTGAAGCATAATTAAAATACAGATTTATATGAAAAAGTTCGATATAAAGACAACTGATAAAGCGACTCTCAAAAAATGGTACCATCTGATGACACTTGGCAGAGCATTGGATGAGAAAGCACCTGCCTATTTATTGCAATCATTGGGGTGGTCGTTTCATGCACCTTATGCCGGTCATGATGGCATTCAGCTTGCTATGGGGCAGGTATTTACAAAAGGAGAAGATTTTCTGTTCCCTTATTATCGTGATATGCTTGCTGCGCTTTCTGCCGGGATGACTGCAGAGGAGGTAATCCTCAACGGACTGTCAAAAGCAACCGACCTCACAAGTGGAGGGCGACACATGTCCAATCATTTTGCAAAGATGGAGTGGAACATAGAGAATATTTCATCGGCCACAGGTACTCAGGACCTTCATGCTGTTGGTGTGGCTCGTGCAATGGTCTATTATGGTCATAAAGGAGTGGTCATTACTTCTCATGGCGAGGCTTCAGTATCCGAAGGGTTTGTTTATGAAGCTATAAACGGAGCAAGTACAGAATGTTTACCTGTAATCTTCGTAATTCAGGATAACGGTTTTGGTATATCTGTTCCTAAAAAAGATCAGACAGCCAATCGTAAAGTTGCTGCTAACTTTTCCGGATTCAAGAATCTCAAAATCATTTATTGCAATGGCAAAGATGTGTTCGATTCCGTGAATGCCATGACCGAGGCCCGCGAATATGCAATCTCCACACATAATCCTGTTATTGTTCATGCAAACTGTGTGCGTATTGGTTCACACTCCAATTCCGATAAACAGACACTGTATCGTGATGAAAATGAATTATCTTATGTGAAAGCTGCCGATCCGCTATATAAATTCCGGCGGATGCTATTGCGTTACGAGCGATTTACGGAAGATGAACTTAAGAAGATTGAGGAAGAAGCAAAGAAAGAACTGAGTGCATCCAATAAAAAAGCCATTGCTGCACCCGATCCCGACGCATCAACGGTTCTCGATTTTGTACTTCCTGAACCCTATCTTCCTAAAGTCTACACTGATGGAACTCACAACAAGGAGGGAGAAAAGACGAACCTTGTCACTGCCATCAATGAAACATTAAAGGCTGAGTTCAGATACAATCCTGATACTTTTTTGTGGGGACAGGATGTTGCTAACAAAGATAAAGGTGGTGTGTTTAATGTAACCAAAGGCTTGCAACAGGAGTTTGGCATAAAGCGAGTATTTAATGCACCAATAGCAGAAGATTATATTATTGGTACAGCTAATGGAATGAGCCGTTTCGATCCTAAAATACGAATTGTAATAGAGGGAGCCGAGTTTGCCGATTATTTCTGGCCGGGTGTTGAGCAATATGTTGAGTGTACACACGAATACTGGAGGAGCAATGGTCAGTTTGTCCCAAATGTAACAGTACGTCTTGCTTCCGGAGGTTATATTGGCGGAGGATTGTATCATTCGCAAACACTTGAAGGAGCACTAACCACACTCCCCGGTGCCCGCATTGTATATCCTTCCTTTGCCGATGATGCAGCAGGATTATTACGTACCAGTATGCGCTCCAAAGGATTCACGTTATTCCTTGAACCAAAAGCATTGTATAATGCCGTTGAGGCTGCCACTGTAGTTCCCGATGATTTTGAAGTTCCTTTTGGGAAAGCCAGGATTCGTCGTGAAGGTACAGATATTAGCATTATTACTTACGGAAATACAACTCATTTCTGCCTTGCAGTAGCAGAGCGTCTGGCAAAGGAGCATAACTGGAGCGTGGAGGTAATAGATCTTCGTTCACTGATTCCGCTTGATAAAGAGACTATCTTTGAGTCTGTAAAGAAAACCAGTAAGGTATTGGTAGTGCACGAAGATAAAGTCTTTTCAGGATTTGGGGCAGAGATTGCGGCAATGATCGGAACAGAAATGTTTCGTTATCTGGATGCACCTATTCAGCGGGTAGGTTCAATCTTTACGCCGGTGGGATTCCATCCAAATTTTGAAAAAGCCATTCTTCCTGGCGAAGATCGTATATATAAGGCAGCAAAAGAGTTACTTGAATATTAATAAATAAGAAACATAAGCGATGAAAAAGATTGGATTATTTTATGGAACAAGCACAAAGAAAACAGCCGGTATAGCGCAACAGATACAAGCAGCATTTGGCGAAGCCGACCTGGATATTGTTCCTATTGAGAGTGCGTGGAAGGAAGATTTTCTGGCTTATAACTATTTGATAGTAGGCACTTCCACGTGGTTTGATGGCGAGTTGCCCACTTACTGGGATGAGGTAATGCCAGAACTTACAGCTTTAGAACTTCAGGATAAAAAAGTAGCGATCTTCGGTCTTGGAGATCAGGTTAACTATCCTGATAATTTTGTTGACGGAATAGGTGTTCTGGCAGAAGCCTTTGAAACAGCAGGAGCAAAAATTGTAGGGCTGACTTCTCCGGAGGGGTATACCTTTAATCAGTCTCATGCGCTAAAAGATGGTAAACTTCAGGGACTGGCTCTGGATATTGAGAATCAGTCAGATCAGACAGAAAAAAGAATCAAGGATTGGGTAGAACAACTAAAGAAAGAATTTGCATAATTATCAGGGGTTATCTCACCACAGGTAATTCCACTTCAAAAATCGGGGTAGAGTAGGGCTTTATTTTCCCTGCTGCCCTGGTTCTTTATTCTTTATGCTTATACATCTATTGATTTGTTTTTAGTTTATTCAACTGATCAGTGATAAGATTCTTATATATCTCTTTCATATCATCCGGTAAAAATGAATTGTCAATGAAAACCAACCACTTAGGTGAAATCTTATCAAACTTGTTAAAGATGTTTCCAATAATTTTATCTTCAAGTCCCGAAGCTTTAAAAGCCTTGATAAAATCCTCTTTCTTTAACTTCTTTTTCTTTCCATTCAGGTTTAAAGCCAGTTCCTCTGTATCTTCGGGCATTACCAGAGTAGTTGAAAGCATATCATATCCGGGGGTTAATGAATAAAACCCTTTAGTAATACTATATAGGGAGAAATTTTTGAGATGCATGTCTGCATTCCCGGTAATCCATGAAAACAGAACCTGTTCCCAGAAATTAATAACATCAAGTTTGGCAGTATTTGAATATTTGAATATAACCTTTGCTATCTGTTCATAAGACCCTTTATATTTGTACTCAGTTAGCCGTTCAGATAACTGACACATATCTTCCATGGGAAACTTCTTTCCATTCTTATCTCTGTCAATCCTTCTGGTTATATAGCACAGCTCGCCATCTTTAAATCGTATCAGTGAATGAGGCACCACTTTGATTTTTGCTATTTCGGCCAGATGCATTGTTAAATCCTCCACTTCGGGAAGATTTCTGTATTGTTCCGTTTGAGGTTTTAGTATAAAACGTCCCCATAATCCTACAATTGTAAGTCGTTCAGATTCACCTTTCCGGGTGTTATCTATGTCTACAGATAATTTAGCCTGCACTCCGGTCAAGATTGTTTTACTCCTTACTACCTGTTCTCCCAATGTTACAAGATCTTTGCGGTCATAAGGAAGAAGCGGAGCTGTTGTAGTTCCGAATATTTTTTTCGCACAGGCGGGATGGAAGTCGTGACCTTCTTCAGTTTCTTTATAACAATACAAGCACTTTCCCATAAATTATTCCTCCTCCTCAATAGGTATAACACTAACAGCGCCAATGCAATCTTTACAGCAGGCCATTAATAAAGACATCCTGTCTCGCTGACTTATTTTCCAGCTGCGTTCTGCTATACCAAGCA
The DNA here is from genome assembly GCF_963678845.1 of uncultured Bacteroides sp. Classification (NCBI taxonomy): domain Bacteria; kingdom Pseudomonadati; phylum Bacteroidota; class Bacteroidia; order Bacteroidales; family Bacteroidaceae; genus Bacteroides; species uncultured Bacteroides sp. Next base: position 335,523 of record NZ_OY787466.1, read on the forward strand.
GCCATCCTTCAGGAATCAGTCCGTCAAAAAAAGGAAAGAGCACACTACTGTGATAAGTCTTATCCGTTAGAGGTAATGTCAGACTTATGGCTTCAGCATCTTCCTGTTTCAGATAGCTGTCGTCATAACAGAAAGTAAATCCATTCTCGTCCTCTGTTAGTATACCGGCTAGCTGGTTATGTATTTGTATTTTTGCCTGCTTCATACACCAAGGTTATCTTTATTCATAGGCACAACACCCACTTCCGAACCAAAAAGATTCAGAATCTGATTTACTTTGTCAAGACGTAAAGACTGCTTTCCTCGTTCCAGCTCACGCACAAAACGCAGTCCTACGCCCGATTTCTCGGATAGTTCAACTTGCGTAAGATTATACTGTTTACGCATCTGTTTTACGTATTCAGAAAGAGATAGATATTCCATATTATACCCGTTTGGGTACAAATATATAAAATTATATATATATTGTACCCTTTTGGGTATAATTTTATGTTTTTATAGGTTGTTTATACCCGATTGGGTATAAAATAAGGTTTTTAAATACTGGTAGAATACTGTTTAAATGCTATTTATCTGAAAGTGTCTTTTGTTTCAATGCTCCCTTTCTTATAATGCAAACAGCATTTTCATAAGGTTCACTTGTTCTTTGCCAGTAATTTAAAAGAGATTGGCGGGCTATTCTTAATTCTTCTTTGCTGAAAGTATTATATAAAGCACTCGGAGAGCTGAAATAGCGATGCTCTCCAGTCTGTTTTAATTCTAAATGAATAACCCTTTTTCCTTCCATGCTGCAAATATAACAGAAGTATTTCTATAGATAAAAAATAATGCTTTTTTATTGATGTTTAATCTGAAAAATATTATTATATAATATAAAAAATACTATATTTGTACTATTAAATCAATAAAAAGTAGTTATGGTATACACAATGGATGGCAAACTGAAATCTGAGAGTTCTTCTATACGAACAATCTCAATATCTAATCAGAACAGGACAAAATGGTTAACTAATATGCCAGTGCTTGGTTGGACAAATAATCCTCACTTTGCACTTGTATTTGAAAGTGAGAGTGATGCCGTATGCTTTGAAGAGTCTGAAGAGGCTAAAGAATTTATGGAGGATGAACTCGAAGAATTGGTATGGAGTAATACATTTGAGACCATTTATCAGTAATATATTAATTTCAAAAATAATAATACTATGACAGACTACAGTACCTGCAAGGAAAGAGATGCTTTTGATCAGGCCGTTTACGATCTTGTAAATGAATATTTGCAAGACTCTTTTTTTTATCCTGATAATGCATATCTTGCAATAAATGCCGCTTCAAAAGAAATGCAAATTGGTGCATTACAAGAATTTGATGCCAATTGGATAACGTACCCCATTGAAGAACTACTCCGTGAAAATGAAGATAATAAAAAGAAAGAAGTTGATATTGATGTAACCTTTGATATTGCCTCCGAATATTTCTTTGTTAGATAAAAAGGACCTACTTTTGTGTTATATATGTATAACCTATCACTATAGAATCATGTCCGACGCTCATTCCAAAGGAACACGAAGTTACAATATGTCTATGATTAAAGGCAAAAATACAAAGCCTGAGATGATAGTCCGGAAGTTTCTTTTCAGTAAAGGATTCCGCTATCGTGTCAATTTGAAAGAACTACCAGGAAAACCGGATATTGTATTGCGTAAATATAGAACTGTGATTTTTATAAATGGATGCTTCTGGCATGGACACGAAAGTTGTAAATACTTTGTTATTCCTAAAACACGAACTGAATGGTGGAGAGCTAAGATTGATAAGAATATTGCCCGTGATGCAGAAGTAAGAGATAAACTTCGTTCTATGGGGTGGCGGACTATGGTTGTCTGGGAATGTCAGCTTAAGCCAAAACAGCGTGAAAATACATTGAATGAAATTGCATTGCTTCTTGAAAAAACATATCTAGAACTTTATAAGAACTGAATTTTCTTAAATAAATAGCTAAAAATGCAATTTAGTAGTTTGATAATAAAAGAATATTTTTGAACAAGGAATTAGTATTTAGTCGATAAAGTCTTTGTTAACATCGTTTTTATAATGCTGTTTTCTAATAAATTTTAAACAAGCTCTTAAAATTATTGAAATTTTATTAATACATTTGTAGCTCAAATCTTGAGAATTTATTATAAAGAATAATAAATGGCTGATGTCCACGATAAAGCTACCCGTAGCTATAACATGAGTCGTATAAAAAACAAGAATACCAAACCGGAAATTCTTGTTTGCAAACGGATTTAGATATAGAATAAATGACAAAGAACTACCGGGTAAGCCAGATATTGTTTTACCAAAACATAAAACAGTAATTTTTGTGAACGTATGCTTTTGACATGGACATGAAAATTGCAAGTATTGTAAATTACCCTGAAAAAGGACTGATTAGTGGAAAAACAAAATAGAAAAGACAATAATGAATGACTTTGAAAAGCAAACTCGACTTAGAAATATGGGCTGTAAAGTTTTAATTATTGGGGAGTACGAAGTTAAAAATGAAAATTTTTATAATATAATAGTTGATGATATCAGAAAACAAAAATAAAGAGATACCTATAATTGATTTGTTTGCAGGACCCGGTGGGTTGGCTGAAGGATTTTCTTCGGTATTGGTAAATGAAAAACGTTTTTTCAAAATAAAACTTTCCATTGAGAAAGAAGAGAATGCACATAAAACATTAGAATTAAGAAGTTTTTGTCGTCAGTTCGCTCCAGGGGAATTGCCACCTGAATATTATGATGTTCTAAAAGAGGCTAATTTGTATGAACGTGATAAAAAGATCCAATTATTATATAAAAATTATTCTGAAGAATATAGCTGTGCAAAAAATGAGGCTTGGCTAGCTGAATTAGGAGAAGATAATTTCCCCCCGGAACTCATAGATAAGAGAATTAATAATGTTCTGAATGGATTTAAAAACTGGGTACTTATTGGAGGTCCACCATGTCAGGCATACTCTTTGGCCGGCAGATCTAGGGTTGGTGGTATTGATATGGATGATAAACGCGTTTATCTTTATCAACAATATCTGCGAATTATTGCTACACATCAACCAGCGGTATTTGTGATGGAAAATGTGAAAGGTCTACTTTCTGCAAAAATCACAGAAGAAGGTCAAGAGGATATTAGTATTTTTGAAATGATTAAGGAAGACCTGAGAGATCCTTCTATTATTTTTCCTGAAACTAATAGTAAAAAATACAGAATCCATTCTTTAGTAACTTCCGATGTAAAAGATAATAAAGATTACCTTATAAAAACAGAGTTGTATGGAATACCACAAAAACGTCATAGGGTAATTCTTTTGGGAATTCGGGAAGATATTGCAATTGCACCTGGTATCTTGGAGCAAAAGGCAGAAATAACGCTAAAATCTGTTATCGGCAATTTACCTGCCATTAGGAGTGGGTTAGGGCGAGAAATCATTTCTTCCCAAATTATCAATGGAAAAAGGAAAAGAATATATCGTGACATACCTGATTCTCAGGAAAATTGGGAAATATATATTCAAAAGTATAAAGAGAGATTATTAAAAATGCCTCATTCAGTAATTGCTCCTGATATGAAAGAGATTAAAGCTCCTGTATTAGGTATAGGAAGCGAGTACTTGAAAGCAGGCCAAACCATAGATGCTTACCACCCACTAAGAACTTGGTTCATAGACAAAGAAATGGATGGAATTACGCATCATATTTCCAGAGCCCACTTGGTTGAAGACTTAGAACGCTATCTGTTTGCAAGTTCATATACTCAGTCTGAGAAAAATTTCCCTCGTATGAGAGATTATGAAAGACTTAGTCCTTCGATCATGCCTGATCATGACAATGCAAAAACAGGAAAATTCGAAGACCGTTTTCGTGTACAGCTACCTGATATTGCTGCAACTACAGTTACCTGCCATATATCAAAAGATGGTCATTATTTTATTCACTATGATCCAAAACAATGCAGGAGTTTCACCGTCAGAGAAGCAGCGAGGGTTCAAACATTTCCTGATAATTATCTTTTCTGTGGTGCAAGGACTGCACAGTTTCATCAGGTTGGGAATGCTGTACCACCGTATTTGGCATATCAGATTGGAGTAATTGTGAAAGATTTGCTGATTAAAATACTATAATAAAACAATCTTATATAATTCAACTTTAATCTTGTAACTAGTAATATTCTTAAAAAACACACAACTTCAATACATAATTGTAATGGATTACTCACAAATAGAAAAAGCTTCTGCTGTTCCAGAAGCTGCTTCAATGATAGAAACTTTTCGTGCCATTGGTTATAATATAGAAACAGCTATCGCTGATATTATTGATAATTCTATTTCTGCTAATGCGAAAAATATCTACGTTGATTCTAATTGGCATGGTGATAAGACTACAATTACTATACTTGACGATGGCGATGGTATGGATAATGAGCAGTTAATACAAGCAATGCGACCAGGAGCCCAGAACCCTTTAGCTGACAGAAACTTAAATGATTTAGGTCGTTTCGGTTTAGGTTTAAAAACCGCCTCATTCTCTCAATGTAGAAAACTCACAGTTTTGAGTAAACGTAAAGATTTCTCGCCAGTTTATTGGACATGGGATTTAGACTATGTAAATAAAACAAGTAAATGGGAATTGTTGAGATATATACCAAAGGAATATAAAACAGCTTTAGATGATATGATATCTGGATCACTTGTTATATGGACTGATTTAGATAGAATTCTCCCCATTGGTACAGAACAATCAAATGAATTTGCTTTAGGCAAGTTTACTGACATAATGGAGAAAGTGAAATATCACATACAAATGACATTTCACAGATTCATGGAAGATAAGAAAACCAAATTTTATTTTTGGAATAGGGAAATAAAACCTTGGAATCCATTTCTAATAAATGAACCAGCCACACAAGCATTTGCAGATGATTATATTAGCGGTGGTGCAATGATGAAAGGTTTTGTACTTCCACATAAAAGTCGAATTGATGATGAAACTTTTAAAAATGCAGAAGGGATTAATGGCTGGGGAGCACAACAAGGTTTTTATGTTTATCGTGGAAAAAGACTTCTATTAGCTGGTGATTGGTTAGGCATGTTTCGGAAAGAAGAACACTACAAGCTCGTTCGTATTCTTATTGATTTGCCAAATACGTTAGATTCAGACTGGCAGATTGATATAAAAAAATCAACGGCTCGACCACCCCTCGCTTGTCGTGAGCAAATTGCGTCTTATGCTCGTAATGTTAGGGCTAATGGCGTTCAGGTATTTAGACACCGTGGGAAAATACTTAAACAAAAATCAGGACAGGATTTTGAGCCACTATGGCTCGATAAAAAGAAAGGTAATAAATGGTCATTTGTAGTAAATCGAGAACATTTGATGATTCGAGAGTTAAAGGAATTAGCACATTCTAATCCTGATAAGGCGATAGAACAAATGCTTCGTTTTATTGAAGAAACAATACCTTCTAAATCAATCTTTATAAAAGAATCAGAAGAGGGTGACAATCAAAAAAAACCATTTGAACAAGAAAATCTTGAAATTGTCAAATCTATGATAAAAAAAATATTTGATAATCAAATAATGAGTGGCAAATCCCCGGAACAAGCTAAAGCAACCCTACTTAATTTAGACCCGTTTAATCAATTTCCAGAACTAATTGAAACAATAGATTACAATGATTGAAAAAGCAAAAAACATGTGTCGTTCTTTAATTGGAGAAAGAGTTAGTGTTACTGATGTTGAAATTGATAGTGCTATTGAGCAGGTTATGTACATGCCTTTCTTCAGCGGAATTGACACAACACAACTAAAAAATGAACTTCTTTCAACTTATCGCGTTAGAGTTGATTTATTTAAAATACTTGTTGGTAAAGAGCGTAGAGAGCCTTGGATTAAAGATTATAAAGCAAATCATTCAGCAGAACATTGGGCTTTTTGGAATCGTTATCGCCATTATTTAGAGCAATCCAAAGGTTTTCCACCTGATATTATTGATAAGATAGACAAACTCACTGAAAGTACTTTAGATAAGTTATTTGATCCTACATTACAAGATATTACTATTGACAAAAAGGGTTTAGTCGTTGGGCAGGTTCAATCTGGTAAAACAGCTAACTACACTGGCCTAATATGTAAAGCTGCCGATGCAGGTTTTAATCTAATAATTGTTTTAGCTGGTATTCACAATAATTTGCGTAGTCAAACTCAATTACGTTTAGATGAAGATTTTTTAGGGTTCGATACACAGTTTGAGCGTGCATACACAATGAATTTAACCTCAAAACGTGGTGTAGGTCTATTACATGGTTTTCCTCCAGCAATTGCAAATTCTATAACAACGAGTTCAGATAAAGGTGATTTTACAAAAAGAGCCGCTGAAACTTTGGGAGTAAATTTTGACACACCTCAACCAATTTTATTGGTAGTCAAAAAAAATGCCACTGTTTTAAAACGCTTATCAACATGGTTGGCCTCACAAACAGTAACAGTCAATGGGAAGAAAGTGATAATAAATAAATCATTACTTATAATTGATGACGAAGCGGATAACGCTTCTATAAATACGAAAAAAGAAAATGAATCTCCAACAGTTATAAATCGCTTAATTCGCAATATTATAGGTCTTTTCAATCGCTCTGGATATGTGGGATATACTGCTACTCCGTTTGCAAATATTTTTATTCCACTAGATGAAGATAATTTATTTCCACGTGATTTTATTATTAATCTTCCTGCACCAACTAATTATATTGGACCAGATAAAATTTTTGGTACTTCTATAATTCCCGATGATACAAATGATGACCTATTGCCAATTGTAAGACCAATAAATGATTTTGGTACATTCGTTCCCGATAAACATAAAATGAATGATGACAAACCATTAGATTTGCCTGAATCTTTAGAATTGGCAATTAAATGCTTTATTGTTACCTGCGCTGTTAGGATAGCACGTGGGCAAGATAAAAAGCATAATTCAATGCTAGTTCATGTATCTCGGTATAAAAGCTGGCAGAATGATATTAAAGACTTGGTTGAAAGTCAATTCCTTTATTATAAAAGAGGTATTGAGCAAAATATAAAACAAATTATTGAAGAGTTTCGCCAAGTCTATGAAGTTGATACTCCCGACTATATTTCATTCAAAACTACAACGAGTAATATAAAAAACTCAACGTTTAAAGATATAGATACAAAACTCACAATTCATTCTTGGGAAGAAATTCTACCCTTACTTTATAAAGCTGTTGTCAAGATTGAAGTAAAGTCTATAAATGGTAGTTCGGCAGATGCACTGAAATATTATGATAATGAGAAAACGGGTATCTCTGTTATTGCGATAGGTGGTGATAAGTTGTCACGTGGTCTTACTCTAGAGGGTTTGTCTGTAAGTTATTATTTGCGAGCCTCAAAAATGTATGACACACTAATGCAAATGGGGCGATGGTTTGGCTATCGTCCGGGATATGTTGATTTATGCCGTTTATTTACAAGTAGAGAGTTGAATGAATGGTTTCGACATATAACGATGGCTAGTGAAGAGTTGCGAGGAGAATTCAACTTCTTGGCTGATTCAGGGAGTACTCCAGAAGATTATGTTTTAAAAGTACGAACCCACCCCGGTTGTTTACAAATTACAGCTGTAAGCAAAATGAGATACACTAATACAATACGTGTTTCTTGGTCTGGTCGACTAATAGAAACTTACCAGCTCTCAAAAGATAAAGGTATTGTACACTCAAATTTGATTGCAACTGATAATTTAATCTCCTCGCTAGGTCTACCAGTGAAAAAAGGAAATGACTATTTGTGGAAAGATGTTACACCTAACACAATTTGCTCATATTTTGGTAGATACAAAGTTGCAGAAAATCTTAAAGCTGTTGATTTAAACAGAATTTGTAGATTTATACAAAAGCTCAATACTGATGGAGAATTAACGTCTTGGAGTGTGGCACTTATGAACAAAGTAGGCGAAACTCCAAAGTTTACAACTTCAAATGGCATTAGTGTTGGCTGTTTTGATCGTAACTACGCTATAGAATCAACAGAAGAAACATATTTGATAAAAAAGAATCACATACTTGGAAATCAAACAGATGAATTTATTGATTTAGATGATAAGGTTCTAGAAATGGCGTTGAAAACGTCAATAGAAGGGTCTGTTGAATTAAATTGGAAAGCAGATGAAAATTGGAAAAATAATTATCCAAAGCCCAAACTTGTTAGAGAAAAATATAGGTCGGTGACAAATCCCTTATTAATAATCTACCCACTAAATCCAGAATGTGCATACCCAAAAGAATTTAATGGAGTGAAATCAATTGAACCATTTCTTGGGTTTGCAATTTGTTTTCCACACAGTAATGGAAATCATACTGAAGAATTTGCAATCAATAGTGTTTTAATTGATAAATTCAGACAATCAGAAGAAGAATTCGACAATAATAACGATAATCCAGACGATAATGAATAGGATATTAGAAATATGGTCAGATCTAGAGAAAGCCAATACGAAAGGGCTTCTTAAAAAGTTATACTCTAATAATACAAATCAATGTGTATATAGTATATTTAAGAATCCAGAGCAACATTGCGGAATTGCAATTTCTGTCAGCAAAGATATTCGTATTGATATTTCCCCATTTGCTAATTTGCAAGATTTGAAAGTGTCGTTATACAATGATACTTCTTTTGAAAATCATGTAATGCTTCTTATCGAATTATTGGATTATTCAAGTCGTGATGTGTTCTCTATTTTGTGTGAAGATTTAGTAATTACAGTTTCAAAACTTGTTTCAGAACAAAGTATAATTAAAGCGGCATTAAATCAACTTGAAAAATGGAAATCTCTTTTTGATAAATATAATTCAATTGGATTAACTCCGGCTGAGCAACAAGGATTGTTTGGTGAACTACACTTTCTACAGAAGTATTTATCTAATGACTTTGAACAAACTTCTATACTAAATACATGGGTTGGTATTGACAAAGCTCTGAGAGATTTCCAATATAACAATTGGGCTTTAGAAGTAAAAACAACTGCTGGTAATAACCATCAGAAAATAAGTATTAGCAGTGAAAGGCAGTTAGACGAAACACTTTTAGAAAACTTGTATTTATATCATTTATCCGTAGAAGTTTCTAAAGGTAATGGAGAGAACTTAAACACTAAAATATCTTTAATACGACAAACATTTAATACCACCATTGCATTAAACATATTCAATGCTAAACTTCTTGAGGTTGGTTATTTTGATAAACATGCTGAAATATATAAAGAACGTTGTTATCAAATCAGACAAGAGAATTTCTATAAAATTGAAAAAGATTTTCCCCGGATTAAGGAAAATGAAATACGTGATGGGGTTGGTGATATCAAGTACTCTATAATCTTATCACAATGTAAAGAATATCTTGTTGCAGAAAATACAATCTTTAATACCCTTGAAAATATATGAATGAAGTAAGTAAATACTATTCGGTTTTAGTGCAGGACATTCATTCTATGCAAGATAGTTCTGAAGAAGGTGCTTCGCAGGAGCAATTGTTTACACAAATGGCATTAGATATGCTTTCTGAAGCCGGTGAAACTGAGAACGCCTATGTAGCCTATGATGAAAAAGCATTAGGCACAAAAAAACAACATAAAATAAATGCTTATGCTATTTCTGACAATTACGAAACAGTTGATCTATTCATAACAGTTTTTAAGGGTGAAGACTCAATACAACTAATATCTAAAGACATAATTGAACAAGCAACAAAACGCATTTCTAATTTTTTTCGTAAGGCTATTTATGATGAATATGTAAACGAGGTTGAGGAATCCTCACCAATTTTTGAATTCGCTCACACCTTGGCTCATTACGCTGAACTTAAAGAAAACTTAGTTCGTGTTAATGCAACAATAATTACAAACGGTGAATATAAAAATGATTTTCCACCCCCTCAGACAATTAACGGTTATAAAGTGTTCTACAGGGTATTAGATATTAACTATCTGTTTGGCATATCGGAAAACTCTCGCATTCCTATTGAAATCGATTTTCAAACCGACAACATTCAAGTTCCATGTTTGATGTCTCAAATCGACAATAGCGATTATCAAGCATATATTGCAATCCTTCCAGGGCAAGGATTAGCCAACTTGTATGAACGTTTCGGAGCAAGACTATTGGAACAAAATGTTCGTTCATTTCTCCAATTTAATGGTAAAATCAATAAAGGTATCAGAGAAACAATTAAAGAAAGGCCACATATGTTTTTGGCTTATAATAATGGTATTGCTGCCACTGCCGACCATATTGAATTAGATGAATCGAACCGCTATATTACGAAAATCCGCAATCTTCAAATTGTGAATGGTGGTCAAACAACTGCCTCTATTTATCACACGTGGAAAAAAGACAAAGCAGATATTTCAAATATTTTCGTACAAGTAAAACTATCTGTTATAAAAAAGGAAGAAGAATACAGTTTAATCGTTTCTCGAATTTCACAATATGCCAATACACAGAATAAGGTAAACGATGCTGATTTTTCAGCAAATAATCCTTTCTTAATTGAATTTGAGAAACTTTCACGTTACATACTAACACCAATTACCGAACAATCCAATCTACAAACAAACTGGTTCTTTGAACGTGCTCGTGGGCAATATAAAAACATTCGTTTAAAAGATGGTTTTACCAAAGCACGTATGAATCAATTTGATTTAAAACACCCTAAAAAACAAATGTTTACAAAGGTAGAGTTGGCAAAGTATGTCAATTCTTACAAAGAGGTTTTTGATGGT